>JAYUJM010000035.1:0-8942 GCA_043765175.1 Pseudobdellovibrionaceae bacterium | reverse complement strand
CATCCTGGAAAACGACATTGACCCTCTAAATAGACTTTTGGTGATTCGCAGAGCGGTTTACATGGTGCCATAGATCCATCTGGACATCGATCACCAGCTGGATCAAGTCCAACTTTTTTAGGTTTCCACAAAAAATACATTCCTGTTAATACTGCCGCTGTGGCAATAAAAGGAAGGGCTTTTTTCAAAAATAGACCAAATCCATTTTTCTTTTCAGGTTTCACAACGAGACCTTTTAAAATACAATCGTAAGCAATAACGCCGTCGTATTCTACTTTTTCGCAACGATGAGTTTTTAAATCACAAGTTTTTTCACAGCTACCAATGTCCTGATTCGGGCTTGGACTGACAGGATCAACTGTTGGATCTGTTGTAGTCGGTGGAACTACTGGCGGTACTAAAGGGGGCTCAACTTTTGGAGGGGCTGTGCAAACAGCACCTGGTGCCACTTCTTTTTCCGCACCACAACCACACATTAAAGTTTGTGAGTTGACTTGCTTTTTGTCATGACAAGGAATTTGTTCATTCAAATAAGCTTCGACAAAAATAAATCGTCGCTGAAGCTGATCACAGGCTCCCCAAAAATTTTTCTCATGGTATTTACCACTGCTTGAAGCTTGTTTACAGGCTTCAGTAGCTTGTGAAATTTCAGTATTAAAATCATCTTTAATTCGAATTAATTCTTTAATTAAATCTTCATTTGGTTTTTTACTTGTGAAAACATCTAAAAGATCCTTGTTATTATATTTTAAAATTCCTTCAATATAAGATTTAGTCGCCTCTAGATTGTTTTCCTTTTGCTGCTTAAAAGCTTCTGCTTCAATATCATCTTTCGTCATCGTAATATTTTCAGAAGCATATCGACCAGCATTATCTTTTTTATCTTTTAAGAATTGGATTTCAGTATTTGTAGTTTGGTTTCTATCTTCACAAGGCCCTTTCCAGTGGGTAGCTTGTTGCAGTTTTGGATTAGTTCTTTTGATACATCTAGGCTCACCACCGGGTGTTCCGAAAACTAAAGGATTACAAGCAATTTTATTTCCACAGAATTTAAAAGCTTTTCCAGCCAAAGTACTTTCATTTTTATATTCTTCTTTCATCGAAGAATAAGTACAGGTTTTTCCTTTGTATGTAGTTACATATCCAGCCACTAAACACGAATCTGAATCGTTACTATTAGATTGGGTAGATTTCGTCGAGCTTGAGTTTGAATTCAATTTATCTTCATCGTAAATTGTTTCAAAATTGCCTTCAGGCTTAGCAGAAGCTTCATGACCAAAAAATGGAGATAGCAAAGAAAACTTCTTACTTTTTTTCTTTTTTGTTGAGTCTAAAGCAAGCAAAACGCCATGAGCATCATTATACAATGAACGCATTGCTATAGCATAACCTGCGCGCTGAGTTGGGCTTAATTTAGCCCACACTTTTGAATCAAAATCTGGAAATTTCTTTGTGCCTACTGATTTTAGATTAGAGCTGCTTCGAACTTGGTTCCTTAATTTTTGTTCACTCGAAGTTATTCTTTTTATAGCATCCGTGAAATTAATTAAATCAATTTCACTTAAATTTGTATTGTTAAATTTTAAAAATTTATTTTCTTCACCTGTGAATTGAACACTGAATAACTCACCATTTTGTGACGATCTTAACATGGGAACTAAACGACCCTCTGAATCTTTGACTGAACTTATTTCAAACTGCGGCATTTTTTCATTTTTATTATTTAAAAAATAGCTTGAAAATTCTTTCTGTAGTCGAGGCGGAAATAAGTTTTTATTTTTTTCATAAAACTCACCATAAGTCGTCGATTTATTCAATCCCATTTGATAAATGGCATCTTTAACCATCTGCTTATTGATTTCAATTTGCCGATTTTGCGCTGCAAAGCCATCGCTTAATGGTAAAAGAGTCATTGTGAGTATTGATAAACTTGTACTCATCCATCGAGAAAATTTTAAAAGCATAAAAACCTCATTTTTAAAAGGTCAGAAAAACCTGACCTTCGTCAAAAAATAAATTACTGACCAGATCCGACTCCACCACTATCTGACGGACCACTTTGAATGCCACCCTCAGAAGGTAAAATACAAATACATGTTTCAGGATTTGGTAAAACTTCTCTTGTTTCGCTGCCAATTTGGTAAGTACATTTTTTTGCACAAACTGGTTTTTCAACTACTTTGATAACTTCTTTAATCACTTCACGGTCAACAGGAACCTCTTTGACAACTTCTTTTATGACTTCGTTTGTTACTACTCGATCAACATAAACTTCTTTTGTTTTTCGTTTAGCAAACAATAAAGCCGTTAAAGCACCTATTCCTAAGGCTATTCCACCAACAGCCCACCAGTTCGGTCCGAATTTACAACTGTGTATTCTATTCTGTGTAGCAGTTGCTTTAAAGTCTTTATTTTTTTGGGTATTAAATAATTTAGAGAACATACCTGGTTGATCTTCTTTAGGAAAGTTACCTGCAGAACCCTCTGTATTTTTACAAGTACAATCATCATTCAATTCAACCCCAACAGTCAGCGGAGGATATTGATCACATTTTGCAACAGGTTTTGGCGGTGGTGGCAAAGGATCTTGTCCCTTAACGCAAACATCTGGTAAACCTTCAGGCAAATCTTTAGTGCCTTTCGGATCAAAAGTTGTTTTTGATCCTGAATCATCTACAAAAGTACATACACATTTACCTTTTTCTGTTGTGCTTTCTTTTGAATTTTCAGGACATTTTACCACATCAGGTACTGGCGGAGTAGGCGCGTCTTTAACTAACTTTTTAATGATTTCATCTACAAAAAGTTTACGTCCATGAAGTTGATCACAAGCTTTTTTCTGGTTGATTTCGTGCTTTCCTGTAATGTCTTTTTCACAAGTCTTAATCGCAGATTCAATTTCATCGTCAAAATGCTGACCGATTCTTTTAATTTCATCTTCTAAAGCTTGCGACCAAACACCATCTTGCAATAATTTAAGCATCGCAGGATCTTTACTTTCTAGTACGCCAGAAATAAAATCTTTAGTTAATTTAAAATTTTCTTTGGCTTGATCAGTTTTAATAGCTTCAATTTGCTTCTCACGAGGAGAAATTTTTGAATAATCTTTTCCAGAAAGATCAGCAACATTATCAGATGTTAGTCGACTTGCTTTATCACATGGACCATCCCAGTGCGTTGCTATTTGAAAGTTTTGACTTCGCTTATCGATACAAAGTGGTTTCGCATTGGGATAACCATAGATAACTGGGTTACATGAGACACCATTATTAACACCGAAAGCATTTCTACAAACATCGTTAGCTGCAATTACATAATCATATCCTTTTTTATCTTGGTATGTACCAATAGCTACATCGACTGAACAACCTTGTCTTTTTTGTCCGTTTACATTATTTATTTGCGGAACATATTTTCCGATGTAGCCAGCAACAACACAGCTTTCAGCAAAGTTAGAAACTGTAATTGTTTTACCTGCCAAAGTCGTTACTTTTTTAGTTGAGCTTGTAGTGCTTTTTGTCTGTGCCTCTGCTGATTGAACTAATATATTATACAACTGATCCAAAATTTTAAAAGAACTTGTTTCTTGATTCGCTTTACCGTTTGTATTTACTTTGCGGGCATCTAAATACATCAATCGCATTTGAATTAAAAAAGTGGCTCTTTGTTCAATAGTCATCGCTTTCCACATTTTTGCGTTGATGTCAGAAAATTTAAAATTTGACCACCCTTTACTTGCTGAACTAGGAGCTCGATATTTCTTTAACTGCTGTTGATACTCATTTTTTAATTTTTTATCGTTATCAATAAGCTTTTGAAACAATGTCGCTGGATTTTCAGCGCTGGCTTGGTTCATAGTCGTATTATCAAATTTTATAAATTTGTCTTTTTGACCAAAAATTTGAACGTTGTGTGATTTACCATTTTCTGTAAATGAAATAACAGGCACTTCATTGCCGTCGCTGCCTTTAGATGATTTAACATCAAATATTGGCATTAAAGCATTAGGATTTGATTTTACTAATTCTTCGATTTCATAATAAACAAATCCTGGCAAATCAGCTTTAACTTTTTTCCAGAATTCTCCCACTGTCATCTTCTGATTTAGACCCAAATCTTGAATGAATTGCTTGTAGTACAAAGTATTTTTTTGTTCAGCTTCTTTTCCCATTGCAACCGGAGAAAATGCCATGGTTAGCCATGAAATATGAGTCATTGACCAGGCTAAGAATGTCGGTATTTTTTTTGTCAAAAAGTTTTGTTTCATTTTGGCTCCATTATATATTTTGTAATAACCCTTATATTATCGGCGTATCAATTTAAAAACTTTAATCATTATGTAACGTTTTGTTTTGAGACACTTGTAATTTCTAAGTTATCTTTTTAGATCTTTGTTTTTCTAACCAAGACTTGATTAAAGTCGATTGTTCAGAATTAATATTATTGAATTCGACTCTTAAATCAGTCCCTGACGACTCAACAACCTGGGCCTTCAATGTTTGATTAAAAATTTCAGTTACAACTAAGCTCAAGATTTCATTGATTTTGAAATTTGAATTCGTTTCTAATTGAATACGACACCCTGTCAAAGATATTGAAGTCGTTTTTCCATTAATATTATTAACAGTAATAGGAGTCACTAAATCAAAACGTTCAATATTTTTAACCCAGTTCGCACGTCGATCTAAGTAGGGAAATCTAAAATAAAAAGCAATGACTAAGACACCTAATGTACAAAGTAAGGCAACCACCGAGAATACTTTTAAATATTTTATATCAATTGAATTTTCATCCCCTAAATACATACGATATATATTTAAAAACAATATTGCCACTAAGGTAAATATCGCCAATGACCAAGACAACTTGTGTGGTCTAAATAGTAAAATTCCAGATATAAATAGTAATCCTAACCACAGCCACTCAAATCCTGGAATAGTTAGCAAAAATGCCGAAAAAACATTAGGTTCATACCAATTACTAACTCCTGAGCCTGCAAAACTAATTATTATATTCCCAATTGGCGCAAGTAAAAAAAGAAACGCTAAAATATAAACCCCGGTTGGTTTTTTAAGCGAATTAAGTGGTTGTGCAGCAGACATGGTGATACCTCATTTGTTGTGCTAAAATCTTACGTATTTTTAACTTATTGATATATTACGACATAAAATATGATTTGTTAAATGACATCCAGATCTTAGTCTGGTTAAAATAGAAATTTTCAGGAGCATAACTTGAAATTACAATCAATTTTCCCCTATTCTCTCTACGAATTACTCGATTTTGAAATCTATATTTTATTGATCAATTTTTGCTTAATTTGCTTTTTATTTTATCGATTTTTTTTAAAAACTGTTTCACAAGAGCGCCATGAAAGTCTTCGTGGTCATTTTAAAAATATTTTTAATCATATTATTATTCTTACAATTTTATATGCTTTATTTAATCTATGTAAAACTACGAATGAACCTATTCTTCAATTCAAAATACTGCCCTATTTAGCAGTTCTTACCTATTTATCAGGAGTAATTTTAGTCATTAAATCTTTTAGACTTTTCACTCTACAGTATTTATTTTTAGGATCAATGAGGGCCGGTGTTCCACTTTTAATTGTTAATATTATTTCATTATTACTATCTATATTAATTATATTCGCATCTTTATCTAAAATTTTTGGAATTGATTTAACCCCAGTATTAGCAACTTCTGCGGCTTTCTCTGTTGTTTTGGGCTTTGCCTTACAAGATACTTTAGGGAATTTATTTGCGGGTATTACGTTACAAATTGATAAAACATTTGAATTGGATGATTGGATAGAAGTCACTAATGGAAATAGTAAAATCTCTGGACAAGTTAACGAGTTATCCTGGAGATCTACTGTCCTTATTTCGCTAACTGATGAAATTATAACTCTGCCTAATAAATTAGTAGCAGCCAGTCAGGTTTCCAATTTTTCTCTCGAAAAAGGGTCATTTATTCGCAGTCAAGTTTTTAGAATTAAATATCAAGCTGATATTGAAAATTTAAAAAAACTTTTAGCTCAAGAAATTTCAACTATTCCAGAATTAGATGCTAAGAATCCTCCATTTGCTTATATCCAGGATATTAATGAAAATTGGGTTTCACTAAAAATGATTTATTGGATCGAAAAATATGGTCGACAATTTTTAATCGGCGATCAAGTTTATCAAAAAGTATTAAATTTGTTTGCTAAAAATAATATCGAATGGGCTCATCAAATTATAGAATTTCATAAGGATCAAAAATGAAATCAGTTGATCGAAATCATCCATTAGCTATAAAAATACGTAAACAAATTACACAAGCACTATCAGATTTCAATATGCTGGCTGATAATGACAAGCTGATGATTTGTGTTTCTGGCGGTAAAGATTCTTCGATCTTAACTATACTTTTAGATGAAATCAGAAAATGCGCTGAAATAAATTTTAATATTGAAGCCGTTCTGCTTGATCAAAAACAACCTGGATTTAATGTCGAGGAATTTAAATCTTGGTTGCGAGGTGAACAAATCAAATTTAGCATGATTGAAAAAGATACCTATTCGATCGTTAAAGAAAAAGTGACTAACGGTGTTTACTGTAGCCTATGTTCAAAGTTACGTCGGGCTATTCTTTATGACTATGCTTCAGCGAACAACTTCACAAAAATGGCTCTAGGACATCACCGCGATGATCTCATTGAAACAACATTATTAAATATGTTCTACACTGGCCAATTATCTACAATGCCTGCTAAACTAAAATCTGATGATGAACGCAATATTGTTGTCAGACCTCTGTCTTATGTTGCTGAGCGGGATTTAATTGAGCTTGCAAACGCTTGGGGATTTCCTGTTATTCCTTGTAATTTATGCGGATCACAAGAGGGTATGAAGCGACAAAAAATGAAACAACTCATAAAAAGTCTTGAAGTTGATATTCCACAAATTGGAGCAAGCTTTATAAACTCCTTAAAAAATGTAAAACCGAGCCATTTATTGGATGAAAGATTATATGACTTCAGAAATCTTTAATAATTTAAAACAAAAAGCACAAAAAAATCGATTTGAGTCAAGTGACTCTCGAATTGAACGTTTGCAAAAGCTATCTTTGTGGATTAAAAAAAATGAATCCCTTATAGAACAGGCCTTAAAAGCTGATTTTAATAAACCCGACTTTGAAACTCAAATTACTGAAATTGTCGTAGTTCAAGCAGAGCTTAAACATTTTATTCAAAATCTCAGTTTCTGGATGAAAGATAAAAAAGTTCCGACTCCGATAAGTCTTGTTGATCATGCCAGTCTCATTCGCTTTGAAAGTAAAGGTGTTATACTCATCATTGCACCATGGAATTATCCTTTTCATCTGGCGATTATGCCTTTGATAGCAGCCCTTGCTGCAGGAAACACAGTCATCTTAAAACCCAGTGAACTAACACCTGCAACTTCAAATTTAATTCAAAAAATGTGTGAACAAGTCTTTCAAAAAGATGAAGTCATCGTCGAGCTTGGTGGAAAAGAAAAAACTGAAGAACTTTTGTCATACGACATCAATCATGTTTTCTTCACTGGTTCAACAGCTGTAGGACGCATCATTGCAAAATCCTGCGCTGAAAGACTTATTCCTTACACCCTAGAACTCGGTGGAAAATCTCCTGCTATTGTTGATTCTACTGCGAATATTTCAGAAGCTGTAAAAAAAATCCATTGGGGGAAATTTTTAAATCGCGGTCAAACTTGCGTTGCTCCAGATATAATTTATTTACATAAAAATATAAAAACTGAATTTCTCAGACTTTTTAAAGAAAGAAATAATAAAATTAACGCAGATTCCCCTAGCCAGATTATAAATTCATCTCACGAAGAGAGACTTTCAAAGCTAGCTGGAAGATTCATAGACTTTGAAACTGAGTATACTTTTTTAATCGATCTTTCAGATCAAAAAATTAAAAATAAATCCATTGAAACGGAAGAAATATTCGGTCCTTTTGCAATAGTCTATGAATTTGAAACGATTGCTGATATAGAAAAAATTTACAAAAAAAATAAAAATCCTTTATCGCTCTATATTTTTTCAGAAAATAATGAATTTATAGACAAAGCCTTAAATACATTTCCTTCCGGAGGTGTTGGAATTAACACCCTTGTTGTACAACTCGCAAACCATAATTTACCTTTTGGAGGAATTGGTAACAGTGGCCAAGGCAAGTATCACGGTTATTTTGGTTTTCTTGAATGCAGCCATCAGCGTGCTGTTATAGAACAAAAGTATATCCATTTTTCTTTGGATTTACTGTTTCCACCCTACTCAAAACGTAAATTAAAGTTTATTGAAGCCTTGAAAAAACTAGTGACTTGAAATTATGACTGACTCGATCATCAAATGACAAAATTTGGTCTCTACCGTCTAAAAGATGACACAGCCAAATTCAATGCAATTTAATTAAGGTATTTAATCTCAAAATAATACATATTTTGAGATTTAGCATAGATTGCATATATTTGTTAAAAGAGGTCTTTATGAAAAAAATCCAAATATTAGTCTTAGCCTTAATTTTATCTTCACATTCATTCGCTTCAACAAATACTTATTTCTGCAAAGAAATTTATAGAAGCAAATTAATAAAACTTAACAAAAGCTTAGGAATCGCTGCAGGAATTGCGGGCGGTGGTTCCATTCTAGCGGTCAGTGGTTCAGAACCTGAATTAGTAAAAGCCGCAGGAATAGGAGTCGCTGTTTTACTTGCAGGAGCTGCTACTGCT
This sequence comes from Pseudobdellovibrionaceae bacterium, assembly GCA_043765175.1. Taxonomy (GTDB): domain Bacteria; phylum Bdellovibrionota; class Bdellovibrionia; order Bdellovibrionales; family Bdellovibrionaceae; genus Pseudobdellovibrio. The sequence goes on along the minus strand of JAYUJM010000035.1, from coordinate 178 downwards.
GGAGTTTTTAAACACAAATATAATGTCTAATATGATTCTTATGCTCTTTTAGAAAGTTCATTTTACTCTGAAAATGATTTACAAAAAAACATTTCCTCTGGTGTAGTCAGCCCATTCATTAATTCTGATTATTTTTTAACCGAACTTAATGCGGCTGAGGATAAAATATTTTATCACA
>JAYUJM010000034.1:0-43716 GCA_043765175.1 Pseudobdellovibrionaceae bacterium | reverse complement strand
TATATGAATAAGTTGTTTTTTTGCTTGATAAATGGCTTGGGGATTAATTTCAACTAACCCCTGGGCTAGGAGATGGCTTGAAGGAAGCGAAAGCATCAAAGCTTTCACATCAGAGGACATTTCATTTTGAGTCAACACAAAGGTCAAAACATCTATGATTTCTGGATTTGCATCAGAACTATTTTTAGAAGATATCAAGCGTTTTAATTCATGAATTAACATTTCGCTAAGGGCTGATCGACGATTAAACGAGTCTGTATCGTATTTTATTAAATGTAAAGAATCAGCAGTTGAAAGCTGATGAACCACATTAACAGGAGCTGAAAATTCACGATTCAATGAAAGTACTGGTTTCGTTGGAATATTTTCGAAAATCCAACTTTGTTCAGTTTCTTTCAAAACAATTAAATCATTTTTTAAAAAATATTCTTTCCCATCAGTTAAAATAAGACCCATTTTAAAAGGCATAACAAATGGTAATTTTTTTGTTTTTTTATCTTCAGTTTCTTTAACAGTTAACGAACAATTTTGTTTTAAAGTTAAAGTGTATTTTTGAGATTCAGATTGGTAATTTTCAATAACTTGAACTGTCGGCGTTCCTGCTTGTGAATACCATAATTTGAATTGATCTAAATTAATTTGATTAGCTTCGCTCATAGCCCAGCAAAAATCATCGATTGTCACTGCTTGGCCATCAAATTTTTTAAAATAAAGTGTTAGTCCTTTTTTAAATCCATCTTTGCCAACCAGGGTTTGCAACATTCGAATAACTTCAGCTCCTTTTTCATAAATTGTTGCCGTATAAAAATTATCAACAGCTAAGCATGATTCCGGTCGAACAGCATGGGCATTGGGACTAGCATCCTCTGCAAACTGTCTGGATTTAAGTGTATCTACATCTATTATTCTTTGAATCGCATGAGATGTCATATCCGCTGAAAATTCTTGATCACGAAAAACGGTGAGTCCTTCTTTAAGTGAAAGCTCGAACCAATTCCTGCAAGTTACTCGATTTCCAGACCAGTTGTGAAAGTATTCATGTCCTACGACAGCTTGTATTTGATAAAAATCTGTATCTGTAGCCGAAGAAGTATCAGCTAAAACGAGTTTAGAATTAAATATATTTAAGCCTTTATTTTCCATAGCGCCCATATTAAAATTATCAATTGAAACAATTATATAATGATTTAAATCATATTCTAATCCGTAAGTGTCTTCGTCCCATTTCATAGCTTGTAATAGTGATTGAAGCGCGTGAAGACTGCGATCTTGTTTTCCGTGTGGTGCGTAGACTTCACATTTAACAGTTCGGCCACTTTTGGTTATGAACTGCTCACGCACAACACCTAAATCACCAGCAACAAGTGCAAATAAATAACTTGGTTTTTTATGGGGATCGATCCATTTAGCATAATGGCGATTATTATCTAATTTTTTTGTTTCAACACAGTCACCATTTGAAAGTAGTAAGGGATATTTTTTTTGATCAGCTTCTATTTCGACAGTGTATTTTGTCATCACATCGGGGCGATCTAAAAAATAAGTGATTTTTCGAAAACTTTCAGCTTCGCATTGAGTACAAAATAAACCCTGACTAACATAGAGTCCTTCACATGATTTATTTTCTTCAGGATTTAGACTCACAGAAATTTGCAATTTAAATGTTTGAGGAACATCAAAAATTGTCAAATCGATATCACTTATTTTATACTGATTATCTGTTAACTTAACATCATTAATAGAAACAGAATTTAATTTTAAATTTTCACCTTGAAGCACAAGTCGACCAGTTGTAAATTGAGTCATAGCAAGAGTTGATTGAACAATTGTTTCATTTTCAGAAAGATTAAAATAGAACTGTGCTTGTTCAATTATAAAGTTCGGAGCTTGGTAATCTGCAAGAAATTGTCTTTTTGTATTCATAGTTATCCTTTATATCTTAACTTGATCATAATGTCTTCAAATAGTGATTGCGTGAATGTGGAAATCTATTGTTAAATAAAGCCATGATTTTAACTGAACACATATCTGGTTCTCTTCAATGGTATGATTGCACTGAGCCGTCTGAGGAAATTTTAATTAAAACTGCTCAAAAATTAGCAGTCCCTGAAAATATTTTTTTAAATTGTCTGGATCCTGATTATTTACCCTATATTGATATTCATAAAGATCTGATTTTTATTATGCTTCGAGTTTGTGATTTATCAGCAGATGAAAAATCTGAAAGTATTCAAGAATTAACCACAAAAATTGCAGTATTTATTAAAAATAATCAAATTTATACATTTCACCGACTGCCACTGCATGAAGTGACTAATACGATTGAATATTTTAAAATGCACAGCGAACAATTAGATTCTGCAAACAGTATCCAGTTTGTTTTACAAAAATTATTTGAACAAATCGCTGAAAGTTATGAACAAAAATTAATTGAATTAGAAAATAATTTAGATCGTTTTGAAGAAAAAATATTAACACTCAAAAATTCTAAATTTTTGCTTAAAGAAGGTTTTAGTATAAAACGAAAAGCTTCCGCTTATAAAAAAGTAATTAAATTTACTTTAGATGTTTTGGCAAAAACAAATCTAAAGATTTGTCCTGACAGTCATCAATTTAATTATGTGAAAGAAAAATTTGAACGCTACCAATTTTATGCTGATGATGTTTTTGAAAACAGTCAGGGATTACTGAATCTTCATTTAGCTATTCAATCACAAAAAACAAATGAAGCTTCTTATAGAACAAATGAAATTGTTCGTGTTTTAACAGTATTAACAATTTTTTTCTTGCCACTCAATTTCATTGCAGGGGTGTACGGAATGAATTTCGAAAGTATGCCCTTACTAAAAAACAACAACGGTTTTTGGTTAGCCATTGCTTCGATGGGTTTTATTTCTGTGGGGTTATTGGTTTATGTAATTGTAAAAGGTTGGCTAAAGCCCCCACCTAGGGATTAAAACCCAATCGTCTGCGTGAGTGGCGCAGATCCATCTTCGCCAATGATTGAAATCACAACATGTTTTTTTGCCCAGTCGATTTCAGCTTGGCCAAAATTAATTTTTAAATATGAAGGTGCATTGTAAAGCTGATCAATTTCAGGCTCAGTCGCACGAGAAGGCCTATTTAATCCACTTGATGTGACATCAAATAAATCCCCTGTTTTTATTTTTTGTTTAGCAATGGCTGATAAATGGCGATCTCCTGAAAGAAAAATAACATTTTTTAATTTATTTTTTTCTAACAACTGAATCATTTTTTGTTGTTCTAAAGGAAAATTTCCCCATTTTTCGAAAGCGTGATCATTGGCAATAAACTGAATGGATGAAATAATAAAACGTAATTCTGCAGGCTTTTTTAATTCAGCTTCAAGCCACTTCCATTGTTCAGATGAAAAGATGTGAGATTTTTCTGATGTATCAGGTAAATATAATCTAGGAATTTTAGATGCAGGATCTGGATTTTCATTTTTAATCAGCGCTGATCTATCAAAACGAGTATCAAGCATAATAAATTGCACGCGCTGCTTTTTATTTCCTAGAATTTGGCTGTTATAAATTCCGTTTTGGGTTGGTGGAATATTATTTTTGGTATAGCTCCAGTAATTTACAAATAATTTTTGTGCTTCTAACTTTTCAGGATTATCAAAGCCTCCATCATTTTGGCCAAAGTCATGATCATCCCACGTTGCTAGAAACGGTGTTTTTTCACGAAGATCTTGATAATCTTTATTTGAATTTAATTTGATATACTGATCAATAATGGGTTTATCTGCAGGTGATGAGGCATAGACATTATCCCCCATCATTAAAAAAAGATCGAATTGCTTGTCATTGATTTTTTTCCAAAGTGGTTGTGGTTTATTTTGATCGTTGCATGATCCAAATCCAAATTTGGTAACAACTTTTTCTGTGTCCAATCGTCGATAAGGAATATTTAATTGATAGGGTTGTTCAGGGCGACTGTATTTCTGTTTTACTACAGTTACTGATGCATCTTTGATTTCAGGTGTTGTTTGGCAGTTGTATAAGGCTATTGATAAAAGTAGAATCGTTATTTTTTTCATTCTAGTATTTCAGCATATCAAATGTCGAAATAGAACAAAAAAAAGCCAAGAATTATGATCTTGGCTTTTTTAAAATAATAAATAAAAAGAAAAAACTATTTAGCAGCAAATGCTTTATGAATTTGTGCTGATAATCTAGAAATTTTACGAGCTGCGCCTTGCTTGCTAAAAACTCCCTTTTGAGCGGCTTTCATCATTTTGCTTGTGTAATCAGATAATAATGTTTTTACAGCATTTTTATCATTCTCGCTGATAGCTTTTAATAAAGTTTTTTCGCCTGTACGAACTCGAGATTTACGAGCTGTATTGATTGCATTCTTTTTAACGGCCTGACGGGCTCTTTTTGCTGCTGACTTATGCTGTGCCAAGGTATATCCTCCAATTAATAATGTCTAAAAATTCACAATTACCAAAAGAAGTTTCTAACACGACCCGTTCACAGACGCAAGAGGGTAGTGTAATAAAAAATGCCTTAAAAATGGCCTTTGGAACTATGACCAGTCGTGTTTTGGGATTACTTCGTGAGGTCCTTCTAGCAGCTTTATTTGACAAATTTATTACTGATAGCTGGTCAGCAGCTTTTCGTGTTCCTAATCTGTTTCGAAGACTTCTCGGCGAGGGTTCGTTGTCTGTTAGTTTTATTCCTGTTTTTGTCGAGGCTCACTTAGAATCAGACGTGCGCGCCAAAAATTTAGTGAACTCAATGTATACTTTGTTATTAGTAATATTGTCTGTGATTACTGCCTTAGGTCTAGTTTTTCCTGAAGCCATTTTGTCTTTTGTTTTAGATCCAAGCTACATTGCCCAGACAGAAAAATATTTAATCACAGTTCAAATGGCTCAAATTATGTTTTTATTTTTATTTTTTATATCGTCCTTTGCATTTTTTATGGGAATTTTAAATGCGCTGGGCGAGTTTTTTTTGCCGGCCTTAGCACCAACACTTTGGAATTTATCAATGGTTGTGGCTACGATTTGGCCCCATGATCATACTGCAAAATCAGGTCGTCAATTAGCCTGGGGTGTGGTTATTGGAGGAGTTCTTCAATGCTTAGTTTTAGTTCCAGCATTGATGAAGAAAAATTACTTACCAAAATTGCAGTTTAATTTTTTTAATAAAGATGCACTTAAAGTTTTTAAAAACATGGTTCCAGGCTTGATTGGAACTGGTTTGTTGCAGTTTACAACAATTGTAAATTTGCGATTTTCATCAAGTTTAGCAGAAGGGACTATATCATACATTAATTATATTGATCGCTTGATTGAACTTCCGTTATCGATTATTTCAGTCAGTTTAGGGACTGCGCTTCTTCCATCGCTTTCAAAATTATGGTCGCAAAATAATCCCAAAAAAATGGCTGCTGAATCCAAAAAATTTTTAGAATTAAATTTGTTAGTTTCTATTTCAGCTGCAGCGGGATTATATAGTTTAGCTTATCCGATCATAGATTTATTATTTGGTCGTGGAAGATTCACAGCAAATGATGTTTTAATTTCGAGTGAAATATTAAAAACATATTGCTGGATTTTAGTTTTTTCTAGTGCTGTAAGGGTTCTAGCACCTTCCTATTACGCTGTTAAAAACACATGGTTTCCCGCTGTTGTTTCTGCTTTTGCTTTGGCTGTTCATTTGGTTTTAGCGCCGTTATTAATGAAAAAATTCGGAGTCCATGGTTTAATGATATCAACGACGACGACTGCTGCGCTGAATATGATATTTTTATTAGGATTTTTTAAATTTTTTATTACTGATTTTAAATATTTAGATTTTTTCAAGAACACTGCAAAATTTATTTTTTTGGGGCTTTGTGTTTTTGCGACAGCACAAAGTTATTATTTATTTTTTGAATCTATGTATCACTTTATAGCGCTCACTATGGCTTTAGTATTGAGTGGGATCGTTTTTGTTTTCGTAGGACGAATGTTGGGTATTGAATTGATTCAGGAACTTTTGAGTAGGATGTTGAGTCGTTTTAAAAAGCGATAGTTATAAGATTTTGCCTTTCCAAAGTGCTTCGATGAATTCATAAGTTGGATAAATATCAGTTTTATCCTTTTTTAGACGATGTGAGCCTTGATATATTCCTATACTTTTTAGACATCGATTTTCACTTTTTTCAATTATAATTTGATCAAATTTTTGAAACGTTGTTTTCCAAGTTTTGCTATATTTTATATTTAATAATAAATACTCAGAAGGTTTTGACAACGTCTTCTTTTTTGTTTCAATAATAAAATCAATATCACCACCACCAGAAATGCTGTAGAAAAAAAGACTAAAATCTTTTTTTGAGACTTCTTTGAAGGCCTTAAGTTCATTAAGTATAATCGATTCAAAATAGAATCCATTTTTTTCAGAAACTGAATCTAAAGACTTAATTCCTTCAGCAGCACGTGCTATTCCACAGTCGAAAAAATAAAATTTAGAATGTTTAACTTCCTTTTTAAAAAAATTCAATTTGTAGGGCTCGATAAATTGACCCAGTAGGGTATCTTCTAAGATTTGAAACCAGGCTTTTACTGTATCGCCAGAAACTCCAATTTCACGTGATATATTTTCAAAACTAATAATCTGTCCGTGATATTGGCCGGCTAATTCAATAAACTGAGTAAATTGAGACAAATTTCTACTCAAACCTTCTTGGAAAATTTCTTCCTTTAAGTATGTATCAACATAACTAAACAAATAATCATTGATATCATCTTGATCATTTAATTTGACTGAATTTGGCAGTAGTCCTGAAAAAACTAAAGCAGAAATAGGCTTAAATTTTTCAATTTCATGAATTGTTAAAGGAAAAAATTTTTTATTCAATGCTCTGCCTGCAAGTAAATTTACTCCAGCTGATTTTAATTTTCTAGCACTTGACCAAGTAAGTATAAATTTAATTTTTCTGTCTTCGATTAGACGGTGAACCTCATTTAAAAGATCAGGTATTTTTTGTATTTCATGAATAAAAACGATATTGCCTTTCGTTAAATGCAGAATCATATCTTCAAGATCAGAGGGGTTTTTTAAAAGAGCTTTAAAGGTAGATGTTTTTAATAAATCAATTGTAAGATTTGGCTTTATAATATTTTTTATAAACGAGCTTTTTCCCGTTCCTCTGGGGCCAAGGACTAATACAGATTGAGTAAAAACTGAGTAAATTCTTTTAAAATCCATATGCCTATTATCCTACCTTTGCTAGGATAAATCAAGCATAAATCCTAGTAGAGGTAGGATTTATGCTTTTAATGTTTGAATTTTTAAGCGATTAATGTTAGAATAAATAAGTTCTAAACCAGTGACAGTTAAGACTAGTATTTTCAGTCCGGTCAATGGACCGTGATTTTTGACTTTTCGTCGACTCAAATCTCAACAACATGAGCTTAGATATTCAATCTTTTCGAATACTAATTTGATTCCTACTGAAAATATCAATGGCAGCCTATAAAAAGAAAAAAACTGGACTACTATTCATTTTAATGATGGTTTAAACTATATACAGGTTATAATACTTATAAAGCGAGGATTTATGAATTCAAAGTTATGGTTAACAGTCTTAGTTTTAAATTTTGGTTGCTCTATTGCTCCTAAAAATATGTTCGAGCGCCAGCCCCAACAGACCACTACTGATAATATTGAAGCTCAATCAGATCAAGTCATTAGCGTAGAAGAAAACATGTACTTGAAAAAAGCCTTTCAATCGCCACCTGAAAGTATTGAGGACTTGAGGTATTATGAAAGTGTTTACAATAAATGTAAAAATAATGAGTATTCAGCAGAGATGGATTATTCATGTAAATTATACTTACGAACTTCACTTGAGGAATTCCTTTGGTCAAGATTCAAAGGGGGGGCAGAGAAATGCCGGTTTGGATTCATTCGTGAACTTACGCAGCCATCTTTAATGCATAACAAGTCTCATATTATTGAGAAAAATGACAAATACTACAAAGTTGTTGATGAAAGATCAGTCGAATTTAAACGTATCTGGACTTATGTTGCTAAAAATATAAAAACAAATGAAATCATATACAGAAGCAAGCCCTACGTATTAACAATCACGGACACTCAAAATGTTGCTAGCGGTGAAACAAAACAAATGCTGATTGACAGATTGACAAAAAAAGCAAGTGACTCAGAAGGGATAGAACTAAATGCAGAGTTTATGCAAAATATGTCCGGCCTAGGAAAAAAAATTGCCCTAGGCTCTGCTAAGGATTTGTTGCAGTTAATTTATTCTGGTCAATGTTCAAAATAAAATAGCTGTACCCTAAAAATGAAAAATAAGAGCTTTTAAAAAACTACTAAACTCATGTGAATTTGGCTTGCGTGGTTAAGCAAATTTTAGTAATGACTTTCTAAAAATTAATAAGATCTTTGATTAACAAATTATTTATGATAAATATCAAAGAATCCTAAACAATTGCAAATACACAAATATTTTGACTAGCGGCTTTTTATGATCAGATCGAAGTAAATCACAATACGAAAAAAAATCATTAGTCAGTAACTTTTGTATGTCAGTTGAAACATAGACAGAAGAATAAAAATTAGTGCAACTGGAAGTAATGGAAAGCCATGGTCTGGCAATTCAAAAGCTGTACCTACTTCCAACAACATAGGGTGGAACACTATCTAAATTTTATTTAAAAACTGGAACTGATCAACCTGGTACAGGAAATATGGTGGTAACTATTCGAGTCAACGTTTTGGATACATCAATATCTTTTGTTAACAACGCATCTGGTGCTTCATCAGCATCCGTATCTGGTTATTCAATTATGCTTAAATAAAATTTCTAATGTAGCTATTATCGCTATACTTAAGTAATTTTTATATAGCTTTTAATTTATTTTTAATAGGGCATATTCGTTTCATGGCAATTTAGCCAACAAACAAAGGAAACCTTATGAAAATGATTATCTCGGCAATCGCATTAGCTTTAACACTAGCAGCACAAACAGTAACTGCTCAACATCCACCTGCACGATTAAAAACTGACATCGTAGACACAGCAGTAGCTGCTGGTTCATTTAAAACTTTAGTAGCTGCTGTTCAAGCTGCTGGTTTAGTTGATACTTTGAAATCAGAAGGTCCTTTTACAGTATTTGCACCAACTGACATTGCATTTGACCGTTTACCTGAAGGAACTGTTGGAGCTTTAGTTAACGATAAGCCAGCTTTAACAAACATTTTAGTATATCATGTTATTGCAGGACAACCACGTGTGTCTTCATTGTTTAAAAACAAAACAGCAATGACTTTACAAGGTCAAATGTTGACTTTTAAAGAAGTTAACGGAAACCGATATGTAAATGGTTCTTTAATTCAACAAATCATCAATGTAAAAAACGGTCGTATTTTTGTTATCGATACAGTGATGTTACCTAAGTAATTTATAGACTTATTATTTAGTAATTTTTTAAAGGCTTGGATATGGATATCTAGGCTTTTTTTGTTTTTAGAAAAGAAAGGAAAAAATTAATATGAAACAATTAAATAAAATAATTCTTCTAGCAGCCATCTTGACAAGCTTTGATTCAACGGCGCAAACAAATTCACTCAATCAAGCTACTTCCTTAAATTTTTCAAAATATAAATCAATAGAAATCGTAGGAGTTCCTTTTTTTAAAAAATGGGAGATCATTACTGATGCTATTGCAAGACCATCAGATTCTAAAAGCAGTATGGTCCAGTTTGATTATACAAATATTGAAGCTTCAACATTAATTAACCTTGATGCACTTAATAAAGGTTTCTTTATTGGATTTCAAGGTATTCTTGGAACAGCGGGAAGTGATCCTACAAACCCAGTAGGATTTGTTAGAGCTTTCACTGATATCAATGTTAAACTAAATGATGTAGACTCAATTAATTTTAAGCTATCAAGTTTCGATCCTGAAACAGTCTATACAATAATTTTAAAAGATCAGTTTGCTATAGAAAATAATTTGTCTTACGAAGCCGACTTTATTCTAACAAAAGGCAGTCGCCCTAGAGCAGAATTTTTTGATTCAGATTCAACCATTATTTCTTTAAGTTCATTTAAAACTTATAAACGTGGAGTTGCCCTTAAGTCTGTTCCATTTCCAAAAAATGAAGTTTCATTTTTGCAAATTGGATTTCAAATAAGCCGCAGCAAACAAAAAGACTTTATTCGATTAGGTGCAGACTATAATTTTACTTTTGGTATCGTTAAAGGTATCTACGGATTACAAACTATCGAACCAACAACAGATTAAAGTTTAGATATTAACATTTACGAAGCTCCAATTAGTAATTCAGGCTTTATTTTACAGTCGATAAAAATCAATGTTTAAGTTATAGGACTCTTCTGGATTTGAAGGGTCTGATATTTTATTAAATTCTTTAATAAATTGTGCAATTTTTTTCTTTAAAATTTCAAAATCAGACTCTGACATGGATTGAACAACAGTATAGTGAAGTGATTCTCCATCTTTCTTTTGTAATTTATGGATACAGTTTATTCTCCAATTATTGTGATGCCGATTTATCCAATTACTGTCATCAGACAAATGCATATTGAAAGTATTCCAAAAGTACTTATTATTTTCAAATTTAACCAAATCTAGCTTAATCAACTGCTGCAGGTGATATTCTGTAGTTGCTTTTGAAAGCATAAGCTTTTCTGAAATTTTTTCGATACTTTGATATTTATTAATTGAAGTCAGGCTATGAATCGCCATAAAAATCCAACTTGAATAGTACTCGCTTAACCCAATCTCAGAATCTTTTATAATCAATGCGCCTTCTTGTTGATTTTTAAGTCTAAAAGCTTCACGAGAGATTAATTTTAATTTATTTTCTAATTTTCTTTTTAGTTTAAGGGTAGTGCATTTGTCTTTTTCAAAAAGTAAAAAAAAATAACTTTCTTCTTGTTCACCTAAGCTTAAAAACTCAGAAATTCCATGAATATGATCTAAAGTCAGATGGCATTTATCTTTTAAACAAGATGAAAAATATGATTTTTGACATTCAGCTGCAGTTGCAAGTTTTGTTAGTAGCCCTCTTTGTTCTTGGCAAAGAGCTTTAAGAAAATTTTTATAGTCTTTATAATCAAAAATAGATTTCAATGGAATTGAATGTCCTTTAGCTGTATAGAATCTTTACAAAAGTATATAATTTATAAACTTTAAGTATATAAATTAATAACAACTATCTATTAATTATGATCTAAGTCCAGTATAACTATTTTTACGGGTAAGTTAACAAACAACGAAATTTAAACACGGAGAAAAAAATGAAAAAGAGCACTTTAACATCCATCATCGTATTATTAATTGCAGCGACAAGCCAAGGCTACAAGGGGTCAAATCAGAAAAGATGTTATTTAAAAACTAATAAGAATTTAAATATTCATGCAACACCAGTATTAAATGAATCCAACAAAAACTTTGGAATAGATTTTTTGTTTTTGAAAGATGATGTGTATGATGGTGAAAAAGATTTGAAATTTAAAGTGACTAAAAAAGAAATTGTTACAAGACAGTACACAGTTCCAGCAAGTGCTGATGGATGTGAACCACAAATGACTGTGTCCCGAAGCAAAGTTGGACTGATGATTAAATTAAAAACAGGTCAAATTTTATCAGGAGTATTTAAATGTGAAGAGTTTTCTACAAGTGCTACTAGTCCAGAAGATGACGAAAGATGTGATCAGTAATTTTTTATCCATTTAATTGGGTATTATTTTGCATCTTTCTGAATCGAACAATGTATTTAATTTATAAGGAGTCACAATGATTAAAAATGTCTATTTATACTTCACTTGTCGACTCCTTTTTGTTTTGTGTTTCATTTTAGGACTACAATCATGTAGACAATCAACATCAAGTATACAAAATTCAGCAGGATTTCCCATCGGAGACCAGCAAGTGTTAAATAACAATAACAGTGCCCAAGATTCTTTTAACGAAAATAATAATCAAAATAATTTAAATTTAATACTTACTGGTAATAACCAAAATGCTCCAAATGGCCCTCGAACTGGTGGAGGTGGTGATTCCTGTGCTTTAGCTGTTACACAAATTCAAAAAGTCCTGATGAAGGTATTGCCAAACTTAAATTTACTGAATGAATTGGAAATTAAACAGCTCAAAAGCAAACTGGAATCCACACAGTATTTTGTAAGTCAAGCAGATGGTGATATAGTATTCGGTAAAGAAAAACGCCAAGCAGTCAATTTCCCTGAGACAAATAAAATCATATTTTCAAAGAATTTTTGCAAATCAGAATTACTTGAAGTGACAAATAAAAGTATGAGTTTACTTTTTCATGAGTATTTAGGTCTTATTGAAAAAAATGACAAAACTTATTCAATTTCAGGTTCTTTTTTTGAAAAAATGAGTCAACAGACGTTAGCAAAGGCAGTACTTAAGGAAAGAATTATGAATGAAATAAAAAAAGATATGAAAAAACAAAAAAGCTGTTTTGATAATGCAGTTTATGAAAAAAGTAAAGATTTGTCAGAGGGTTATGGAGCTCATTTTATACCTGAAAATCTGCCTGAGATTGACATTATTGAGACATCAAGTGTGAATTACCGTGATTTCGGTAAAAATATTATTGAAGGTTATAATAAAGATTGGTCTAAAGCACCTGATAAAGATGAAGCCGATATCATTCGATGGGGTCATTCATCAAGTCATACATATGCTGTAGCCATAAAATATAATTTTGCTACTTCTGGATCTATCGAGTCAGCGTCGATACTTTTTTCAGTCGAAAATGAACAGTATCAAGAAAAATTTACAGATTTTAATCTTAACGAGATAAAAGCCCCTGAAACTTTTATTCATAAGCTGGTAACCAAAAACACTATTAATTGTAAGCTACTCAAAAGTGATATGAAAGATTAAAAAAATGAAATTTACATTAGAGTCTGAAAACCGATTTCGTAAATTATGATAAATTTTAATGAACTGAAATAAAAAAGCCAGGAACATGAAAGAAACCAGTACATTTACTTTATATTTAAACTCATCACTTCTGCGATTTGTTTGTCTAGATGAGTTTGTTCGGATTTTTTGAGCGCACCAATTTTATTTAGTATGAGTTTGTGATCTATGGTGAAAAATTTCATTCTTATTTTAGATGCAGCAGGCAATCCACAGTCTTTGATATTGACTATTTCAAGATCATTGGGCCAAAGTTCATTTTTTGAAGAAGTTATCATAGCACATACAGAGTGTTCAATTTTTTGATTAAATTTTTTTGAACTAATGACTATTGCTGGTCTTTTTTTAGTAATAGGTTGATCGGTGAAAGGAAATGGAACAACAATAATATCAAATTTATCTAGTTTCATAACGAGTCATAACTTTCATCATCATTTTTTGAATTCCATTCAGAACCTAATGAATGCTCAATTGATTTTAAGTAATCATGCTCAAATGCAGATACTTTTTTTAAAATTACTTTATTGTTCTCAATTTCGAAACTTATAGCATCACCTTGATTAATTTTTAGAAATTTTCTAATTTCCTGCGGAATTGTAGTTTGATGTTTTGAAGTCAGCTTGGTAGCTTTCATGTAATACTCCTATACTGTAATAGTGTATAGGAGCAATGTACTACTTTCAATATTTTTTTAAAACTAATAGACTGGACTTAAAAACTATTACTTAGCTTCTTTTAAGCCCTGATAAGTGTCATAAATTTTTTGTTGCTTATCAGATTCAGCTGTCCAGCGTTTAACTTCAATTTCATAACCTTTTTTTCGGCTTGACCAAGTCGTTTCTTCTTGTGCTATGCCGCGGCCAGTTTTGATTGTTTCTGCTTCTTGATTTCGGAGTTCACTTTCGCGTGATTTCCAGGCTGTTTTTTCATCTGTAGTCCATTTTAATTGTTCTTGATAGTTTGCTATAATTTCTTTTCTTTGCCCTTGGTTTGCTTTAATTTGTTCAATTAAGGCCTGTAATTGTTCAATTTGTTTAGTTTCAGCATTCAATTTATCATCTTCTGTTTTTATGCTGGCTTGTATGTCTTTTTCTTGCGTTAAAGTTTTCTTTAAAGAGTCATTATTTTTCAAAATTTCGTTTGTCACAATTTCTTTTTGTTTCAAAACAGCTTCTTTGGCTTTTGTAACTTCATCTAGGTTCTTCGAAACAACATTTAAATTTTTTTCATATTCATTTTTATTAACTTTTGAATTGTCAAAATTAGTTTTAATTTTTTCATAGCCCTGTTGGACTTGATAAGGTTCAGCTGTAGCTAAAAGTGATATTTGTGTAATGGCGATTAAAGCTATTAATTTTGTTTTCATATTTAAATCCTTTATATTTTAATAAAATTTATTTATTTTCTAATTGAGTCACATCGTTTGTATGTTCAGTAGCAGCAGGTAGCGTATCTTGATTACCAAGAGTTGTTTCCTCTTTAGGACAAACATTTTTAAGTGAAGATCTAAAATGTCCTATTTCATCTTCCCAAACTTCTTCTTTAAACTTCCATTCATAATTCTTATTTTTGCTATCTTCAGCTAGATTTCTATTTTCAACATTTCCTGATGTTCCACCAGCCATTTGATAGCGAATATGCTCTCCTGCTCCTGAGTAAATTTCATAGGCTAAAACTTCATTTTGATCGATAAAACTATCCAAAGTTGATGCAAATAAATCAAAACGTTGTTTTAAATTAACAGAAGCTTTGGCAACAAGATCTTGTTTCTCAGTCGACAAACGTGCCACTGCAGCTTCGCGCATTTTCTTAATGCCTTCCCGAGCTTTTGCATAGATGGCATGTTCAGTTCCTAATGCTAAATATTTTTTTTCAGCGTCTGCAATGTCTTTAGCTGAATTTGTTTGTTTTGCAGCAGCTAAAGCATTTTTAGTTTTTAACATTTCTAATCTTGCAAAACGTTCTTTTTGAATCAAATCAATGGTTACTTTATTAAAGCGTGAATTTTCGTCTTCATAATTGTTAATTTGTTTTTGAATCGACGTGTAATGTGGATGTCTGGCTAATTCAACTACAAATGATCTTGGAAGTCCTTCGATTTCTTTAGTCTCAGGATTTTTCATCCATGTTTTAACTAAATCGTAATATTTTATATTATCAGTATTTTTAGTCTGAAACGATTTTACTGAATCTAATATCGGGTTGTATTTCTTTTTCAAATCACCCAATATGTTAACGCCGTCACCGTATTGACATAAATTCAAATAACCCACTGATCGCACGATATAAGTATCTGGTGCGTAAGCTGATTTGAAATAATTTGTGTGAAGTGAAAACATATTTCCTGCAGCACCGATATTATCACCGGATAAAACTTGAGTCCATGCTTGTTCAACCATGCTTTGCAGCCATTGGCCACTGGATTTATCCACTTTTAAATAGGTTGTGTAAGCATCGCTATATTTCGATTTTTGAAAATAGAGGCGTGCTAGTGTTAATACAGCTAAGTTTCTAACTTCATCTTTTTTATCTGTTTCGATCATTGGTACTAATATTTCTAAGTCACTGATCGCTGAATCAAGTTGACCTTGACGATAGTTAAAAATAGCTTTTAGCAATAAGCCTTCTTTATATTCTTGAGTTTTGCTTGAAATCAAATTGAGGCTATTTTCAACCTCAGCTAAATTTCCTTTATCAAGTTCATATTTTGCTTTTTTTAATAAGTAAGCAGGGTAGCTCACAGTATTAATTCCAAATAAATCGACTAACGTATCAATTTTTCCAATATCACTCACTTCTAAATGTTTAATATTTTCCACTAAGCTTTGAACTGATTGTTTTTTTAAAGTTTCATCTTTTGATTCTGTAGCAACCCAAACCATTTTATTTCTAAATTCAGAAAATAATTTTTGCGATAAAGCAGTGACTGCGTAATGAAATGTAGCTTGTTCTTTGTATTGTGGAACATCCATTAATTCTACAAATAAAGACATGGCTAAATCATACTTTTTATGAAAATCATTAAAAATAAGCGCTTGAATCATTTTGTATTCATCAGGTTTAATTTCTACTAAATTTTGCTTTTGATCGATTGGGTCATTTGTTGTGTAAACTGGTAGTGGATTCAATGGATTAACTACTGGAACAGTACTTGTAATAGTCTGACCTGTTTTTTCATCTTTTGGAAAAAAAGATTTAGCAATAGTTGCTTTATAATATTTCGTTAAATCAGAATTAATTTTAATAAATTCAAGGCTGTCTTTTTTGACAAATTCTTTTAAGTTCAAAGTTTTATCTGTCACTTGAATGGTATACTCTTGAGCCTGAATTTCTTTTTCCTGGCCAATATCTAAAACTGGAATATTTTTAACTTTTACAGTTTCAGTACCATTTTTTTCAATAAAATTAAAAACAGGAACTCCTGCTTGTCTAGTTGTCAGTTCAGAGGCAGGACTTCTTGAATCTTTAACTTGAATCAGTGGAGCTTTAGGAAGAGTGACGCCATTTTCGGCCTGTGACAATGATGAAAGAAATAGTATCGATAGCACATTAACATATTTCAAATTTTTATTTTTACTCATTTTTTTTCATATTTACTTCATCCTTTAATTTGAAAAACAGTTTTAACATAATTATAACATCTATCAGAAAGACTATTTAATAATTCAAGTCCAGTCCCAAAATAATACTAATTGGTAAATAAAGTTATACCCAACGTAAGCTTAGTATCATTTTTCGTTTTTGATTCTTCTAATTTTGGTGTATTTGCTTTATAGACTACAATTTTTTCAGTATAAAAACTGTTTTTTAGATCCAGTCGAAAAGCAAAGTTTTTAGTGATAAACAACTGCTGCATAAAGCCAATTTCCACATAAGGTGAACTTTGTTTTATTTTGAATTCGTCAGATGTTCCAAAACCAAAATTATCTGTGGCTTGTTGAACTTGGCTGTAATTAGCAATACCTGCACCTAAAGTAAAACCCATATCAAAATACATAATGGACATATTCATAAAAGCCATTTTTGCATAAAATGGTGTATAGCTGATTGAGGCACCTGTTGCTGATTCTGGTAAGTTATAATTTGGTGAAGTACCAACACTTGAAAGCGAGTTAAATTTTGCAACTGAATCACTTTTTGTAGAACTTGCCCCTAAATAACTCAGTTCAGCTCCAAAATCTTCATTGAAATAATAACCTAAATGGGCTCCAAAAATACTGGCTTTAGCAAAAGGATCATTAATCAATGTTCCATAAACTCCAGAAATATAAAATTTTCCTGATTTTGAAAAAAGTCTATTTTGAATGACTGAATAATCTTCATCTTTAGCTGACCAGTATTTTTCTTCTAATTTTTTAAGATCAACTTTGTCTGAACTTCTGGTGTCAGCTGCTTTGGGTGGTAAAGCAACTTCAGCTGGTGCATTTACTTTTGTTTGTGCAAAAGATATCGAGCTTAAGAAAAGTAGTGCAGTTAAGCTTATTTTTTTATTCAGTGTTGGTATTTTCATTTATTTAATCCTTATTTTAATATGTAATTAAATGTTATTTAGTGTTGAATAAAAACGGGTAGGTAACAACAACTTTTGTTCCACCCTTAGGTTCAGGAAATTTCCATTTTGAAATATGACTTAGCATGCAGGATTCAGTTGGCAAATTTTTCATTTCAGTTTCAGTAATATTTTGTTGAACAACTTGTCCAGTGCCAGAAATAATAAATTTAACAGAAACTTTTCCACCGAGTTCTTTGTTCACAGCTAATTGACGATCGTAGCAGCTCAGTAATTTACCAAGCTGACTTTTAATATATTGTGCAATGATATCACGATCAAGTCCGCCTTCAACTACTGAATCATCTTCTAGTAATCCGATTCCACCTTTTCCAGTTTTTCCAGCAGATAAGCCTGATCCTAATGAAGCCACTCCACGTCCACCAGCGATTCCATTTGTACTAACGCCAGTGCTTGTACCAACAGCTTCGCCGTTCCAGTTTCTTCCTGATGTTTCAACGTTTCCAGCAGCTGATAATGCACGACCGCTTGAACCTTCTCCTGCTTTTATTCCTTGAGCTGTTGCAATAATATTTGCAGTTCTTGCATCAGTTGCAGAAACCTTTCCCATCAACTGAGAAATTCGTGCACCGACGGCACCCTTAAGTAAAGCACTGACTTTGTTTGAACTTGCAGCGGAAGCTTGTTTAGGATTAGGATCTTGCTTTTGTGCAGCGACTGCTTTTGTAGGACTAACTAAGCCTTGAGATTTTTGAATTTTTTCTTTCTTTTTTTCCATTTTTATAACTATATTTTGTGCTGACATAGGAGCAGGAACAGTCACAATATTTTCATTTTGTGGACTTACTAATTTCACAGTAAGCAATAACATTAAAGATGATAAAGTAGCGATAACTAACTTTTTACCATGAGAGTCAACAATTTGATTTTTTGAAACCTGATTAAGTGCAGTTAAATCTTCAATTTGCACAAGTTTAGATTTGAATTCATAATTTTCTTTATTTTGAATATCCCAGACTGTTGTTAAATTAAAATCAATTTTTTGCAAGTCGCCGTTTATATTATAATAGAAATCCTGGTTTTTATCTAAAATATCTGTTTTCAAAAGTTGTTGACCTCGGTGCACGAGGATGATTTTTTTCTGAAGTGTTCCATTAACTTGCGTGTGATTTAAGGCATCCGAGACAAATCTTTGTTTATCTATAACTTCAAATTTAAGAATTGATTTTCCAATCTCTAATTCAAAGTTATTTTTAATAGTCATTTGTGGAAACTTAGTAAGGGCTTCAAATTGAATAAAATTCCATTGGCCATTTTGATACTCAACAGCAGCTTGAAATGCAGAATGAGTCTCATCGATTGAAGTTAATTGAGCTTTTCTTGATCTGCCAAAAGTGACCATTTTCTGTTTGGAATTAATTTTCCACTGCTTTGTTTGGCCTGTTTTTAGCGTTTGTTTTATATTTAAAATTCCCATTTTTAGTCCCTGCTGTTAGTAAATTAAATTAATCTATGTAGAGTGCAGTTTCACGAATCTTACGATCGACATCTTTTTGTATGGAATGAAGCGGAGCAAATTTAATCCCTTTTTTTTGGACTAAATAAGCGCCATCTGGATTTCGAATCGTACCTTTAAGGCTCATCTCAGAGAAGTTCACTTCTTGAACCTCTCGAGTGGTTTTAACTGTTTTTGCAAATAAACTATTGGTCATAAAAAAAATAATAATAAGCATAAAATATTTCATATTAGCCACCTTTACCTTGTTCAATTTCAGGTTTTAAATCCTTGTTTAAAAAACTAATTTTTCTTTCTAACCAACTTTTTTGTTCACTATTTTGAGATTGAGCCAAAGCTTTTGTATAAGTATCTACAGCTTTCTTTTTTGCTGTTTCTGGTTGATCAGGAAATTCTTCAAATAGACGACCCAATTGTAAATACATGTCTACATTTTTAGGGTTATTTACAATATATTTTTGAGCTAAAGATATAGCCTCAGCAGAATTACCTTTTTGTGCAGTTGATTCAACAAGCACAGTTGACACACTAAATTTATCTTGATCTTCAAAATTAAGTTTTTTGAGTTCATCACTTGCCGATATAAAATCTTTATCAGAAAATGATTTGATACCACTTATTAATGATATTTCTTTTGAATTTTTTTTCAATTCAATCGCTTTTTCGAAATAGGGAAGTGCCGTATCTAAATTTTTTGTACTGTAAACTAATTTTCCTTTTTGATAGTTAAACATCGAAATATCTGAATCTAATTTTAAAGCTTTATCAATAAACCAAGTCGATTTGTTGACCTGGTTGTTAAGGTCAGCAATCACACTCATATAATAAAAACCAAGAGCCCGATTTTCTTTTGTTGCTGTTAATGTTAAAGCTTGGCTTTCAGCAATTGAGTATTTTTTACTGAGTATGCATGAACCTATAGATACTGCTGTTGTCGTTTTGGAATCACATTTTTTTGTATCACTAGCTTCAGACGGTAGTCGACTGTATTTAGCAAATTCAGATGGTAAATAAGCATTTAATTTGCTGGCTTCAGGAAAAATAATTTGAGGACTTATAGTCTGTTCAGCCTTCATAGATCCCCAAGAAATTTGTTGATTCTGTACTGGCACAGCTGTTATTTGAGAAAGCTTTTGTAAGTTTTCGATTCGTTTAACATCGAAAGGCTGAGTCATCTTAGCAAGTTCATTTTTTAAAGCATCTTGATCAGCTTTTGATAAAGATTTGGGAACGGACATAGTTGTTAAGGAATCAATAAAATGACTGTAAATTCGATCAATTCCAAGAAGTGCTTTTTCATGAATTTTTGTACTTTTGGCCATTTTAATTGTTGAAGTGTAAGCGGTGTAGGCTTTATCTAATTTTTCAGTTTTAATTCCAAGTACCATTGAAAATTTAGATTCGCTTGACTTAACACTTTGACTAATAAATTCCTTTTCTAAAATTTCAGCTTGAATTAAACGAGCTTCCGCGCGCACATCTGAATCAACATCACGAGAATTTATTCGCAAAGATAACTGAAACGCTTCTTGAGTTTGTCCTTTAGCTAATAAGTTTCGTGCTTTTTCAATTAAAATTTGAGTCACGTAAGGTTCTATGTTTTCCTTTGTTATGTATTCTTCTAAACCTGGAATTTGATACAAGTTTTGATTTTTAGCTAATGTATCTGTTAATTTTTCAAGTAAAATTTTTCGCTTAGTTTTGTCGGACTTAATTAATAGTGTTTGATAGCATTTTTGTGATTCGTTAACTTGTGAATTAATAAAATACAGGTCACATGTCATTTCAATGTAAGTGTCTTTTTTAGTGGGTTCTAAATTTGACAATACTTGGATCGTCTTAATAGAATCACTAATATAACCAGCGTCTGTATAACTTTTTAAAGCATCTTTAAGTGAATCTATGCTTTTCGGATCCTGGGGAAATTGTTCAAAGTAATTAAGACTTAAAGAAGCACCTTTAATCTCAAATCCGTTGCTAAAAGCAAGTGATATAGACTGCCACAAAGCTTCTTTGGCAAGTTTTGAAGATTTATTTTCAATAGCAAATGTTGTTAAAGTATCAATTCTTTTTTCAGGTGTTAAATTTAATAAATCAATCTGCATTTGTGAAAAACGAGCTTCTTGGTTTATTTGTTGTAAGTTTTTAAACCTTTCAGCATTTGGTTTTTGATTTAAAACTTTTTGTGAAAAACTTTGTAAAAGTTTAAAATCTTTTTTCAAATTGTAGATATCTAAAATAATATCTTCTGATTTAAGTTTTAGTTGTGCATCTTTTGCAAAATCAGTCAATGGAGTTAAATATTTTAAAGCAGTCATAGTATCTTGTTCTTGGTAGGCCAAAAATCCTAATTTAAAGCGTAAAGGTTCAATGTGTTCACCTTTTGGAAATTCTTCGATATAGCGACTAGTTAATCGGAGTTGATCTGAATTAAAAGCTGTTTCACTTTTTTTATCAGCTTCGACTAACTTGTCAATACTATAAATAGCTCCATAAAGTGCATCGTGTTTTTTAGAATTTTCAAATTTTTTATTCTGAGAAACTATTTCATAGTTTTTAAAAGCTTTTTCAAATTTTCCCACTTGAAAAAGTAATTCAGAATAAGCAAATCGTGAATTTGAATCTGGATCAAGTAAATTATCTTTAGCTAATAGAATTTCAAATACTTTTTCTGTTAAATTCGAAAATTCTTGGTGTTTTTTATTTTTTAGCCATATATCCCACCATTTTTTTGATATATCTAAGCTTACTTTTCTGAAATCAACTTTGCAGTTTTTTTCGTTTTCAATGCTTACATCGCCTGAACTACAATGGTCTGAAAGTTTTTGCATGTAACTTAAAACAAGCTCGCGCGATTTAATGGTTTCATTGACCTCAATAAGTTTAGTATAAAACTGTGAAACATTGGCATCAGTTTTATTTTTCTCAATAAATTCTTTAAGAAAAATATTGATTTCTTTATGGTGTGAGTGTGAATCGTATAAATCTGTTAATTTTAACATAACTTTTCCGAATTCATCGTCAGTAGTTATGTCTTTAAAAAAAGTATACAAATTTTCAGCTGGAATAACATCTTCGACAAATAATGTTAAATCTTGTAGGGCTTCTTTTCGAAGATTAAATCTTTTAACATCACTTGAGTTTGCAGGATTTTTTGCAATGATTGATTTCAATTTTTTGATAGCCTGATCGTTTTCTTTAAGATTATAATAACACCATGCTGATTTATAAGCTCCATAAGGATAAGCTTTTGAATCAGGATAGTTTTCAATTTTTTTAAACTGCTCAAGCGCTGCATTCATGTTTTTTTGGTTATAATAAAGTTCGCCAAGTTCAAGTAAACCCTCAGGATAAATCTTAGATTTTGTAAATTCAGTTGTTAAACGGATGTAGTACGTTTTTGCTTTTTCGTCTTGATTTAGCTGTAAATTTGCTAAAGCAATATTAAATAAAACGATATCTGTATTTTCATATTTTGGAAATTCAGTTAAAATTCGACTGTATATCTTAATCGCATCATTTAAAGATTCAGCAGCTGTATGGCTCAGAGTTGTTTTTTTACTTAAATCAGAATTTAAATCAAAATAACGACCTGATTTGGATCGGCGCATATATAATTCTGCTAAACGATAAGATAAATCAGCTTCCTCAGGTTGACCTTTCTTTTTAAGAACTATTCTTTGAAGTGCTTCAATGGCTTTTTTTTCAGTTTTTGTAATTAATATTTCTGATTTATAAAGTTTGTCTTGATTCTTATCTTCATCTGTAGAATCTAATGTTACTTCAGGCAGAAGCCCTTTTGTTTCTTTAGTTTGAACAGCAAAAGTTTTTTCAACATTTGAAAAAACAATAAGAACTAGTAAAGCATTTACAATCATTGACTTCATATTAATTTCCTACTGTAGTCACAAGTTTTAAATTTGGAAATCCCGCCATCGATGCTGTGTACATTATTTTTCGTATTGTAGAATACGGCAATTCTTGATCAGCTTGAATAAGGACTTTTCCTGTTTTCGCTAATTTTTCATTAGCTTTATTAAAATTTTGCAATTGTTCAAATAGGGGTTTTATAAAATTAGAATCACTTACATCGATTGCAGAAGTTTCAATTTGGTTATTTTCAACTTTGGCGACAAGTTGATTTTCAAATTTTAATTCAGTTGGTGAAATTGAAAGTTTAACTCCGTTGACGGGGTTTTTTTCAGTATTTGAAGAGGGTAGTCTTAGTCCACTCACCGGATCGATATTAACTTCACCTGCAGCGAATGACTGAAGTAAAAATACTAGGAGTATTGTAAACATGTCCGTCATTGATGTGACATTGAGTGAAAAAGTTTGACTGCGCTTCATAGGCACTTGATATCTTGTTCTTCCCATTTTATCCGTCCATTACATTAGAAAAAACAACTTCTGGAAACATGTAATCCGTGGAAGTTTCTTTTCCTGTTTGAGTATCTTTGAATTGAAATTTTGCTTCGTTAGTTTTTGCTTTACGTGCTTGATCCATAATACTGACTAAGTCTTTATATGGAATATTAGCATCAGGACTAACATCAATTTTAAAAATTTGTGGATTATTTTTCTTAAGTTCAACTAATTTTTCATGTAAAGCTACTAAATCTAAAGCATTATTTTTATTAGCTATGAGTTCAGTTTTTTCAATATTTTTATTGATGACAGTAATTTTAAAACCATCTGCTTTGTTTATTTCAAGTGAAATTTTATCTGTTTTTTCATCTTGATTCTGAATAGCCTGCTGAATGACTTGAGGCAGCTCTGTTTCAATGATCATCATCTGCACGAATGCAGAGGATAATAATAAAACTGGAACTAATTTCACCATTACTGAAAGTAATGGTGCTAAGTCTAAATCAAACTCTGAGTGTTGGCTGATATTTAATTTAAATCGTCTTCGTTTCATTGAAGTTCCTTATTTTTTAAAGTGCAGTTAAAATTAAGAAGCTCTGTGATTCGTTGATGGTGGAGTCGCACTTTTTGTGCTTGTGTTGACTTGAGGAAAAACTTGATCTTTATCAAATCCTGCAACATGACTGCTTGTTAAAGTTTCTGAAAGTTTAGAACATTTCTCAGAAAGCTCTTCTAATAATTGGTTTTGTCTTGATGTTAAAAATGAAAAGGCTACCATAGCAGGAATGGCAACTGCTAATCCAAGGGCTGTTGTATACATTGAAACTGCAACACCATTAGCTAGCAACGCTTGTTTAGTTGCAGGATCTGCTGTAGCTACAGCTTGGAAGGATAAAATCAAACCATGAATGGTACCTAATAGACCAAGTAAAGTTGCAACGTTTGCTAACATTGATAAATAATGTAATTTTCTTGTATACAATGGAACTGTTTCTGCCATAGCGATATCTTGAGCTTGAAAAATTGTTTCATCATCACGATCAGCTTTTTCTAAAATAATTTTAAAAGCATTAGCCAATGGTTTTTCTTTAAGTTGAGCACAAGCTACGATTGCTTCATCAATTTTTTTAGATAGAACTAAGCTTTGAATTTTTTGAGTAAAAGCTTCAACATTAAAACCATATTTGAAATATAAAGTCTGAGCTCGCTCAAACACTAATCCAATAACGGCAATGCCTGTAGCAAAAATAACCCATCCAACGACACCTGATTGTATAATAAAATTTAGCATTTGAATCTCCTTTAAAGATTATTGATTTTAAAATTAAATAGCTTGAACTGATCCAGATTTTTTAATCCATGACTTGATCTGATCCATTCCTGTAGGATACACATCGACAAACTTAAGAACATAGAAGAGTCCAGATTTAGTATTTAAACGTTCTTTTGTAAAATTCTTTCGAATGACAACCGCTTCAACGTTAAACGGTGTTTCACCTTGGACTTTAGTTTTAATATGAAGTTTTAATTTGTCGCCGATTTGGACTAATGGAGAGTTTAACAAACATAAAGCTCCGTTTTCAGATATAGAAGTCAATTGCCCATCAAAAAAATAAGTATTGTTATGTCCAATAACTTGTTGTGATAAAGTAGTTCTTGAGTTTCTTCTTTCGATAAAAGCATCTTTAAATTCAGATTCTTTTTTTAATAAAGAAAAACGATCCGCTGAAAATTCTTTTAAAGTATGAACTTGTGCCCACTCAGCCATATGTGGAGCCCAAACATAACTGTAATCCATCAATTCATTTGTTTGTATCATATAAATCAGTTGTTTATAATCATAAGGTCCGTATTTTTCATTTCCTGATAAAATGTGCCAGTTTTCTTTTGATTCGATCTCCATATTAACACCTTTCAAGTAAGTGACTAAAAATTAATAATTAAAGACTATTTAAATCAGGATCATAATTAAGTTTTATAAGTGATCCATTTTTTGGCTTATAGATGCTTCCGTGAATTTTTACTGTGCGTGTCGCAGCAGTATAGGACCAACCCTCTTGATTGTTTTGGGGAATTAAGTTTCCATCGACGACTAAACGTATTGAGCTGACAAGGGCAGCTTTTGGTAAAACAAATTCAGCCACATTTTGACTTTCAATTTTTGCACTGATGTTGTCAAGCGAAGTGTCGAACGGGGCGCAGATTGAATTTTTAGTTCCTCCTGTAAGATCAACTAATTGTAGAACACGATTAGAAATTTTTTGAGCTCCACCTAAAGAAACTCGACAAGCATCATCTATAACCGTAATACTTGATACAGAATAATCTGTTGTTGGTTGACCTTGAGTAAAAGTTTGTAAGAATGTGTTGTAATCACTGACTGGATAAATTAAAGGGTTTGTGTAAGTTTCATTTGTAGATGCGCTTGATTGTGAAAAATCTTCTTCATCAGAAATAATGACTACAGAAAGAAAAGCATCTGCACGGTGAAATCCTGCATTGTCAGTAAAGTTTAAAGCTTCTTTAAAACTTGAAAGGGATCGTTCGTCACCAGATCCGCCTGTTCCTACTAGGGCATTTAAAGTAAAATCATTTTTTAATCTGGTTCTTTCGCTGGCTTGAGTTAAATCATAGTTACTTTGATCGATCACATAAACTGCATTTGAACCAGTTCTAAATTTTGTTTTCGCAGCACTTCCTAATCCAAATTGTGGAAAAGCGTAAGCTTCAGTAGTAGTGATTGCAATTTTAAAATCATACCCTTTGGATATAAAGCGATCAATGAAAGAGGAAAAGTTATTGACAAGATTTGTTTGTGACGTCGCCATTGATCCTGAGTTATCAACGACAAATAAGACATCTAGTTTTCTTGCAGCGAATGTGGCTTTCTGTTCAAATGTGCTTGTTTCTGATAAAACTGAGAATGAGCCTGCATCTTTATTACAACTTGATATTATAAATAAAAGTGATGCTGCATAAAATATTTTTTTCATAAAATCTCCATTCGTTAGTCATATCGTCTGAATAAATACAAAAGTTTAACTTAAAATTAGGTTAGTTTTTTTATCTGATAATAACGAATGCGCCAGCAAAGCCTTGGTATTGCTGAATAATTTTGATTCGGTCTTAATTTAAGACGCTGTAAGTGGTTTAATTAATTGTAAAAAATATTCAATGCATAAAAATAATATTTATTTTTGTAAATCAGTTCGACAAAAAAATAAGAATGAAAAATTGAATGCTTTGTAAACTGAAAAAATTTTTGTCAGTTTATAAAGGATTTAGATTTTAGATTGATTAACAAAAAAAAAGAGCTACTTATGAAGTAGCTCTTTTTTAAATTACAATTTACCTGTCGAACTATTTTTTCTCAAAAGCTGAAATATTGATTGCTTTCATTAATTTCCACTCATCAATAAAACAGTAACCGGCTTGTCCTTGAGAGGTTTCTATAATTTTTGTTCTGCCGCCAATTGAAAGACAATTAACAGAGGCTGGATTGGCTCCGCCCGAGCCAATACCATTTGTTTTAACTAATTTGTACATAGACATTTTTTTATAAAGATACCATTCTTCGACTAAGCAATATCCTGCTTGTCCTTCTGGAGTTTCAACAATTTTAGAAACTCCTTTCAATTTTTGACAGTTCAACGTTGCTGGGTTAGCAGGCCCGATGCTAGAACCACCGCCAGCTTTACCTGATTGTGCGAAAACTGTTATTGTTAAAACTAAACTTGCGACGAATATAAATTTTTTCATGATTTGTCTCCTTGCAGATTGTTATCTGTTAAAACTTGCCTAATTAATAGAATGATATTATCAAAAGAGCAAAGACTTCGTTAACAAATTGTAAAGGTTGCAGGCTTAAAATGAATATATTTGAATACACTGATTACAGACTTTTTCTAAATAGTTGGAGTGAATCATTTGCTGAACGTGGTGGTAAGTCTCGATTAGCCGAAGCTGCAAGTTGCAGTTCATCTTGGATGACTCGTGTTCTATCAGGAAGTGTTCAGCTCACGCCTGATCAGACAATGGGAATAGCTTTGTACTTAAATTTAAACGATCAAGAGTCAGAATTTTTTTTGCTGATAGTTGAAATCGAAAGAGCAGCTACACCTTTACTTAAAAATTATATTCAAAAAAAAATGAATAAATTAAAAAAAGAAAATTTAAAAATTGGAACTGCCCTTAGAAATGAAGAGCAAATAAATCCAGAACACGTTTTAAAATATTACTCGACGTGGATCTATTCTGCCATACATGTTTACTGTATGATTAAGCCCCAAGCTACCAATGAAATTGCTACCCAACTTTTTTTAAATCCAGATGTTGTTTCAAAAATTCTAAAGATCTTGTGAACATTGGTTTAATTGAAAATAAAGATAATAAGTGGTCAGCTCGAACAAATAACATTCACTTGGTTATTGATAAAAAAATTGAAAAGTTGAATCATTCCATTTGGCGAAATAAAATTATTCAATTTTTACATGAGGGTCATGATCACGGATTGCATTATTCAGGAACACATTGCCTATCGAAAAAAGACATAGATAAAATTCAACTTGTTCTTAAGCAAACAATCCTTGATTGTCGTAAAAATATTAATGAGTCTGAATCAGAAGCTTTAGTTGTTTTTTGTTTGGATTGGTTTCAGTTAGCTTAATTAATGTTATAAAAAGCTTAAAATCATAAAATTTCTACTCTGTGTTATTTTAGAGTTAGTATAAGTATAACTTATGGATAAACGGTTTTGAATCAATAAAACTTCCAAATCTATTGTGGGCTATTTAAAAACCATTTTAAGTCTCAGGCATCAAATCGTGCTTTTTCAAATAGATTTTTCTAATAGGTATAAAAAAATAATTATTTACAGACGGTTCCAAAATGGGTTCAATGCCTTCAATCAAGACGAAAGTCTTAAAACCATCAAGAAGAGAGGTTCTTTTGAAAACAAATAAAACAATGAAGTTTGCACTAGCTGCAGTAGTTACAGCAGGAATGTCATCATCAGTATTAGCTCAAGCGCCTAGCCAGGCCGAAAATAATTTACCAAAGCGGTATATTGTAATGTACAAAAGTGATGTTGGTTTTCAAAAAATGGATCAGACATTAAATTTAACAAATGCATTAAATAAGTTTGGTTTTACAAAATCATTTAAAAATATTCAGAGTATGATTTTAAGAACTGCAGATAAAAATTTAATTGCGACATTAAAATCTCACCCTGAGGTTGAAGATGTTGTTGAAGAAGCTTTCTTGCCAGTTCCTAAGCCTGCCAACGGAAAAAAATTAAATATCAGTTCTGATCTTTCAGTTTTATCAGACGCTCAGATATTGGACGCGAACGCAAATCCAGATTCCTTTATACAAACTGAAGGAACACCTTACGGTATTATTGCCGTAAAAGCGCCAACTGCTTGGGGATTATCTGATGCAGGATCTAAATCACGCGTTATGATTTTAGATACTGGTATTGATGCAAACCACCCTGCTTTGAATAAAAATATTGAGAAAACAAGAAATTTCGTGGCTGGTGCAAATGGTTCTATAAATGCTGCAGATACTAAGGACGAAGTTGGCCATGGAACACATGTTTCAGGAACAGTTGCAGGGCAATACAATGATAAATCTGGCTTCGTAGGAGTTGCTCCAAAAGCACGAATTTTAATGGGTAAAGTTTGTAGCCCTAAAGGTTGCAGCACTGTTGATATTTCTGCTGGTATTGATTGGGCTGTTCAAGAAAAAGTTGATGTTCTAAGTATGTCTTTAGGTAGCCCTGGAAGTACTGGAAATCCAATTTTAGATTTATTACTAGAACAACAAGCTAAACCAATGAAAGCAGCTCTTGCTAAAGCTGAAGCTGCTGGTGTTTTCGCAGTAGCAGCCTCAGGGAATTCTTCAGCTGATGCGACGCCTGCAACTCCAACTGAACCTGCAAAGCCTGCAACTAATCCTAAGATTGGTTACCCAGCAAAACTAGATACTGTTTATGCCGTCGGAGCTGTGGATTCAAAATTAGTTAAGACTTCTTTTTCTCAGTTTGGTCCTGAGCTAGACATTACGGCTCCTGGAGCAGAAGTTCTTTCTTCTGTGCCACTTCAGTCTGGTCGTGAATCACAAGTTTTCATAAATATTTCTGGTCAAAAAGTACAAATTAAAAGTGCTTCATTTGGTGGTACAAAAGAAATTTCAATACCAAAATCTGCTGAAATGATTCCAAGTGGATTAGGTAAACCAGGTGAATTCCCAGCAGCTGTCGCCGGCAAGTTTGCTTTAATCAGCCGTGGCGAAATTGCATTTTCTGAAAAAGTGAAAAATGCACAAGCTGCTAAAGCAATCGGAGTTGTTTTTTATAATAATGCAGATGGTTTAATGCAAGGTACAGTTGGTGATCCAAATAATCCTAATGCACCTGAATTAGATTATGCAGTTGTCATGATTGAAAAAATAGAAGGTGAAAAAATTGTTGAAGCATTTAAAAAAGGCCAAAAAACAATTGCTGATGTATCGACAATAAAAACTGATTATTCAAAGTTTGATGGAACATCAATGGCTTGTCCTCACGTTGCGGGTGTTGCAGCTTTAACTTTATCTGCTTACAAGATTCGTAATCCAGGTAAAACATTAAAGCCAGCTCAGCTACGCGCTTTACTTTCAGCTACAGCTAGCAAATTAGGACCAAATCCTGATAACAAGTATGGTGCAGGAATAGTACAAGCTGATAAAGCAGTTCTACAGGCTACTAAAACAAAATAATTCAGAGTATTAAAAATAGAGCTTAAACAAAAAAGGAACTCAGACGAGAGTTCCTTTTTTTATTTTATTGATGCTGTAGAATAACTAAAAAGTCATTCCTAAACCCAATGAAATTGATTGAGTATCTAATTTTTCATAAGCCGTTTTAATATCTTGAAATTGTCCGACTGATTCTAATTTGACTTGATTGAATTGATGAACATCATACTGAAGTGTTGCAGATATCGATTGTGTCATATGCACACCCACTCCAACTAAAAATCCTGGGCCAGTTAATTCAATCTGACTTAAGGGTACAGAGGGTGTTTTTATTGTTAATTCATCTATGAAAATATAACCTAGAAATATTTTAAAAGTATTCATAGCTGTCACACCAAGTGAAGCAGAAATAATTTTATGATTTAAATCCTGCTCAGTTTCAAATCCTGATAATGTCGATTTGGCTTTTCCAGAAGAAAGGCTACCGGCAATGTCAAAGTTTATACCTGACCCACTCATTAATCCTAATTTTAATCCATAGAAAAGATTATTTGATTCAGTTTCTGATGAATTATTTAAAATGTCTGTCGCTTTAAGCGTTAAATTTCTATATCCAATGTTTGGAGTAATTTGAAATAATCCAGCTTGAGCCGTTGTAGTCAAAATTGTAGAAGCGATCAGAAGAAATAGATTTTTTTTATTTTGAAACATAATTTTCATCATTAGTTAATTATAATTCGCTAGACCGGAAAGAACTACGAAAAACTGAAAATTACTGGGTAATGTGACTTAAGTAGTGGGTTTTGAGAGTTTCTATATTTAAAACCCAGTCGATACTGCTATTGTATTTTGATACTCATTTTTACCCATATCATTAAAGTCTTTGAAGACAACAGTAGTCCCCAAGTGAAATCCAATTTTTCCTAAATAAGCATTGAAGGCACCTCCTGCATAAGGACTATATTCAGGGTCATTTTTAGTCGTAGTTGTGACATTGTTTGAAGTTGATTCCACAGTGCTTTGTTTGGCTTGGCCTCCAAGGCGTACAGAAATACTAAAAAGTGAACTTATGCCGTAAGAACTACGAACTCCAAGTTTAAGTTTTTCATCAAGATAACTAATTTTTTGAGGAGCATTAATATAATTTTCTGTATCATTACTTCGTGTGAATTCTAATTCTGCAGAAATTTTTTCATAACCAGCAGTCAATCTTATTCCATACATCACTTTTGCAGTTGTATGTGGTGTTGGTGTTGAACGATAAACTGTTTCATAACCAAAAAGTGGTGAAACTGTATATATAATTCCTTTGTCGCTAAAAGGGCGTTGTGCATAAGCAACCAGTGGTAATGCAAAAACTAACAAGACTGAATAGATAATATTTTTTTTCATTAAGACTCCCGATTAAATATTACAATTACACTAAACGAACTCTTAGTAATATTTTAAATCTCTATGTGTTTTGGGTCAATTCAAGCTCTTAGTTTCTGTTTGAAAATCTCAATATAAGACATTTTCTGGTCTTAAGTTGATACATCTATAAATTTTAATACGGTACGTATTTCGCAAATTGAATTTCAGCGAGGTTTTTATGAAAATGAATTTATGTTTCAATATGAGATTTTTTACTTCTATTCTATTTTTAGCAGTGTCTGTAAATGTACTTGCTGAAGGTGGAGCCGTTCAAATCCCATTGAAAACATTATCGAAACCAGCTTCTGATTTACGTTTAGATAACAAAAATCTAAGTTTTGGTGATATCAGCACAATGTTTCAAAACCGATTCGATCTGTCTAAAGTTAATCCAATTGAAAACAAATATTGGCAAAATACAAAATACCCCGCAGTTGATCCTTTGCTTGATAAAAATATGCCTGATGTAAATTCAAAAATATCAATCGAGTCTGTAATTGGCTCTGTTCGAGAGCTTGGCTTATTTTCAATAGTTGTTAAAACAAGTGATCAACGTCGATATACTTTAGCAATCGGACAACAAATTCATTCTAGTTTATTAAAAGCAGCACTTCTTAGGAAGCTAGGCTATTTTCAAGAGTCTCCTAAGTACTATTCAAAAATAAAAATAGATTTTACCAGTATAGAAAATAAACAGAACTTTATTAATAGTGCTTTTTGTCAAGGTCCTATTGATCAATCATCATTAGATTGTTTATCGATCAGTCCTTTTAAAACTGCGGATAATGATAAAGAATATTTATCTCAATCTTCACCTGAGTCCTTATCTTTATTTCTTCACGGTGTTTATTTAGAGAAACTGAATCCTGAAGTTCCTAGTTTATTTGATGGATTAACTCCAGGCGGATTACCTTCATTGCTAGAATATCTTTCAACTTCACGTGCTTTTAGATCCCTCGTAGTCCCTTTTGTTATTGGTGACATGGGTGAAAGTGTTAATCGTGTTTCTAGTCAGGCTGTTTTTATTCGAAACGGGGTAGCTAACATCAATTATGGTTTTGATTATTATTTTGGTAACACAGATACACATGATGTTCGATGGATGCTACGTCGAGTAGGTCAATTGACTGATCAAGATTGGACTGAAATCGTTGATGCATCGATGTATCCACCAGCATTGAAACAGCTGGTTAAAGCAAAGATTATGTCCAGAGCTAAGAATTATATTGATTCTTTTTTTGAAAAAGATGAGCGAGTCGGTTTATTTAATGCCACTGTACCATCAACAAATTACAGCTCAACTGACGGCTATGTCGTCAACGGTAAAGTTGTTGTTCAAAATATTCCAAATTATCCTCAACGTTTTTCTCATGGAGATCGTCAATCGCCTTTTGAATCTGGTGATTTTTTAAAATTTATGAAAGTAAAATTAATTTCATCAGCAATTGAAATTGGAACTATAAATTTACAAAAAATAATTGGTGCTGAAAAAACATTTACTTTGGATGAACAAAAAAAAGGAATCGAAGTTTCTCGTCAAGGTGTCAGAGTTATTGGTAACACTACAGGTATGATCGGTGGAATTAACTACGGAACTTCTCGAATACTCACCACAGGAACTTTTTTTGGAAGCCAAGCTCCTATTCAATTAGTTGATACTGTCAGTACCGGGGCACGAATAGGATTTATGCGATCAGCTAATGAGCTTGGTGGATTTGCTGTAAACGGCGGAGTGCAGGTCAGCTATAATCGAGAATTTACTCACGTGCGACCTTTGAATTCAATCAAAGAATCTGGTAATGTCAGTTGGTTTGATACACAAGTTGATATTAAACTCAGTAAGCTTGGAAAAGTTCTTAATCCAGCACAGACAAAACCAAATTCTACAAGTGCAGATTTAAGTGCAATTACTGACCCTGTGACTAATGCTAATACAACTGAAAATCCGCCAGCACCTGTTAAAACAATAGATGGTTTTGTAAGTTTCATTAATGAAATGAGATCTGGTGAAGTTTTTTTAATTACGGATTCAATTACTGGTGCAGCTCAAGCTGGTGTTAATGTTGGATTAGATTCACTGATTGGTTTTTATGCTGGCACTCTAAGCCCTACGATTGGATTAACAGCAGGCGGAGCAAAAGTATTATTGCGACAAATTCAAATCACTAAAACAAACGACGGCTTGCAAATTTTCGTACGGGATCAAAACACAAAAGCATTTAGTTTAGAATTTTCATTGAACTATTTTGTTAACTTAATGAAAATCAAAGGTGAAACTATTAACACAGATTTACACACAGATGCATTCATATTAAATTATAACAGTGATTTAGTTGCAAAAGGTGATAGTGGAGAAATCGATTTATCCCAAAATCCTGACATCGAAACTTTATTTAAACAACAAAAAGCCTTCGGACAAAAACTAGCTTCAGCCTTACGCGGACTGATTTATCAATCAAGTACAGATCAACTGTATACTTTTTTTAAGTATCAACAATTTCAAATTGATCATAAGTTGATTACAAAAAATATCAAAACAAAAATATTTTGGTATCGAGCTTCAAAAATGCAAGAGTCGCATTTGCTCACTATTCAAAAACCTGAATTGAATACTCCACAAGGCGTTCAAGTAGTTAATGAACCCATTCAAATTATTTCACATCGTAAAGGGGCCTTAAAAGGAAGGGATCTTCTTGGTTTTGGTTTAGATTTAGTGGATGGAACGACAGCGCTTTATTTAAAAAATTATTCGCCGACATTAAATCAAGAATCTCAAAATCCGACACAAGTTCCATTTGGTAAAGCAGAATGGAGAATTGTTAAAACTGAATCTGAAGTGAATCAAGAACGTTTTGGAGCCCTTCCGACAATTTCAACAGTGGAACATGTTTGGGGTGGGTGGAGCATTCCGCGTAATAAGTTAGATTCGATTTTAGAAAATGTAAAACTAAATATAAAAGGCACAGAGTATGATGGACAAGAGCTAATTCCAGCAAATGTGTTACAAAATGTTAAAAAAATGAATTTTTTCAGAGTGACAAGTCATTTATCACTTCTACCGCCGGCTGTAGAAAAGATTCGAGATTTAGTGATAGCACCTACGGATGCAACTAATAAAGCAAATATCAAAGATTCTTCTAAGGGGCTTGCTAAATTTTTTAAAAAATTGTTTAAGCCTGAAGATGCACGATTAGAAGATACATTAGTCTATAATAATTTATTGATGCTCATGGGTGGCGGTGATTCTAATTTAGGAAGACAACTTTATCTATCACAGTGCCAAGTCAATCGAGAAAATTCTTATCAATACAGTACATATAAAGGAACTGCTTTTGAATGTCTTGAACCTTGGGTCGAAAAAATTATGGATATCTCTAGAAAATATTATGCTGATAACAGTGATATCAAAATGCAAAACGAAATGATGAATGAAATTATTTATCTTATCGAAGAAAAGATTCCGTTAAATATGTTTTTGAGTTTTCTGGAAAAGCCTAACTATATATATTATATCGATATTTCTGGCTTCAGAACTGGTGATGAGAACGCAGACGACGGAGATTATTTAAGTAACACTTTAGGTGAACCCGAGAAAAGAAAACAGTATTCAAATGGTTTAATTGGAGTCGTCGCTGAAAAATCAAATATAATATCAACTGAACTTAACCGCACTGGCGCAGATTTTCAATAGGGGATGCTATGAAATTATTTTACAAATTGAATTTTACAACAGTTATAATTCCATTAATAGCAATGTCTTTTCATTTTGCAAATGCACAATTATCTCAAGCTGATTTTTTGGAAAAGACCATCCAAAATTCTTGGGGTCTCAGAAACAAAGGTGAAAATTTAGTATTTGATCTAAATCCATTGCAAACTTACAGATTACAAGCGCGTCTTAATCAAGATATTCATTTAGCAAGCCCGATTCAAGGAAAGAAAATTCGTGTGGCTGTCATTGACACTGGTGTTGATGTGAATCATCCACTTTTAAAAAATAAAATTTTTCGTAAACCAGGAGAATGCCTTGCTTTAGCTAAATACGAAAAATGTGTTGAAGAAAATGGAGTTGGTGGGTGCAGTGAAATTTTATCTAATAAAGTTGAAGGCATGGATACGGATAAAAATGAATATCCAGCCGATTGTCATGGATGGAGTATTTTAGGCCAAAATACAGCAGAAAATATTGTAGGTACACCAAGTTTTAATGATGATATTGGTCATGGGACTCACGTTGCTGGTATTGTAGCCTCAGTTTCTAATAATATTGAAATAGTTCCTATTCAAGTGATTGGTGAGGCACCAAATGAACCTGTTAAGCCATTTAGTATTGATTTATCTCCGTCTGAAGATTCTCGCGATGGATCTTTTTCTGGTGGAACTTTAGCTGATCGAATTGCTCGTGGAATTATTTATGCAATACATGCAAAAGTAGATGTGATTAATTTATCACTAGGTTGGCCTCAGGCTCAGGATGCAGATATCATGCGAGAGGCTATTGATGAAGCACAAAAACGTGGAATTATTGTTGTTGCTGCTGCAGGGAATGATTCAACCACAGCATTACTAAGACCCTGCCAGTATAAAGGTGTTATTTGTGTAGCGGCTCATCGTCCCGATGGTTCAATTGCTCATTTTTCTAATTTTGGTTTTGGAGTTGATATCGCTGCACCCGGTACTTCGATTGTTTCTACGATTCCCATGGTGAGAAGATCGATTCGATTACCAGGATTTAGTGGTGTAGATATATTATCTGGAACTTCTCAAGCTTCGCCGTATGTTGCGGGAGTAGTTGCAGAAATGTTATCACGTGGAATCAAGCCAGAAGAAATTTATCCACGATTAATGTTAGGGGCCCGTGCTTTAATGGCAGAAAAGGCAGTTCTTGTTGGTCCAATTGAAACAGCAGGTGTACCAGTTTTATCGCGTGAACCTTATTTACGAACTGTTCTTTCAGGTTTACTAGATATGCAAAATAGTTTGAACATAAAATCTCAGCCCTTAATTTTAAATGCAGATAAGGAAATCCCATTAATCAAATGGGATCGTCAATCGAAACAATTGCATTTTGATTTCACAATCAAAAACTATTGGCAATCTATTCAAAATAAAAAAATAGATGTTAAAATTTCCCTTA
Organism: Pseudobdellovibrionaceae bacterium; assembly: GCA_043765175.1. Taxonomy (GTDB): domain Bacteria; phylum Bdellovibrionota; class Bdellovibrionia; order Bdellovibrionales; family Bdellovibrionaceae; genus Pseudobdellovibrio. The sequence continues at coordinate 7,064 of JAYUJM010000034.1, read as the reverse complement.
AAGATCAATTAAAAATTATGCCTATGATTGAAAAAGTCGAATTAACATCAAAAGATTTAGTGAATTTTCAAATGGGTGAAGAGAAAAATATTTCTGTAGATTTAGCTATCACTGATCAATTAGTGGCCTCAAAATCACAATTGCCAAGTGATCTACAATTTAGTGTAGATATTTTAATTGATGGACAGCTTCATAAAACATTTGAAATGCGTGCTGAAGTCGTCGTTGAAATTACAAAAGACTACGTAGATGAAGATGTCACTGTTATTCCTGTTAATGGAAAGCTTGAGCGTGGAATGAGAAAATATTTTATTGATGAGGTCTATGACGGCCAAGTTAATTCACGAGATTATTTTGCATTATCTCGTGAAGAAAAAGGATTTCTTATTTCATTGATAAAATTTGAAAAAAACCGATACAACATATCAACACCGCAGTTAATTGCTTTTGAAGGAAAAATTCAAAACACTAAACCTTATAGTCGAATACGCATGGATATTGATAGTGATGGCATTTCAGAATACATTTTAGGAATACAAGAGTTTGTAGAAGACACCGAAGGAAATGTTAATTTTGGTGATTATATAATGCATTTTTATATTTTTGATCAGAATCTAAAATTAAAAAAACATATTCCTTTTTATGATAACCGAGCTTTGATTTCATTAGATTACAGTTGGATTAAAGTTGATGGACAGCTTCGTCCTGCTTGGGTAGGGTTTGGAAAAAATGTTATTAAGCAGTTTGATATCACTGATTTGTGGCAAGTTAATATTGGTCAAAAGCCGCCATCAGGAGACAGCGATATTCGATTTTATTATTTAGATAAAGATTTCAAATTAGCTACTTTAGAAAATCAATCTGGTTTTAAAGTCGTTGATATATTACAGCCCCGCATTGAAAATATTAAGCAAGGAATTTTACCAGTGCTATTGGCTAAAAATTTGGGAACCGAAGTTAAACCATCTTATTTGAATGCTTTTGCCATAGGTTGGGTAACCAATGGAGTTTTACAAAATCAAATCAAAGGTATAGAAATGAAAGGACAACTACAGTATCGAAATTTGATCGATACCAAGAAAGATAAAACTGTGAGCTTAGCTAAAACATCAGACGAGTATTTAGGTACATTTTGGTTTGGATTTGATGCTCATCAAAAGCAAAGAGTGACCTTAATAGATTATGCAACAAATTCAATCGTAGATCAGTTATTGCCAAGTGATCGAAGTTTATTTGATTCTCCTTTGCGTGTGAGAGCTGCATTTTCAAGTGGAAAGCAAAAAGGAGTCTTTTTAATTACAAATACTGAAATTGAATATCATAATTTAGCAACAAATAAAACATCACGATCTTCAGTGGCTCGATCAAGTTTAAATAAGTATACTTATATTGGTGAGGATCTAATAGTGGATCTTCAGTTTCCAATTTCTTTAACTGCTCGAGGATCTCAAGAAAAAATACCTGCTTTATTTACAACAGAAGGAAGCGGCTTAAATCGTGGTGTGCGCTTTTTAGTGCCGACAGAATTTGGAGAGAGTAATAATTACAAAATGGTTTCGCCTGCAAGATTACGATTAAGTTCACCAGAAGGTTGCAAAGCAGTTGATGCTCCGGTGTATATAAACGGACAGTATCACTTGGATTACGACTGTGGTGACAAAATATTACGATTTAAATTAGTGTATTAGTTAAAAATAGAGCAAAAAAACTAATTTTAAAAAAGATAAGTCAAAAATTCATTTTAAAAAACTTTATTTAGTTATTTGATGAGTTTTATGTTAGTGAGTAGATCAAAGATGGTGTCAAAAAGTTTGTCATCATCCTTGCATTAACCGCATAAAACAAAACAAACCAAATAAATGGGGGAAAAATGAAACTAGCTTTAAGCAAAAACGTAATCTTAATAATAGCAGCACTTGGTGTTGCAGCCTTAACTTCGTGTACTAATGGTGGATATAATCCAGGCGGCGGTAATAATGGTGGTGGTGGACCAGTAGATCCAATTTACTATCCATACGAAACTGTTTATGGAGACATATGTAAAACTCAACAACCAACTCCAGGATGTACTTTTTCTCGTCAAACAGGACAACGAGTCACTGTATCTTCTGATCCAGCTTATGATTCTGGTGGTTTTGGATCTGATGACATGTGGTACGTTACCTTTGATTCTAAAGGACAAGCTCGAGTATTTAATGATCTTGGTGTTTTTCAATATGTGGCTAATAACAGCCAATTTGCAGGATTTATCAACGGAACAACAATTGGTGTAGGAAACTCTTCATTATATTGGGAAAACGTAGCTACTAAGACATATTGGTTTGGTAAAAATGGAGTTTTATATAGTGCTAACAAAGGTGCTTATAACTTTGGACAAGCTATTAACACTAAAGATGCTAAAAATGCTTCTGATGTGAACTCAAAAGCTATAAACTCTGATATTAATAAAAAAATAATTTTAGCAGGAGCTGATAAGCTTACAAAACAATATGGTTTATCTGCAAATAAAGCAGTTGCTGTTGCTTCAGCTTTAAACTCATGGGCTGTTATGGGTGCTGAACGTGGTAAAGTGACTACTAAAGATATGGATAAAACTTTTGAAACTGTTTTCGGTGTTAAGTTTAATCAAGCCATTTCAGCTTTTAAAGACTTTCAAAATGGAAACACTGATGGAGCTCGTGAATTAACAAATCGTACAGCTAACACTTTAGGTTTAAAGCCTGATCAAGCTAAAGAATTTGTTAAAGGTATGTACAAAGGTGCTATCGAAAAATCTGGTTACAAAGTTGATCAAATAAACTGGTAATTTAGTTTAAAGATTTCAATTTCAAAAGCTGTGTGAAAACACAGCTTTTTTTTTAGTAGTAGTAGATTAGATAAATTTGTGATGTCAGTCCTTGTGCAGACACTTCTGTATCGTTAGCTTTAATTTGACGACCGACTAAGGCTAACTCAGTCTTAATTGCTAATGATGTTTGACTCAAAAATGATGTTAAGAATAAACCAGTTTGTACTTGCTTTATCAAAGCACGGCCATCAGAAGCATAGCTTTTATTTCCGCCTTCAATTTGAACTAATAAACCATATATTGTTGAATGTATTGAATTATTATCATTAAAGTTATAATTAAAATAAATACCAGCTAAATAATCTGTGTTTGCGCCGAATCCAAAATCATAAAAATTGAGTCTGAGTGTAGGTCCTAATTCAAAGGAACTAAAGTTCCAGCCGTACTTGAGATAAGCCGATATCGAATTATCTTGTACTTGAGATCCATTAATAAATTCTGAATTAAGACCAAAACTAATCGCACTTGACCTGCCTGAGGTTGAAGCGACGCTGCGTTCGATTTCCGCTTGAGCGGTTGATGTCTCAAAATAAAACAATAAAATGATAATAATTCGCAAAATTTTTGAAAAGAAAACTTGTGATAATGGCATAGTTCATTCTGAAATTAGAAATAAATCAAATCAAGTCTAGATTTATTTATTTTTTAAAGATTTAGTTTTTCGATTCCGATAGTGTACACATGTCGACAGCAAAAAATATTCAAACTCAACGGGATCTCTATAAAAAAAAAATGGCTCAATTGGATCATGTGTTGACTGTTCGAAATGAAGTGATGCGATTTGTAGGTTCAGAGCAATTTCAAGATGCTATTCAAGTCTTAAAAAAATTTTCAGAAAAAACTTTTCCATATCAAAATTACAAACTAAAAATTGAACGCTACTTATCGAGATCAATGGATTTAATTCTTGCGCTAGAATCAAATAAAAATTTTAATGGGTTTAATTCTTTGACTCGTTCAAAACAAGAAGAATTAAAAGATAAATATAAAAAAAATACTCATGAATTGAATGAAACTTTAAATAAAATTGAATTATCGTATTATGACTTAAAATTTAAAGACAGCCAATCAACAGGCTATTTTATTAAGTCATTTTGGGTAGCTATTATTATTATTGCTGGTTCGACACTTATTAATGAAGTGCTCAAAGGACTGGGAGAAAATGCCTATACAGTAACTATGTTACTTGTAGATCATCTTACGGATTTACTCACTAAGTTGATCTAATTTGATATTTTTATTTTTGATCAAGTAATGTTTTAAGAATCAAATTAAGCTGACCATGTCCGAATTCAACTTTTTTAGAATTTAAAAAAACCGTTGGTGTTCCTTGCACTCCTCCTGCTAAGCCTTCATTGGACATCTTTGCAATCGAATTATTTGTTTCCGCGGAATCAGAACATTTTTCTACTTCATCATAATTAAAGTTTAGTTTTTTAGAAATATTTTGATTAGTTTCCTTCAAATCTGTCACTGAAAAAAGGTCTTCTTGGTTGTCGAAGTAATACTTATGCACTTCCCAGCCTTTTTGAAATAATTTCTCAGCACATAATGACCAAGCAGCCATTTTACAGCGTGAGCCATCTCCTTTTTGTGAAATTTGAGGGTTGCAGGTTCCATCAAGTGGAAAAGGCTTAAAAACAAATCGTACATCTTTACGAGTAGATAAAAAATTATGGATATTTTCTGCAGCGTCTTTGCAGTGAGGACATTTGAAATCTGCAAACTCAATAATAGTATTTTCTGCATTTGTATTCTGGTTCAAACCTAAGGATAAATCAAACTGAACAACAGGAGCATTTTTCCAGATTTGAACTTTTTCAGGAATATATTTTTTAATCATATCTAAGCCATATTGATTTTGTAAATAACTAGAAATAAACCAAGTTGTAACAACAAAAATAGCAGCTAAACTCCAATTAAATTTGCTTGTCAGGAATTGATTGATATCAAATTTGCTGGATGAATATAATGACCAAGCTAAATATAAGTTTAGAAACGAGAACACGTACGTTAAAAGACAAAACGGGCAAATTACTTTAACTGCAAAAAATGATAGTAAAGCCATAACTACTGAAATGAGAGCTGAAGCTAAAAATAAAATTTTGAATAAAGAATTTTTTTCTGGGCTAGAATCACTCCATTGGAATTTGTCAAAGAGGACTAAAAAAAACATAACCAGACTAAAGGCTAGCCCTAATACTGAAACTGGAATTTTTGCGATTTCTGAATAAGGGCTCATGGCTGCAGCATCACAGTTTATTTTTGAACTTACAGAGCAAATGTTAGGACCATTTGTCCCTAATTGGACTTGGAAATGGTGTATAGTGAGATAGATAAAAAGTCCAATGCAAATAACTAGCGAAACCAAAAGAAGATTTGTTTTATTTTTCATAGTCTTTAGTTTTTTATTATTATGAGCTAAAATCAAGATTTGTTTTTAGCGTCATACTTTTATATGCTCATTTTATGCTTTCTCGACCAAAACTAACACAAACTAGAAATTTCAATTCTCAAAAGTCGTTTGATACCAATTCTGACTTTCATCAAAACTATTACTTAAAATTACGTGCAGCAATCGAGCGTATAGAAGGAACTCAAAGTAAAGAATTAGCCAAGTACAGTCAGTCCTATGATGATGAACTTAAGCAATTTTCATTTGAAAAAGCTCCATCAAAATTTTTTTTTGATGAAATTAGCTCTGCAGATATGATACTTTGTGGTGATTTTCACGGACAAGCTCAATCGACAAGATCTTTAATGCGGCTGTGTCGAAATCTAAAAAGTAAAAAAAAAGTACTCATTCTTGAGTGTTTTAGAAAAGAAGACCAAAAATATATTGATCAATTTTTATCTCAAAAAATAACTGAACAAGATTTTTTAAAAAAAATTGAATGGTCAAAAAAATGGTCCTTTTCTTGGTCAATTACAAGACCTCTTATTAAATGGGCTTTAATAAATCAAATCCCAGTTTTTGGAATGAATAAAATAAGCCCTCATATTCAATTAAAGCAAAGAGATCAGTTTTTTTCAGAACAAATTCTTTCAATACAAAAAAAGTATTCAAGTCATCAGCTTATTATACAAGTCGGAGATTTCCATTTAGCAGAAAAGCATCTACCAGTTTTGATTAGAAAAAAAAATCATCAATTAAAATTACATAAAATTTATCAAAGCCCGGATTTTATTTATTTTAAAAAGCAAACAAAATTAAAAAGTAATTTTGATTCTCGGACTTCTGATTTTTACAAACTGGGTAAAAATAATTGGGCTATGATGACTGTGCTTCCTTGGGTGAAATGGCAAGATTATTTACTACATCTGGAAAGCAATTTAGATAATAGTTTAAATGATATCGATTTCACTGACCATGTTGATCGCTATGTAGATTTAGTTAAACAAATATTAAAAATTAAATTAAGTCATGAAAAATTAAATGTTTACTGGGCTGGTGATGATCAAGTGAAAAGGCGTTTAAGTCAATTACCTACATTGCTTCGTCGGCAAGTTAAATTCAGACTCAGTTTAAGTGAATCCTGCTTTATTCCAGAACTTCAGATTGGAATTTTAAGTCGACTCACTGTCAATCATTTAGCAAAAATAGCAGCACAGTATATTTTATTTGAAACAGGACTGTATAAAAAGACTTCATTGCATTCAAAAAATGAGTTTGTAAAAATGATTTGGTTTGAAATGAATGTTTATTTCATTTCAAAGATAACAAATCCAAAAAGAAAAACGGATACACTTAAAGATATTAAATCAGCACTACAATCCAGTCAAAATCGAGCTAAAGAAAAAGAAGCTTTGATTTTATCGCTTAATCAGAAAATGAAAGAACTTCGATTTGGAACTTACGGACAAGTTTCAAGTTTGCCCCATCGCACTCGATTTAGAGCTTCAAGTTACGCAACGGCCTCTCAAATTTTAGGAGGAATTTTAGGTGAAAAAGTTTTCAGTGCCTTTCAAAAAAAACGTATAAAATTTCCGGAATCCTATTCATTTATTTTTCGAAATACAGATCAGAGTCAATTTGAGCAACTTTATTACGAGTTGATAGATATTATTGAATCTTGGCCTGTGCCATTTCAAAGTAAATATGAACAGTTTTGAAATATGTAAACTTTGATTGATTTTGTCAGTGGCTAAGCCGCGGTTTTTGATTCAAGTTGCACCTCTAGCTTACTTTCAATATTTTTATTTTTAAAGTCTAGAA
>JAYUJM010000033.1:0-1019 GCA_043765175.1 Pseudobdellovibrionaceae bacterium | reverse complement strand
AGTGCTCGTTAAAAAAATCAGTTACCAAACCCTTGATTATCGACGGCCAGACTTCCACTGGACGTAGTCTTTTGAAAGCAACACTAAGCCTAAAGCAACGTCTACTAGGCTTACGCCAAAGACCGTTAGCCACGGCCACATCCGTGCCCTTACAATAAAATCGCTTTTTTTATGACTTCACTTAAAAACACGTCTGATTTTAATTCATCATCAGAGGCTACAGTAATATCAATTTTTTGTTCCGGAATAAGTGTGAATATGCTTTTACGAATTTTACTTTTAAGATTAACGACTGATGATTTATTTTCATGTTTAACAACAACTAATAAGTCAATGTCACCACCCTTTTTAGTGTCGTCTACACGACTACCGAAAAGATATAGTTTAAATTCAATTTCAAAAAGACAATTGTTGAACGAACTTGTTAGTGCTTGAATTTCTTTAGGACTCAGTCTCATGATCTAACTTTTTAGCTAATGCCAATAAAAGAGGAGTGTATTTGCGAAACTTTTCGAAAATCTTTTCCAAATCTTGATCGCTATACTCATGAACTGTAGCGTTGCGAAGTTCACGAATATCCATCCATAATTCAGTATTTTCAATAAGACCTAATTTTTCTGCCTTATTAAGTTGATCATGAAACCCACCATCGTAAGCTGGATCATCTTGCAGCACATAGGCCTTAACATATTTAGTTAAAAAAATATCAGATGTTCGGGCAAATCTGGCGGCAAAACTATCCCAGGCTTCTAATTCACTGTCATTCATAGTCGTGGGGTTTAATGGCATTTTTAATGTTCTGTTGTAGCTGTATTCAAGATATTTTAAAGATTTAACGATTTTAGTATAGTACAAGCCAGTGAGTTTTTTATTTTTTTGTAAAGTACTCAAATTTACTCCATAACTCCATCCGAAAAATTTGGTAGGGCAGATTTACTTTGAAATTCATTAGTGATTTCAGGTGTCCTCTGCCTACCTACTTACATCTTATTACCGTAGGCTAATTTTGTCAAAACTAG
>JAYUJM010000032.1:0-9172 GCA_043765175.1 Pseudobdellovibrionaceae bacterium | reverse complement strand
GGTTAATTTACGAAAGAAAGCTTTAACCGGCATTTAAGCATCACAGTATTGGTTTAAATAGAAGCCTGCTTCTGATTAGAACTCATAAGTTTTATTGTCGCGATTGTAAAAAATATTTTAATCAAAGATTACCTGGAATTTTACCTTACCAAAGATCTACAGAACCGTTTAAAGATGAGATATCAGTCAAGCATCATGATGGGTGGTCAGTATTGAAAACGAGCCAAAAAATGGGTTTAGGCGAAGCTACAGTTGGCAGGTATTATCGAAATTATGTAAAGCGTGAATTTAACGAACATAAAAACGCAAGTTGTCCTAAAGTTTTAGGCATTGATGAGAAGAAATTTAATAAAAAATTAGGTTATCAAACAACACTTGTGAATTTACAAAAACACACGGTGTTTGACATAACGCTAGGTCGCACAGAAAGCAATCTAGGTAAGTATTTGCAGAAAATGCCTGATCGGAAAAACTGTAAAGTAATCGTTATGGATTTAAGCGAAACTTACCGAAAAATTGCTAGGGATTATTTTCCAAAAGCAATGGTTGTTGCAGATCGGTTCCATGTTGTTCGGTTGATCAACCATCACTTTTTAAAAACGTGGTCTGATCTTGATGAAGTAGGCCGAAAGAATCGCGGATTAATGTACATGATGCGGATGCATGAGTGGAGTCAGATGAAAGAGAAATCGCGAAAAAATTTAGAAAGATATTTAAAAGAAAACCCTGCATTAAAAGCGGTTTATGATTTTAAGCAAGAGTTGATGAAATTAATTTTAACAAGAGCTTATAACCGCCATCAAGCGATACCAAAAGTTAAAGAATTTTTAGATAAAGTATGGGCCTTAAAAATGTCAAAGTTCAGAAATTTAATAACGCTCGGAAGTACGTTGGAAGAATGGAGTGAAGAGATCGTCAGGATGTGGAGATTTAGTAAAACAAATTCGATTACTGAGGGTTTACATCGGCGAATGGATGAGATACAAAACAGAGCTTATGGAATGCATAATTTTAACAATTATCGTTTAAGAGTAAAAGCAATATTGTGGCTAGCAGAAACACTGACTGCCCCTACCTTTGGAGAGGAACCAAACTTAAGTTTCCATCGGAAAAACGCAACATACATGCAATAGTTTCCTTTTAAAGTTTGGCTCTTAGCAGTTAATTTGTATTTTCAATTATTTAGAATTTTTTGATCTCAAAAGCCTATTTTATTAAAAAATAAAATGGCGGAGAGAACGGGACTCGAACCCGCGGCCTTCCGCGTGACAGGCGGACGTTATAACCAACTTAACTACCTCTCCGTAGCTGTTATTTGCTGTGAGTTGTTAAATATAGGGAGTTTTTTAAATATTTCAAGTTAAATCTGTGGCGCAGCATAATATTAGGGCATCTTATTTTGCCATTTTTCTTGTTTTTTAACTGAAGTCTAGTTCAAATCACTGCATGAAATTAATTATTGGAAACAAGCGCTTGTCTAGCTGGTCACTTCGCCCTTGGTTGTTAATGAGCTACTTTAATATTCCTTTTGAAGAAGTCCTCATTCCACTGGATCAGCCAGAAACTAAAACTGAAATTTTGAAATACTCTCCCTCTGGATTTGTTCCATGTTTAGTTGATCAAGATCTAATTATTCATGATTCATTGGCTATTTCTGAATATTTAAATGATAAATTTCCTCGTCTTGGTTTGTGGCCTTCAGATATAAATGTGCGGGCCAATGCACGCGCCATCAGCTGTGAAATGCATTCGGGATTTCAAGGTCTCAGAAAATTACTGCCCCATGATTCACAAAAAGAGCTCAAAAATTTTGACTATTCGATTGTTGAAAAAGATTTGAATCGAATTTTTGAAATTTGGAAAACATGTTTAAACCAATATCAAGGGCCATTTTTATTTGGTCAATTCAGTATTGCAGACGCGATGTTTGCGCCAGTTGTGAATCGATTATTTTCATATGGAGTTAAATACCCTGAACAATTAAGTACGTATATTCATTTGATTCGTCAATTACCAGCTCATCAAAAATGGATTGAAATAGGACGTTTAGAAACTTACTCAATGCCTTTTCATATTTGAATTTTAAAAAAAGGAAAAGAATGAAGCTAGATCATCAATTTGAAATTATTATTCAACAACGAAAAGAGCTTTTTGAGTTTTTTGGATTTGAAACCCGTAATAAATACGAGATTTTAGACACAAGTAAAAATATAATCGGATTTTGTGCTGAGCAAAGCAAGGGGATATTAGGCTTTTTATTTAGACAGCTGCTTGGGCACTGGAGAAGTTTTGAATTGCATTTTTATGATTCTCAAAAGCAATTCGCATTTAAATCTATTCATCCATTTCGTTTTTTCTTTCAAGAGTTTTCTGTTGTGGATAATCAAAACAAAGTTTTAGGAAGAATTTATCAACGTTTTGGAATATTAACAAAAAAATTTGATATCGCTGATGCAAACGGACAAGTTATATACCGTATGCGAAGCGGATTATTTAGCATTTGGACTTTTCCTTTAACTGATATTCAAACAGGTGAAGAAAAAGCAATCATAAAGAAAAAATGGAGTGGTTTATTTAAAGAATTCTTCTTAGATGCTGATAATTTTAAAATTGAATATATTCATAATGTAATGTCCGAAGATAATAAAAAAATTATATTAGCAGCCAGTGTTTTTGTTGATTTGCAGTATTTTGAAAGAAAAGAATAGTGAGTTTTTCATGAATTCACTTTTTAGCTCAAATGTTGATCCTGAAATGTTGCCACTAGCTGAAAGAATAAGGCCACAAAATCTAGCTGAGATATTTGGTCAAAAACATTTTTTATCTGAAAAATCGGCGATATTTAAATTATTGAAAAATAATCATTTATTAAATCTGATTTTTTGGGGTCCCCCTGGAACAGGTAAAACAACATTGGCCATGAGCTTGGCTCAAACGACCAAAGCTCATTGGATTCAACTTAATGCTGTAGATGCAGGTGTAAAAGATTTGAAATCGGCCTGTGAAATAGGTCAAAATTTAAAATATGAACAACTAAAAAAAACATTGTTATTTGTAGATGAAATACATCGATTCAATAAAACTCAGCAAGACGTTCTTTTGCCATATATTGAACGAGGTGATATTTACCTGATAGGGGCAACAACTGAGTTTCCGAGCTATGAGCTTAATAAAGCTCTATTAAGTCGTTGTCAGGTTGTTGAATTTAAAAAACTCAGTCAACCAGAACTTTTGCAAATACTAGAACGAGCGAGCTATAAATTAAATTTAAGTGTCGAGCAGATTTTACAAACTGAAGCCTGTGATGGATTATTACAATATGCTGATGGAGATTCTCGGAAATTATTAAACGTCTTGGATTTGATTTTTAAATTATTTCAAAGTGATATTGAAAAAGCACATTTTCCATTAGATTTAATTTCTTTAGAAGAATTTCTTGGAAAAAAAATAATCAGTTATGATAAAAAATCTGAACAACATTATGATTGCATATCTGCATTCATCAAATCTATGCGCGGCTCTGATCCTGATGCCGCTTTATACTACTGTGCAAGAATGCTTGAAGGCGGAGAAGATCCTGTTTTTATCGCCAGAAGAATGATTGTTTTTTCTAGTGAAGATATTGGAAACGCTGATCCGCGAGCATTGCCATTAGCTGTGGCCTGTCTGCAGGCTATCGAAGCTATTGGTATGCCTGAGGCTCGAATTAATATTGGCCAGACAGTTATTTTTCTAGCCAGTGCTCCGAAATCAAATAGTAGTTATATGGCAATTAATAAAGCGATCGAATTTGTCAAAAAAACGGGAGCTGCTGAAATTCCTAAAATTTTACAATCTTCCCAAAAAGGGCAAGGGTATAAATATCCTCATGATTTTGATCGTGGATTTGTTAAACAAAACCACTGGCCTGAAAAATTTGACCCACCTCAGTTTTTTGAACCTAAAATTTTAGGCGCAGAAAAAAATTTAAATGAATATTTAAAATGGATTAGAAATGAAAATGAATAGCAATTCTGATTTGTTTACACGGAGTCAAAAATTTATTGATTGGTTTGGAAAAACCCTATTTCCTTTTTTTCAAAACAGATATGGTTGTGTTGTACTTAATCCTGAAAACTTAAAATCTGACAAAAGTTTATATGTGGGTAATCATAGCGTAGGAGTTTTATTAGAAGGGTTCACATTTTTGTATGCATGGGAAAAGAAGTTTAAACAATCACAGTATTGTTTTGCGATGGCTCATCGTGGATTTATGAATTTTCCAATATTAAATTGGATGATGAAAAGTTTTGGATGTATTTTAGCAAGCTATGAGTGTGCCGAAGCAGCTTTTAAAAATAATCACTCTGCCTTTATTTTCCCTGGAGGAAATTACGAGGCCTTAAGAACGTATAAAGAAAAATTTATTTGTGATTTTAATCAAAGTAAAGGCTGGATTAAAGTGGCTCTTAAAAATAATGTTTCAATAATTCCAGTAACAATCTACGGAAGTCATCTCGTAAACCCTATTTTTATTCGGTCTCGATTGTTGTCATATATTTTAGTGCTTCCAAAGTTATTTAGAATGCACTGGGTTCCTATTTCTTTAGCCCAAATAGTCTGTACGATTTTTATGGGACTTGTCACTTTTCCCATTTTATCACCAATTTTAGCCTCAGTGTTTTGTTATTTTACTTTTGCATTAAGCTTTTTAGTTCCTATTTTACCAACTGAATTAAAAATGCATATCGGTGAGTCTTTTGATCCGATGGTTTTTAATACTCATCAGAAAACGACTGAAGAACTTCTTTTAGATAGTGATTTTTTATCTCAATGTTACAACCATATTCAAAATGATATTCAGTTAAAATTAGATTCATTTTACAAATCGTCAAACTCTTAAACACTTTCAATGCGTTCTTGTAATCGGTACATGTCTGAAAAATAACAGCAGTTATATTGCTATAATTTGTTATATTACCTTCTGAAACGGGGTGATTATGAATATTAAAAAAGTTTTGGGACTAATAGCCAGTTCTACTTTAATATTAAATTGCTCTGGTAATACTCAATCTAATGATATCATTCCTAAGCCAGAGATAGCGACGAGTCAAAATCGGGATGAAATCAATAAGTACTTTTTAAATTTGAGTGATTGGTCTGAAGTTGTACCGTTGAAGCCGGATAATAAAGCCCTGTTAAAAACAACTCGTCAGACTGATGTAACGACTGATTCTAAAGGAGTCATAAGCCCGGTCAATTGCGAAGTGAATAACTATAGCCTTACAAAAACTCCTGAAAAAATAATTATGAATAATCCAGCTGGTGGAGTTCTATACCCAGGTGCTCTAATTCAAGGTGAAGGCTATGTTCAAGGGCCAGGTGGTTTGCGTGAACTACCTATACGTAAAAGAGCACCTTTAAAAGTTGTCGTGGATTTGGCTAATGTGAATAATGCTGTGACAATGAATCAAGTAGACTATTCAGGTTATCAGCAAGCCTATGCGCAATTAATTCAAAATGTGACTGAAAGTAAAGTAACATTGCCTGCATTTATTTCTTACAAGCAGATAGAAGCTCAGGAAATAAATGAAGCCGCTTTGAATTTAGGTCTTTCGTTAAAATATATCGGTATACATGCCCAAGGTGATTTAAATACAAAATCAGACAGTCAGACTAAAACTTATTTGGCTGTTTTTGAGCAAAAAGCATTTACGATGAGTGTTGTTGCTCCTTCTGAACCAGCGGGTTTTTTCTTAAATGATTTTGGAATTGATGAACTAAAACAGCAAGAGTCACTCGGTAATATAAGTTCTCGTAACTTACCACTTTATGTTTCAAGTGTAACTTATGGCCGCATGCTTATTTTTTCAATTAAAACTAAAGCTTCAAAAAGTGATATTCAAGGAGCAATTCGAGCCTCATATAAAAATTTAGCTGTTAACGTTATTGGTGAAATTAAAGCAAAATATATTAAAATTATGAACGAAGCCACTATTGATGTTATTGCTATTGGTGGAGATGAAGAAAATGCAAAGTCGTTGATACGAAATCTCAATTTAGATGATTATTTCTCGACAATATCGAAAGTTGATTCTTTTGTACCAATGAGTTACGTGCTTAGAAATATCAAAGATAATTCAATTGTTCAAATCAGTGAAACGACAAAATATTCAACAAAAACATGTGCTGCTTCACAAGCTAAATCTTATAATGTTCGTGTTACAATAGAGAAAATTATGATGAACCAAGTTGGAAGTATAGCCTTTGGCGATGTTTACGGAAGTTTGTCATTAGGAGGGCGAACTATTTGGAATCGAAGCCGAGATCAATATATTTCAACAAAGAAAAATACTGTTCTTGAAACCTCAATCACTGATAATGTAATCGACTTTGAGTTGCCAGCCCTTTCGTATAAACCCATTTCATTAAAGGCCTCTTTTAAAGATAACAATGGAATTTATCCAGATACTCATATCGCAGAATTTAATGAATTTATTGGCTACGATAATAATTTTCGAGTTAGACAAAATGGGAATTATCAAACCGATAGTCAAAGAAATGTGACGATTAGCTATAAAATTGAGATATTAAATACTAATTACTAAAATAAAAATCTGCGGTATCCAACAGAAGATACTAAGCCTAATCCAAGCATTGTTGTTAACATACCTGATCCACCATAGCTAAGTAAAGGCAGTGGAACTCCAACGATCGGCAATAACCCTATAACCATTCCAATATTAACAAACATATGCCAAAAAAGATAAGACATCACTCCGATTGTAATCAAGGCCCCTTGGCGGTCTCGTGCACGAGTCGAGATTCGAAAGCTCATGCAAATTAAAAAACAAAATGTTGTTAAAACAATTAAGCTTCCAACAAACCCCCATTCTTCAGATAGAACTGAGAAAATAAAATCCGTGTGTCTTTCTGGTAGAAACTCCAGTTGAGATTGTGTTCCTTGTTTAAAGCCCTTACCCAAAAATTGACCAGAACCCACAGCTATTTTAGATTGTATGGAATTATATCCCTTTCCAAGTGGATCTGAATCTGGAGATATAAATGTTAATACACGATGTTTTTGATAATCTTTTAAGCCGTAGTTCCAGATCAATGGCATCGCTACTATTGCAGCAGCACCGATGGCAATAATGATTGATTTTTTAATTTTAACGAAAAACAACATTGTAGAACCTATCAAAAGTAATGTCATTGCCGTGCCTAAATCAGGCTGCTTAACTGTTAAAATGAAGGGAATAAGTATTAGAATTAGCGGCCAGGCTAATTGGCGAAGTCCCATTCCTGGACCTTCAGGATTTCTGGTTACTAATAGTTTTGCTAAAACTAAAATAAGTGCCAATTTCATTGTTTCAGAAGGTTGATATCTAAAAAACTTTAAATCGATCCAGCGTTGTCCACCTAAAACTATTTTACCATGAAAATCAGTATAGATTAATGCCATTACATTAAAAGCATAAATGATCCAGATGATTTTATTGATCCATAAGTACTCAAAAAATGTGACAAGAAAGTAGATTGTCCAACCAGCAGCAAGCCAAACTATTTGTTGAATAAAAAGTTTTTCCACATCCACTGAATTTGGACCATGGGTGGCGCTATATAAATTAACTAATCCGAAAATATTTAAAATTAAAATAGGTAATAAAGTCCATAAATCGATTCGACTTAAAGTGTTTCGTTCGTTCACATTCATATCACGTAAACTCATTATTCGACCTCAATTTCTGGTCTAGTTGGTTTTATTTTTACTACGGGTTTCTTTTTTTCCAATTCAAGAGCTTCCTCTAAGTATCCAGGATGATATTTTTTATAATAAGCTTCAACAACATCTTTGACAATTGGAGCAGCTCCAGTGTTTCCGTGGCAAGCATGTTGAGCTAAAACAGCTACAACAATTTCTGGTTTATCCCAAGGTACCCAGGCCACAAACCAGCCATGATGTCGACTTTCAATAGGACGAGCTTCGCAAGATTTGTAAATCTCATCAGCTGAGAAATTTTGAACTTGCGCCGTTCCAGTTTTTCCTGCCATCTCGAGTCCAGGAATTTTCCATCGTCTTGCTGTTCCAGAGGCTCCCTGGGAAACTCTTCGCATAGCTTCTTTAACAATTTTAAAATTTTTCTTATCAATAAAAAAACCATTTGGTTGAACGGTTGAAACATCTTTGATTTCAGTGGGGAATTGTTCAAATAAAATTTTACCTTCATGATCAGTCACTTTTTTAATGATCATTGGACGTACTACTTTTCCTTCTGTAGCAATAGCATTGTACGCCACTGCCATTTGTAAAGGAGTCACAGAAACATAGCTTTGGCCAATAGCAACACTGAGTGTTTCGCCAGGCTGCCATTCTTCACCGCGGTTATTTCTTTTCCATTCAGAGCTGGGTAAAATTCCTGTGGTTTCCCGTGGAAGTTCTATTCCTGTTTTTTGTCCCAGCCCTAGTAAATTAATATAGTTAAATAATTTATCAATACCGAGTTTTATTCCAAGTTGATAAAAAAACACATTACTACTTCGCTCTATAGCTTCATAAACAGTAATTGTTCCTTCGCCATTTTTATTATGGTTGTGCCACCACCTGTTTCCATAAAAAAACTTTCCCGGGGCGTTCAATAAAGTTTTGTCTGTTATAACATTCCCTTGAAGGGCTGCTAGGGCAACAAAAGGTTTGAAAGTAGATCCAGGAGAAAAGTGATCTTGAATAGCTTTATTTCGAAGTGGCTTAAATGGATTTGTAATAAGTTGATTCCAAATTTTTGTAGGAACTTCCGATGTGAATAAATTTGGATTAAAAGAAGGAGCATTGACCCAAGATAGAATTTCACCGTTACTTCGCATGGCTACAAGTGATCCAATTCGTTTATTTTTTATAAAAGAATCAAATGCTATTTTTTGAATATCACGATCAATTGTTAATGTGGCATTGTTGCCGTGAATAGGAGTCAAATCTGCAATTTGTTTTTGTCCATAAATATCAGGTATAGAAGTATTTGTTTCACGCCCATGAGCATCTACTTTAATGTAGCGAACTCCGTCGGTACCTCTGATTTTATCATCAAGTAACTCTTCGACACCACTTTTTCCTATGATATCACCTTGTTTGAATTGGAATTGATCTTCTGTGATTTGTGGATTGATTTTCTGTTTAATTTTCTCTAATTCTTTT
>JAYUJM010000031.1:0-46511 GCA_043765175.1 Pseudobdellovibrionaceae bacterium | reverse complement strand
TGTCATTAAGTCCTATAGATTGGATTAAAGTTTCAAAATTGACCTTTATTTTCTTAAAATAAAGAAATTTATCTTAATTCAACGAAAAGTTTTGCTTTGCTTAATGACCTTTCTGAGATGGTGCTTTAAAGTAAAATCAATGATTACCAAAAAAATTAAGTTTATTAAAAGCGCAGTTCTAGCTAAAGATTATCCACCTGAAACCAAACCAGAAATTGCATTCATGGGCAGGTCCAATGCCGGCAAGTCATCTTTAATAAATAATATTTCAAATAAAAAAATTGCTAAAGTAAGTCAAACTCCAGGAAAGACAAGACTGCTAAACTTTTTTGATTTTGAGAAATACATATTAGTGGATATGCCTGGTTATGGATATGCTTCACGAAGTGGAGATGAAATCGCAGATTGGCAAACGATGATCGAAGGATATTTAACAGATCGTCAAATTTTAGCTGGATTAGTATTAGTTATGGATATTCGTCGAAAATGGACTAAAGAGGAACATATTTTAGTTCAGTTTGTTCACACTTATGGTCGACCTGTTGTTGTCGCTTTAACAAAGACTGATAAAGTTAAAAAGTCTGAAATCGCAAAACTTGTTGAGCAACATAAAAAATCTTCAAAATTATCTGCAGTGTTTGCAATATCAAATACTGATGGAAAAGGTTTTCAAGAAATGGAAGAGTATATTTATCGTGAGTGGATTGAAAATTTTAAAGCGTTTGAGGGCCATGAGGATTAATTTATGAGAGTAGTTGGTGTTATTCCTGCTCGATTTGCTTCAACACGTTTTCCTGGAAAATTACTAAAGCAACTTGTTGATAAGCCCATATTGCAATGGGTGATCGAACTCGTGTCAAAATGCAAGTCACTTGATGATTTTTATGTAGCGACAGATCACGAAGATATCTTCAATCTGTGTCAAATACTGCAAGTTAAAGTGATTATGACATCTGTTCATTTGACGACAGGAACTGATCGGATTTATGAGGCGCTTCAAAAAATTCCAGCTTGTGATATTATAGTTAACATTCAAGGCGATGAACCACTGCTGCCTATTGAGTATGTAGATTTAATTGTAAGTGCAATGAAAAATAATCCAAGTGTTTCAATGGCCACATTAGCTCATCCGCTGAGTATTTTAGAATTAGAAAATAAAAATAGTGTTAAAGTTATCGTTAATAAAAATAACGAAGCTATTTATTTCAGTCGCTTTCCGATTCCATTTAGCCGTGAAGTTTGTAACGAAAAAATAGTCAGTTGCGTGCAAAAGCACATTGGCTTATATGGATACAAAACAGCATTTTTGAAAGAATTTTGCGATACACCCATTTCGTTTTTAGAAAAAAACGAAAGCTTAGAACAACTTCGTGCTTTGGAAATGGGTGCAAAAATAAAAGTAATTAGTGTTGATCAGCCCACATTTGGAATTGATTCTGAAAAAGATTTATTAGATTTAGAAAGAAAATTAAGAGATGAAAAAAAATAACCAAAAATTTATTTTTATTACTGGTGGGGTCGTTTCATCTGTGGGTAAAGGCTTAGCTGCTGCCAGTTTGGGTGCGCTGTTGGAAGCCCGTGGTTATTCTGTAAATATTATGAAATTTGATCCTTACTTGAATGTCGATCCAGGAACAATGTCGCCGTTCCAGCACGGGGAAGTTTATGTCACTGATGACGGAGCTGAAACAGATTTAGATTTAGGTCATTATGAGCGTTTTACAAAAGCCGTCATGAAAAAATCAAATTCAGTTAGTGCCGGACAAATTTATGATGTTGTGATTACGCAAGAGCGTCGAGGAAAATATTTAGGAGCAACGGTTCAAGTGATTCCTCATATTACAGATGAAATTAAGTTCAGAGCCTATGAAGTGGCTCAACAAAATAAAAATCAAATTACTTTAGTTGAAATCGGTGGAACTGTTGGTGATATCGAAGCCCTTCCTTTTTTTGAAGCTATTCGTCAGATTCGTCTAGAAGCAGGTTCTCAAAATACAGCTCTTGTTCATGTGACTTATGTTCCTTATATTGCAGCAGCAGGTGAATTAAAAAGTAAGCCAACCCAACACTCTGTCAAAGAATTATTACAAATTGGACTTCAACCTGATTTTATAGTTTGTCGAAGTGAAAAGAAAATTGATGAACCTTTAAAAAATAAAATTGCTTTATTCTGTTCGGTAAAAAATGAGCATGTTATTTCTGCTCAGGATTCTTCATCTATTTATAACGTTCCCTTAAATCTTCATTCTGAAAAATTAGATGAATTGATTTTAAAAACTTTAGGCCTTAAATCCAGAAAACCACGTTTAGAGGGTTGGATCAAAATTAATAAAATATTAAATAGTTCCAAAAGAAAAATTCAAGTAGCTCTTGTTGGAAAATATGTCGATTTGAAGGAATCCTATAAATCACTTAATGAAGCCTTAATTCATGCAGGCATAAGTAATAAAGTTGATGTTGAAATCATTTATCTAGATTCTGAAAAATTGAACAAAGCAAATATAAGAGCGCACTTAGAAAAGTGTCAAGGAATATTGGTTCCCGGTGGATTTGGAACTCGGGGAGTTGATGGGAAGTTGCTAGCAATTCAATTTGCTCGTGAAAATAAAATACCATTTTTTGGAATCTGTTTCGGATTGCAATTAAGTGCCATCGAGTTTGCTAAAAATGTGTGTGGATTGAAAAATGTGACTTCACGTGAATTTATGAAAAGCAATTCAGTCAAAAATCAAAATTATATTATTGATATCATGACAGAACAAAAAAAGATTTCGGACAAAGGCGGAACAATGAGATTAGGTGCCTATGACTGTCAACTTGTTAAAAATAGTCTTGCGTTTAAAAGTTACGGAAAATTAAAGATCAGTGAACGTCATCGACATCGTTATGAATTCAACAATCAGTATAAAAAACTGTTGGAAACTAATGGAATTCTTTTTTCTGGAATAAATATAAAAAATCAGTTAGTTGAAATTCTTGAAAATAAAAATCACCCTTGGTTTTTAGCTGTTCAATATCATCCTGAATTTAAATCAAAGCCGCTTTTGCCGCATCCATTGTTTGAGTCTTTTATAAATGCAGCTAAGCTTAACAGCACTAATAAGCGAGTTAAAATATGACAAATCAGCAAATAATAAAAAAAATCGCAATTCAAGTCTTTGAGTTAGAATCAGAAGCTATTTTAGATCTTATTCAAAGAATTGACGATTCGTTTTACACAGCTGTGGAATTGATTAAAAAAACGCAAGGCAAAATTATAGTCACTGGAATTGGAAAGTCAGGTCACATTGCGCGCAAAATGGCGAGTACTTTAACAAGCACTGGAACATCAGCATTATTTTTACATCCAGCTGAAAGTAACCACGGTGACTTGGGCGTCATTGATCAAAAAGATTTAGTCATTGCCATCTCATATGGTGGTGAAGCCAGTGAATTAAGTTCAATAATTAGTTTTGTAAAAAGACATGATATAAATCTAATAGCTGTAACTGGTAAAAAAGAAAGTACTTTGGCCAAGGCCGCAACTGTAGCATTAGATGTGAGTGTTAAAAAGGAAGCCTGTCCACTTAATTTAGCACCAACAACATCAAGTACAGCAACATTAGCGCTATGTGATGCAATAGCTATGAGTATTTTGGAATTAAAAGGATTTGATAAAAATCATTTCGCAGAATTTCACCCTGGCGGAAGCTTAGGTTTGCGTTTAAGAAAAATCAAAGATGTCATGAAAACAGAAGAAGAAATTCCTTTTTTGAAAGCTAAGACTTCAATGAAAGAGATACTAGCACATATGACGAGGTCTTCAGTTCGTGGAGCAGCTGGAATTGTGAATGAAGAAAATAATTTGATTGGTATTATTACTGACGGCGATATCCGGCGATTTTTAGAAAAAAGTGAAAATCCATTTTTAGCTACTGCTGACCAAATTATGAGTAGAAATCCTAAGACGATATCAATTCATAGCGTTGTTGATCAAGCTATGCAAATGATGGAAAAAAATAAAATTCAAGTTTTGATTGTTGTCGATTCTGAATCTAAAAATCCACTGACACCTTTAGGAGCCGTCGTCTATCAAAAACTTGTTATTAAATAGCAACTAGAAACATAATTTTTTTCTTTTGGATTTTTTGCCATTTACCTTATTAAAAATGTAAGTACATAAATATATTCTTTGCTATTTCAGGACTAAAGACCTTTGGTCCTGTTGCCGGTCTGCAAAATATTCTGAAGAATAGACATGTGATGTATGATCAAAATAAATTAAGTAAAATAAAAATGCTTGTCTTAGATGTTGATGGAATATTAACAGACTGTCGAATTTTTTTAGACACAAATGGTGATTGGAAAAGATTTTATTCAATTCGAGATGGTGTTGGAATAAAAGCATTAATAGAAAATAATTACAAAGTTGCAATTATTACTGGTTCAACAGCTGTCGACGTCAGAGCTCGTGTCAAAATGCTAGGAATTCATTTTTTATTTGAGGGCGCACTAAATAAAATACCTCCGTTTGAAGAACTTCAAAAACAGTCAGGTTTAAGTCCGGATGAAATGGCCTATATGGGTGATGATACTTTTGATATACCTATTCTAGAAAAAGTTCAATTTGCAGCGACTGTGCCAGATGCTATGGAAGAAGTTATTCCAGTTGTTGATTACATTTCAAAAAGACCAGCTGGAAATGGTGCTGTTCGAGAAGTATGTGAGCTTATTTTAAAATATGGATTTTTTGCTAATAAGAACTGAGGTTTTATGATTAATAAATTTTTAGTGATTTTAATTATTTTTGCAGGAATTGTAAGTCATGCTGATGAGCAAATTGAAGTGCCAGATGATGAATTGGCAAAAGAATCAGTTCTGCCTGTTTTTGATAGTAATGTCAGTGTTAAAAATAGAAATGTGAATATGTCTGGTCGATTTGATATTGGTCTTTTTGGTGGACTTGCTTTAACTGAACCAATAGCCAGTACAACTAAATATGGCTTAGAGTTGAATTATCATATCAATGAGAATCACTCTATTGGTGCATTTTATGCTCTTAATTCCACTGGTTTATCCAAAGATGCACAAGGGTTACTGAATGATTTTAAGTTAGATTTCAATCGTGCGCCTAAATTAAAAAACTATATGATGTTAGATTATAATTACAGTCCTTTTTATGGAAAACTTTCTGTCACAGATAGTTTTGTCATGAATACAACAATATTTAGCTCGTTAAGCTTAGGTCTTGTTCAATACGAACATAAATCTTATCCAGCACTGGCATTAGGTTTGGGTGAAAGATTTTATTTTGGAAAACAGTTTGCGTTAAAAATTGATTTTAGATTGTTTGCTCATCAAGCACCAATTCCTTTTCAGCAAGGTGCTATACGACAGCAGGATCCAGTGCCTACTTTTGACAGTTTTAAAGAACGTTTAACATATACTTCGAATCTACAATTTGGTTTGAACTATTTATTTTGATAAGGACAGTTGAACATGAATCAAAATGCTAAGATTTTTATGAGTACTTTGTTTATCTTGACTGTGTTTTTTTATTCAGAAAAAAACTTAGCTGCAGCAAGTTCAGATGATGTTGAAGTGCTTAATCTAGAAGATATTTACAATACTGAGCAAAAAAAACAAGTGACTCAACCAATAGAAAGTTCTGTTCCTGTAAAAATTGATGAATCAGCATCTCAATCGTCATCTGGTGCAGAGACTCAATCAGAAAATTCTTCTGAGGTTTTAACTCTAGAAAAAGAACCTGTTAAAGTTGTTGAAGATGTTAAAGTGAAAGAGCTTAAAGATTTGAATAAACTTGTTCCATTTAGTGAAATATCAATTATTCAAAGAAAATTTATGCCAAAAACTCAAAGATTTCAATTTTTCTTAGGGGCTGGTTTGGCAACAAATACACCTTGGTTTACCAATTATGGAGCAAAATTAAATTTAGGGTATAATTTTACAGAATCATTTGGAATTGAAGTAAATACTTTATTTTTAAATTCAACTCCACGCCAAGTCGCTAAAGAAATTGAAGCGGAACATGATGTTAAAGCTGAACAGTTTATTTATACAAAAGGCTATTACGGACTTGATTTAGTTTGGTCGCCAATTTATGGAAAAATGACATTAAATAACGAAAGCATTATTAACTATGAAATGTATTTTTCAATCGGCGGCGGACAGTCTTCAACGAATTCGTTAGAAAAAAACGTGCCGACAGCACATTTGGCTTTAGGTCAAATATTCGCAATTTCAAAATCTTTTGCCTTTCGATGGGATTATGGATTTAGTTTTTTTCAAGCGACTCCCATTTTGTCATCAAATGCGACAACGACTGAAGTCAGTAAAAATTTATACAATGATTTAGTTTTGACAGCTGGGTTTAGTTTCTTCTTTCCGGAGGTTAATTACCGATGAAAAATAGCATTTATAAATCAGTATTTTTGGTTTTATTATTTGGCCTAAGTCAGTTAGCAAATGCGCAAACAGCTGTTCCAAAAAGTAAAGTTGTTGGCAAATCTATGCCAAATCAAATAACTAAAAATCGCCCGTTGGCTACTTCAAAAAAAGTTGCGACTAAGTCGGCGATTGCCACAGCAGTTAATCAAATTAAAAACGGTCAAAACTTATCAGCTGCAAATAATTTGTTATCATTAAGTCGTAGACCTGAGTATCAAAATGATAAGTCTCAGATTAAATTTTTATTAGGACTTGCTTTGATGGAAATGAATTTAAATCAAGTCGCAGCATTTCAGTTTGTTGATGTGGTTAAATCAGGCGACGCGCGTTTTTTGAAAAAAGCACTAGAAAAACTTTTTATTGTCACTGATAAATTAGGTGATGAAACAATGTTGAATTATGCTATTCAAAGAATAGATATTAGTAGTTTACCAGCATCGAATCAGGAATTATTGTACTATCGCTTAGCGGAAATAAAACAAAAAGCAGGTCTTTTTAATGAAGCCAATCAGCTTTATTCTAAAGTAAACAAAGGAAGTCGATATTATTTAAATTCACTTTACAATTTGGGTTTAGTTCAAGCTGAGGCTGGACAGTTAGATCTTGCTTTATCAACATTTTCAAAATTACGAAGCAGTCGAAATAAAAGTGAAGTGACTGATACAAATCGAGTGGCGTCCCTTATGGCAACAGCACGCACTTTGTACCAGAAAAAAGACTGGGAAAAATCAATAGATGCCTATGCGCTTATTCCTCGAGATCATCCTTTGTGGCACGATGCTGTTTTTGAACAAAGTTGGGCTATGTTAAGAGCTGCTCGATTTCGTTCAGCATTAAGTAATTTTCAAACATTACATTCAAGTTTCTATGATGATTTCTACATTCCAGAATCACTTATACTGCGTTCTATTGTTTATTTATATATTTGTAAATATGATGAAATGGAAAAAGTATTATCATTATTCGATAAACAATATGGACCTGTGCTGGCTCAAATATTAAAATTTAATAATTCAGGAGCAACTTCGTTAGACTATTTTAGAGAAATAGAAAAAGCATATGTAGCAAAGACCAATGGGGAAGTGCCTTCTCAAGCAAAAATTCCGTTTAAAGCGACTAGACATATTGTTGATGAAGGAAATATTAAAAGATCTTTATCATATATTAGAAAAATTCAAAAAGAGAAAAAAGCGATTGAAGAAGATTCTCGAATTAGAAGTTTAGGGATTGGTTCATATTCACTTAAACTAATTAATAACCGACTGCAAAGTGCAAAAATAAGAACAGGCGATTTAGTTAAAGCTCATTTGTTAAATATGACTACTGAATTAAAAGATTTAAAAGATCAAGGAAGCTTAGTTAGATACGAAATGATTAATGGCCAAAAAGAGACTTTAAAGAAAAAAATAGCTGAAAAGGATGTCAAAGAAAGCTCTGATTCAGAACCTAAAACACGATCTTTTTATGCTCAAAATGGGTACGAGTTTTATCCTTTTCAAGGTGAATTTTGGTTAGATGAAGTTGGAAATTATCATTACTTAGGAAAGCAAAGTTGCGAGTAAATTATGAAAATAAATAAATTTCTGCTATTCAAAATATTTGCTCTCAGTTTAATTTTTATAATTACTGAAGTTAGTTTTTCACAGATGACTAAGAAAAAAGTAACAATCGGAGAAATGTTAAAAAGAGCTAAAGAATCAAACCGAGGCGGAAAATTACAAAGTTCTCAAAAAACTGAGACAATTGTTCCTGAATCAAAATTAGCATTTGAAGCGAAAGCCTCTGTAAATCTAACAAATGTAAAGCCTCCTAAATCGACTGAAATATTAACGGGTTCAAATCGTTCTGGGAACGAGATTGCTTATGAAAAAACCTTGGATAAGCAAATACAGGAACTTTTTAAATTAACCCAAAAATTCGCACAAAGCGAATCACGTGGTGAGTTATGGCTAAGGCTTGCAGAGTTGTATGTAGAAAAAGCAACTTTGGTCGATTTTAGAAAACAAGATACTTATGATATTCAATTAAAAAAATTTCTTGCAGGGCAAATAAAGCAAAAACCAGCTTTAGATACTCAAGAAGCTAAACAATATAATAAAAAAGCCATTCAACTGTATGAATGGTTTTTAAAAGGTTATCCAAGAGATCCTAAGCAAGCACAAGCGCTGTTTTTTTTAGGATATAATTATTTTGAACTTGGAGATACAAAAACTGGTCAAGGGTACTATCAGGAACTGGCAAAGCGTTTTCCAAAAAGTAGTTATATTAATGAAGCTTATTTTGGATTAGCAGAGTATTATTTTGAAGGTGAAAAATGGTCTGAGGCCTATAAAAATTACACTCAGCTAATTAAAAAGCCAAAACATCGTTTGAATGCTTTTGCTATGTACAAAGGTGCTTGGTGTTTATTTAGAATGGGAAAAACTGAAGATGCCATAAAATATATGGATTTTTTGATTCGAAATAAAGCTAATTCAGGAACAGATGGTACAGGTAAAAATGTTAACAAAAATAAATTAGAATCTGAAGCTTCAAGAGATATTATTGTATTTTTTGCAGATTTAGGTGCAACTGATCGAGCCATTGAATACTTTAAGCAAAATTTAAGTCAAGAAGCTCGATTTAATGGTCTTGAAAAATTAGCTTACTATTACAGTGATAAAGGCAATCAGCCTGGAGCTGCTCAGCTTTTTCATTATTTAATTGATGAAAAACCTGAATCAAAAAAAGCTTTTGAATTTCAATATCAAATCGTGCAGAACTACTTTTTTGCTAAAAATTCGCCACAGTTTAAAAAAGAACTTTATGTTTGGATTAATGATTATAATAAAAGCTCTGTTTGGCATCAATCGAATAAAAATGATAAAAGCCTAATCGAAAATTCATATAAATTACAAGAACAAACTTTAAGAAATTATATTTTACAACAGCATCAGACAGCACAAAATTCACGAGCACAGTTTTCACAACAAAATGCACTGTCGGGCTATAAAATGTACTTTGATAATTTTTCTGACTCTCCTTCAGTAGCCGACATGCATTTTTTCTATGGCGAATTGTTGTATGACATGGGTAAGTTTGATGAAGCCTCTCAACAATACACATGGATAGCTGAAAACGCTCCGCAAAGTAAATTTGCACAAAAAGCAAATCAAAATATTTTGATTTCTATTGAAAAAGCATTGCCTAAAGATGATGACTTGCAAAAACGAGTTGGAGATTCTGTTGAACTGATTGCGATGGATCCAAAAGTGACACGATTTATATCTTCTGCAAGCTCCTATTTAAAAAAATTCCCGAATACAGATCGTGCAGCTGAAATTAAATTTAGAATAGGGCGACTTTATTATCAATCAAATCATTTTAATGAAGCAGAAACTGTTTTTAAAGAGATTGTGAAAGAATATCCAAAAACAAAATATTCAGAGTATTCTGCAAATTTATTATTAGATATTTATAATTTAAAAAAAGATTATGAGGGGCTTTCAAAAATTGGTAATGAATTACTTCAAAATAGTTCTATTTCTGATTCGAAAACGGGACAAGATATTCGCGGAGTTTTAGAAAAAGCAAGTTTTAAGAAAGCCCAGGATTTTGAAGGAGAAAAAAATTATCAGAAGTCAGCGGATTATTATGAAGCCTTTGCAACACAAAATCCAAAATCAGATTTACTATGGATGGCTTTGTTTAATGCGGGAATTAATTATGAACGAGTTGGCGATAATTTAAAAGCAAGTCGCCTTTATCAAAAAATAATTCAGACATCTGATAAAAAAGCTGATGGGCTTCGACCTAAAGCAAAAAAACTTCTTGCTAAATTATATCAGGATTCAGGACGGTTAGAAGAATCTGCGACTCTTTTTGCTGAAATGGCCAAAGAAAATCCAAAGGATCCACTAGCTGCTAATTATTTATATAATGCTGCAATTATGTCTGACACCTTGGGAGAAAGTAATAAAGCTATTAAGTTTTATGAGGAATTTATTCAAATCAGCCGAAGCAATAAGGATAAGACTGATGCGCTTTTTGCCCAAGCAGAAATTTATAAAAAAGCAGGATCAAAAAGACTGGCTATAGAAAAATATGATGAGTACTTGGCCCGTGCTCCTGATGAAAACAATAAAGCAGAAATTCTTTATTATCTTTTTCAAAACGATAAAAAAAATGCTGACGAAACACAAAAATACCGAAATCGTTTAATTGGTTTGTATAACAAATCATTTGGTGATTTAAAGAAAAAAGCAGCTTCTTTTGTTTCAAAAATTAAAATGAATGAAGTTGATTCTTCCTACTCTGCTTTTACTGCAATAAAAATTCCTGCTGATGCTAAAAAGCAAAAAGCAGCTGTTGATAAAAAACTAGAATCAATTGCAAACCTAACCAAAGAATTGACAGAAATAATTAAGTTCGATTCAGCTGAAGAAATTATTAGAGCAATTAATATGTTAGGCGACGCTAATTTGCATATGGGACAAAGTATTTTGAATACTCCTTTGCCAGCAGATTTAACCGAAGAACAAAGAAAAGTTTACCAAACTGAAATTGCTAAAATTGCTGATCCATTTGTTAAAAAAGCCAGTGAAAGTTATAAATTAGCAGTTGAAAGAGGTCGTGATTTATCAGTTTATAACAATGCCTATAAGAATGCTTATTCCAAAATGAATTTTCAATTACCTATAGAATATTATAATAAAGGTGAAGTGTCTTATGAGAATCGACAAATCAACTGGCTTAATGAATAAGGATCAACAATGAATATAAAAAATATAGGCTTACTTATTTTATGTATTTTTGTAGGATGCGCCAGTTCTTCAAAAAAAACAGCAGCAAGTGCTTCTAAAAATACATCTCAAGAAGAATCTGATGTTTCTGTAGATAGCGAAAGTTATAGTGTTGCAGACGAATCAGAAACAGTCGCAGAACAAAAAAAGACTGTTGTTGCTAAATCTGTAGACGCTGGGATTGAAAGTCGTTTAAATCAAGCTTTAAGTCAACAGAATGAATCAGATATCACAAAATCATCTTTTGAGGTTTTAGTAACTAATCCACAAAGTTTGAAAGCCTTAAATGCTCTAGGAGTTATTAATTACAAGAAAAATAAATTTAAAGCCGCTGAGTATTTTTTTAATAAAGCACTTAAGACACATCCCAACGAATCAAGTTTATATAATAATTTAGGTTTAATTAAATTAGCTCAAGGGGAAGCACGTGAGGCCATTAGTTTATTCAAAACAGGATTAACTCATAATGGAAATGATAAATTTATACTCGCTAATTTAGGATCTTTGTATGTAACTAATAAAGACTTTAAAAATGCAGAAATTGCTTTAGAGCCTTTGTACAAAAGCGGTACAAAAGATTTAAAATTGATTTCTAATTACGCTTTATCACTTGTTGGAAATAACAAATTTCCTGAAGCGACTGCTGTTTACGAAAAAGCACTAAAAGAAAATCAAAGCTCGCGTGAAATTATGTTAAACTACTCGATCCATTTAATTGAGAATTTGAAAAAAAATAATGAAGGAATGGACTTGATAAGCAGACTTAAGTTTGTAGGAGTACCAGAAGAAGCAAGAAATGTAATAAAGGATTTGGAAAACAAAGCAAAAGCAGGTTTAAATTAGATATGTCGTTAATTATAAGAGTTAAAATAATTTTTAGTGTAATATTTTTAACCAGTATTTTGAGTTATGCTCAAGAACCATCTTCAAGCTCATCAGCTGTTAAACCAGCTGCGTCTAAAGGTTCAAAGAAGCAAACACTTAATTTTGAAGATGAATTGATTGAAGGAAATGTATCTAAGCCAGATTTATTTTATTTATTTCAAAAGAAAAACTTTAATTATAAAAGACTGATTAAACTCAGAGAAAACTTTTTACCCGAGATGAGAAAAACATCTGAAGATATCCAGCGAATTCGGGGTGGTAATTGAAATCTCCTATAATATTTAGAATATTTAAAAATGATCAAATTCAATTTGTTAAACAATTTGTTAATCAAGAACAAATTGTAGTTGGTCAACAATCTGATAGTTCAGAACAAGTGGATATACCGCTTGATTCAAAAGATATTTCACCTATTCATTGTTTGATTGAAAAAAGAGGCCAAGATTATTTTTTATGTGATTTAGGTTCGGCTATAGGCACATACAAAAACGGACAACAAGTTGTTGATGATAAAATAAACGTAGGCGATGAAATTCTTGTTGGTCCATATAAACTTATTTTTCTAACATTACCAGCATTAGCTCAAAAAAATCAAAGTAACACTACATTGGAATCGCAGTCAGTAGTTGCGGCTCCTGAAAAAGATGTCTTAAAAATTGTAGAGTTAGCTGTTCAAGAAGCCAAAAAAGTAGAACCAGTTAAACAAGAACGGGTTGTAACAGAACAAGCTAAAGCAGAACCTATTAAAATTGAGATTTCTAAACCTGAAATACAAGCCGCAATTTCTAAAAATCGACCTGTGCTTAAAGATACCATAAGTTATAAAACTAAATTGACTCGGCATCAAAAAACATTTTCTCCTGGAAATGTATACGATAAATTAAATCAATTTATTCGCGTTGGAACTGGGGACAGTATTCAAGTTATCACTTCATGGAAAGGTCGTGTTTTAGAAACTAAAACATTGAAACCGAGTGGTGTGTATAAAGGTGGAGCCGGTCAAATATTGCAATTACCTAAGGGAACTATTCCTGAAAATACAGCTTTGATTGATTGTACAGCGGGCGTTCAAATATTAGTCCCTTCTGATACTAAAGTAGAAATCAAAAAAGATAATGACATTCGAACTGTTCAGGAAACAAGAGTCAAACTTTCTCAAAATGAAGTTGTCTATTTGCAATTTATAAATGGGATTGAGATTGCGATTCGTTACGTTCAAAATAATAAAGCTGTTCCTATGGATTCACCAGTGATGTTGACATCAAGTGAGCTTACGGGAATTTTGTGTGCACTCATTATTGCTTCATTAACAAGTCTTATTGTGACTGTTTATACTCCTAAACAAAATTTAGTTGAGGAAGATGTTCAGCGAGTAGCTCAAGTTATATTTAACAAGCCACCGCCACCAATTCCTAAACCAACACCACCTCCTCCTCCGCCACCTGAAGAAAAACCTGAAGTAGTTAAAGAAATTGAAAAGCCAAAGCCACCAGAGAAAAAAGAAGTGGTAGTGGCCAACAAGGAACAAGAACAAAAAAATAAAGGTGATATCAAAAAACCTGATGCAAAAGCACAGGTCGCACAAAAAGCTGGTAGAGCGTCTGAAGTTAAACCAAAGGATTCAAATTTAAAAGCTAAAATGTTCACATCGACTAAACAAGGTGGTGCAATTAAGACCGGTGAAACAGCTGGTGCAAATGCACAAAGTAAAGATAAGGATCCAACAAATTCTGGTTTACTAGCTGCATTTGGCGGTGGCGGAGCGCGAAGTAAATTAGATAAAGCATACAGCGGTTCCGGTGAACTTTTAGGAAATGCAGAAAAAGCAACTGGTTCATCTGGTTTCAATGAAAATCGTGCTGGCGACGATTTAGGTTCTAAATTTAAAGATACAGGTGCAGGTGGTAAAGGTACTGCAACTCAAGGAATTGCTGGTGTGGGAACAAAAGGACGTGGCACTGGAATGAGTGCCTTTGGAAGTGGAAATGGATTTGGTTCAAAAGACTCAGTCAGCGTAACTCCAGGTGGAGCAGAAGAATCTTTTGTAGGATCAATCGATAAAGAAGCAGTTCGACGTGCCGTTTTATCTGCACGCGCGGCTTACAAAGCTTGTTACGACCGCGAATACAAAAAAGATACCGCTCTTTCTGGTAAAGTCATGATCTCATGGGAAATTCATGATGGTGGTATTGCTAAAAATGCAAGAGTCGTCAGTGGTAAATCAACATTGAATAATTCTGCTGTTGAAAACTGCGTTCGAGATCGTATTATGACAATACGTTACCCAGAGCCTCCAGCGGGAACAGTTGCAGAGGTCACATTCCCATTTGCATTCGATGGACAAAAATAAATTTTTTAAAATTTTAATAACAGTTATTTAACAGGAGGAAACAGTGGAACCAACAACATCAATAGATCAAGTCGCAAGTGCCGCAGTAGCGATCGACAATATGAATCCAATCGTAAGAGCTTTCAATGAAGGCGGATGGGTCATGTATGTCATTTTAATAGTGGCTTTATTGACAATTTTTTTAATCATCGAAAGATTTTTAGCATTACGATCACTTCGTATCGAAAAGAAAGAATTCTCAGATAATGTTTTTAGAATGGTTTTAGCTGGCGATTTACGCCAAGCTATTTCATATTGTGATTCTAAGCCGGCGCCGCTTTCAAACACAGTTAAAGCTGGATTAGTGCAAGCTTTAAATAAAAGACCTGATGAAGAAATACAAGTGGCCATGGATGCTTCTGTAATGCGAGAAACGCCACGACTTGAAGGTTGGACTGCATTTCTAGCTGTATTCGGAAATATTTCAGTTTTAGCAGGTTTATTAGGAACTATTATTGGTATGATTGGTTCTTTTAAAGCTGTTGCTTCCGCAGATCCTGCTACAAAAGCTAAAGAATTAACTCAAGGTATTTCACATGCTTTAAATTGTACAGGCTTTGGATTAACAGTTTCGATTGTGGCTATTGTGTTTTACGGATTATTTCAGCATATGATTCAACAGTCGGAAAATGAAATGGTTGAAACAAGTATGAGTCTTATGAATTTAGTCGCTTCAAATCGCGATAAAATTAAAGATTAATAAATTACTTTTAGTTTTTTGATGTTTGTTGAAGAAAGGTAAAGTTCAATGGCACATATAGATACAGGTGGTCGAGGCGGTCGAAGTTCAAATTTTGAGTTGAATCTAGTTCCGTTTATTGATCTTATGTCGGTCTTAATCACATTTCTACTTTTGTCTGCTGTTTGGACTCAGGTTTCTATGATTCAATTAGGTGCTTCTTTTGCGTCGCCGAGAATGGATCAAGAAAATCCGCCGACTCCTCCGCCATTAGAAAATTTAGTTTTAAAATTAGAAATTCGTGAAGCAGGCTATGTTTTGTTTGTTGGTAAAGAAACAACTTCAATTCCAAAATTAAATAATGATTATGATAAAGAAACACTTCGTGCGGCTTTAGTCAAAGTAAAGCAAGCATATCCTGATAAAGGTGGAATTAAATTAGCTATTGAAGATGCTATAAAATATGATGCTGTTGTGACAGTTATGGACGTGGGTTTAAGTGCGGGATTTTCTCCGGAGTTATTAACAGGAGGACCTAATTAATGGCTATATATAAACCAGGAGAACGTCACCGTTATCATCGCATACTTAGCAAAAAAGGTGGAAAACGTGGTGTGACAGCGACACTTTCACTGACAGCCATGGTGGATATGTTTACAGTGTTAGTTATATTTTTACTTCAAAGCTATAGTACAACAGGCGAAATTTTATATATGCCTAAAGAAATTGTTTTGCCAAAAGCAAATCGAGTGAATGAACTTAAGCCGTCTGTTGTTGTGACTATTTCATCAAAAGAAGTTCTTATTGATCGAACACGCGTTGCTAGTTACCAAGAAGCTGTTGCTGCGACTGATTGGTCGATACCAGCACTTCGCGATCAACTTAAAGTTATTTTAGATAAAGCACGAACTGATCAAGAATCAAAATTTCAAAATAAAATTAAAAATGCAGTCGATAAAACTCTCGGAAAGCAAGAAACTGAGGATTTAAACGCTTGGCGAAAAGTAACTTTACAAGCAGATAAAGACATTGACTATTTAACTATGAAAAAAATAATGTATTCTATCTATGAGGCAGGCGGCGGGCCGATTAATTTTGCTGTAGCAAAAGATACTGATAAACCAAATGCAGCCGAACAGAACAAAACTCAATAGCTTTTTTAAATTAAAATATTTATTTGTTTATTTTGTTTTTATCTTGTTTGTTGTTTTACAAGTGTATTTTTTTATACCCTCTATTCAAACTGATCAATGGAAAACGAGTGCTCAAAGCAGTCAATTGATTCAGCCTGAAAATGCTCAATCTGGCTTAACTCAAGATCAAATCATGAGTGGAATTCATTTAGTAGAAAACGAATCAAATCGAAAAGGCTGGGAATTAACAGCTGAAGAAGCATCCAGCTCAAAAGATGAATTATGGACTTTAAAAAAAATTAAAATTAATTTTTATAATGATGAAAATCAAACATTTTTTGTGAGTGGTGATATTGGAGAAGTGAACGGTCAAAATAAAAATATGATTATTCGTGGTCATGTAAAAACTAAAAGTTCTAGTGGGTATTTATTTGAAACAGACGAGTTAAATTACGATTCAAAGGAAAAAAAGCTTTACAATATAGGTTCTGTGAAAATGACTGGAACAAACGATCAAAATGGTTCAGCTTTAATATTAAACGGATCAGATTTAAATATTTTTATTAAAAACCATCAAATGCAGATCAACAGATTTGTTGAAGCAAATAAAAATATCGAAGGGAAAAAATTTAATTTAAAATCTAATTCGGCAGAATTTTCGAATCAGAATCGAGAAGCCATTTTTAAAGGTCGTGTTCAAATTAAATATGACGATATTGATTTGTCTTCACCATTCGCTCAATTTAAATATTTGAAAAACAAGGATAAATTAAATACTATTCGATTATTTAGTTCTTCGAATGAATCACGTATTAATTTTGCTCAAAATAACAAATTTGGAACTTGTTCTGAGTTGATCGTGGATCTAATCACTGATACCATGACCCTTAATGGAAGTCCTGAAGTTAAAATTGATCAAGATACAATTCAGGGTGAACAAATTGTGTTTACTGAAAAAGGGCAAAAAGTTAAAATAAATAAAATGAAAATGAATCGTAAACAGTTTAATTAGATTTGAGAACAATGAAAAGCGAAGAAAATAAAAATTCAATTTTAAACATAGAAAAAATTTCTAAAAGTTTTAAATCTAGAAAAGTAGTTAATGAGGTCTCATTTCAAGTGAACTCAGGTCAGGTTGTTGGTTTATTAGGTCCAAATGGCGCTGGGAAAACAACTTCTTTTTATATGGTTGTAGGTCTTGTTAATCCTGAAAGTGGTCGCATTGTATTAAATGATTTAGATATCACAAAATATCCAATGTACAAACGAGCTAAAGTAGGAATTAGTTATTTAGCTCAAGAGCCTAGTATTTTCCGAAGACTATCCGTAGAAGATAATATATTGATGGCCTTAGAAGCTCATGGATTTGAATCTCAAGAAAGATTTGAAAGATTAGAATTATTGCTTCAAGACTTTCGTATTAATCATATTCGTGAATCTTTAGGTGCTGCACTTTCTGGTGGCGAAAGACGACGTGTTGAAATTGCACGGGCCATTGCTGGTTCTCCTAATTTTATTTTACTCGATGAGCCCTTTGCAGGTATTGACCCGATTGCCGTAAGCGAAATTCAAAATATTATTCGTGAACTCAAGGTCAAAGGTATAGGAGTTCTCATTACAGACCACAACGTACGTGAGACTTTGGGCATTTGCGATTATGCTTATATATTGAAGGATGGTCAAATTCAAGTCAGTGGAAACGCTGAAGAAATTTCAAATTCACCGATCGCAAGGAAATTTTATTTAGGTGAAAATTTTAAGTTGTGAGTTTGTTTATTTATTAATGATTTTTACCAATTGAGGAATCAAAAATGGCATTACGACAAACCATGAATCTAAGCCAAAGTTTAGTTATAACTCCGCAGCTGCAGCAAGCCATCAAGTTATTGCAGATGTCGCGTCTTGAGCTTGAATCACAAGTAAGAAATGAACTTGAAGAAAACCCCATTTTAGAAGAAGCCGAAGTTCTGCGTGAGGAAGATTTTGAAAGAACAAAGGAAGCTGAAGCTCAAGTTGATAATCATAATGAAGTCTCTGCAGATTCACCGTCTGAAAGGACTGAACAGCAGGATCCGCAAAAAATAGATGAGTTCGAGTGGGAATCTTATTTAGAGATTCAACATAAAATGCCGCGCGAAGCATCTCACGGCAATGAAGAAATCATGAATTATGAAAATGTCATCAAAGCGACACAAACACTTCATGATCATCTTTATTGGCAAGTAAAAATGGTGGGTTTTTCTCGCGAAGAAGAACTCATGGCTGATGCGCTTATTTCATATATTGATGATGATGGTTATTTAAAAACTCCATTAGCGCAAATTGCGGAAGAAGAAAAGTTTTCTCTTGAAGAACTTGAAGACACTCTTAGTTTAATTCATGAATTTGATCCGGCGGGAGTTGGCGCACGAAGTTTAAAAGAGTGTTTACTTATTCAAGCCAAACACTTAGAAGAAGACACGCATGATCTTGTTCAGTTAATTAACAATCATCTCAAAGATCTTGAGAAAAAAAATTACGAAGCTATTGCTCGTGCTCTTAATAAACCAATGGAAGAAGTCGTTGAAATGAGTAAAATTATTTATTCGATGGATCCAAAACCAGGTCGAGCTTATGCAGGGAATGATACTCATTATGTGACTCCAGATGTTTATGTTTATAAAGTAGGCGATGATTATTCGGTTTCGCTCAATGAAGACGGACTTCCTAGATTAAGAATTTCAAATTTTTATAAAAACATGATTAAAGGCGGAACTAAGCCAACTGGTGATGCTGTCACTGCAGATTATATTTCTGAAAAAGTAAAATCAGCAGTTTGGTTAATTAAATCAATTCATCAAAGACAAAGAACAATTTTTAAAGTTGCCGATAGTATTGTTAAGCATCAAAAAGATTTTTTTGATAAAGGTGCCGGTTTTTTAAAACCGATGATTTTGCGTGATATCGCTAATGATATTGGGATGCATGAATCAACAGTAAGCCGTGTGACAACTGCGAAATACATGCATTCTCCGCAAGGAATATATGAATTAAAGTATTTTTTTAATTCTGGAATTTCATCTTCAGATGGAGGCGACACTTTAGCATCTGAATCTGTGAAATTAAAAATTAAAGATTTAGTTGCTAAAGAAGATCCTAAAAAACCTCTGTCTGATCAAAAAATTGTTGATATTTTAGATAAAGACGGAATTGATATTGCTCGAAGAACTGTTGCTAAATATCGTGAGCTGTTAAAAATATTGCCTTCAAGTCAAAGAAAAAAGTTTTTTTAAGAAAGGATTTTTTTGGCTAAAATTTTAGTTTTTTATTTTAAACTTTATTTTTTTTTAATCCTATTATTTTCCTGTGGAGCAGAAGAAACAGGAACAATAGTCGATACTGGAATTGCCAAAACAAATTCGTATTCAGTCATCGCATCGGGGTATTTGCACAGTTGTGGCATCGATAATTTCACAAGTTCTGGTCAACTTAAATGTTGGGGAAGTAATCAATACGGACAACTTGGTTTAGGAAATCTTATTGATGTCATGCAGCCAACTCTTGTAGATGGAAGTACTTCCTACAAACAAGTTGTTGTTGGTGCAGAACATACTTGTGCATTAACAACTTCAAACATTATTAAATGCTGGGGTAGAAATAATTTTGGACAACTTGGGACCAGTGATAATACAGATGCTCTTATACCTGTTTCAATAGATACAGGAACTTCTTATTCAATGATTGCTGCTGCGGGAAAAGGAACCTGTGGAATTACTCAAGCTGGTAATCTTAAATGTTGGGGGCAAAATTTATTTGGGTCAATTGGTGATAATACAGCATTAAATCGTAATGCTCCAGTTCTTGTAGATGGATCTACGATCTATAAATTCATATCTGTAGGTGAACTGCACAAGTGTGGCATAACAGCTTCAGACGATTTAAAATGTTGGGGCCATAACGGAAATACTGAATTAGGAGATGGAACAAGTTTAAATCGTTTTACGCCTGTTTTAATCGATGCATCAACAAGATATAAAAAAGTGGCTACTAGTAAAATTTCTTCTTTTCACACTTGTGGAATCACTTCCACAGATAAAATTAAATGTTGGGGACAAAACACGTATGGTCAGCTTGGTGATGGCACTACAACAAGTCGGACAACTCCTACGGCAATTAATATTGCAACTTCATATTCAGATATTTCATTAGGGTATGTTCATACTTGTGCTATTGAAGCTGTTAGTGGAAAGCTTTTTTGTTGGGGAAAAAACGAATATGGCCAACTTGGTGATTACACAACGTTACAACAATTAACATCAGTTCAAGCTGATACTCCAAAAAAATACTCGATTATTTCTGCTGGTTACA
Source organism: Pseudobdellovibrionaceae bacterium (assembly GCA_043765175.1). Classification (GTDB taxonomy): domain Bacteria; phylum Bdellovibrionota; class Bdellovibrionia; order Bdellovibrionales; family Bdellovibrionaceae; genus Pseudobdellovibrio. Next base: position 25,850 of record JAYUJM010000031.1, on the reverse strand, counting down.
ATTATACGATCGGAATTACTTCTGACGGTTTTTTGCGTGGATACGGTGTCAATACGAACGGGCAAGTTGGCAATAATACTTTAATTGATGTTTTAACTCCGCAGATTATTAAATAGGGTTAATCTGAAGCTAGACCAAAGAATAGAAAAGTGATTCATAATTTTATTTATCTTCAAAAAGTAAGTTCTTTTAGAAAGAATGCTTCTGGAGGAAAATATGAAAAATTTAATTATAGCATCCATTTTAATAGCGATGTCGTCTTGTACATCACAGAACAATAAAACAGAAGGGTCATCAGATAGAACTGTTTCGTCGGCAAATAGTTTAAATATGACAAATGCTCAGGCAAAATATTTTGAATCAAGCTACGTGCAGCTATTCGAAAATTCAGATAAAAACATAAATATCAGCACGACAAGAAAATATAAAGAAAAAATGGAAAATTTTAAAAGAATTTTAGAAGATTCAAAATTAAGCCCTGCAGCTAAGAAACAGCAATTAGCTTCTTATATTGACTATGCAAAAATGAACGTCATTCACCAAACAACAAATCTTGCATACGTACCAGATTTTGTTGCAGGAACAGTGCAGTCTCAGCTTTTAAGTCAGCTTAGCAATGTTCAACTTCAAATCGATAATGGTAATTTTGAAGCCGCTAAGACGACAGCCCTAAGTGCTGCTGACTGGTTACTTTCAATTTCAAATCTTAATTAATGAAAGACAAATATATGAATAAATTAAATTTAAAAAATATCCTCGTAGGATTAACTGTATTTTCTTCTTTTTTAGTTTTTACAGGTTGTAAGGATACTATTGAACCTTCACCCGCAAATTGCCGAAATTTTGAAAATGGTAATAAATATAATGCAGGTGTTGCGCGTGCTGCAACTGCAAACAAAAATTCTTTTGATCGTGGTGTTGAGGCAGGTAAATTATATTTCACAAATGTTAACGGCATAAAAGACGGTAAAGCAAAAATTTACAAAGAAACATACGATAAAGTATATAAAACTTCTTACGATGCTAGTTATCAAGAGCCTTTCAATACGGCCTATGCTGATGCAAATAAAGAAGCTGAAAAAGCTGGTATCAAAGACGGAACGGCTAACGGTGACGCTGATGGAAAAAGTAAAGGAGCTGCTGACGGTATAAGTCGAGCTGATGCTGATGCAAAAGCAGCTGCTATTAAAAATGCAAAACCAATCGGTGAAAAAAATGGCTCAACTGAAGGTAAATATTACGGTGACAAAGATGGCCAAATTGCAGGTTCCAAACAAGGTGCAGTTGATGGATATGATGATGGTTACAAAGACGGATATCGTGATGCAGGTAACAAGTGTGCCGCAACTGGCAGTACTAACAGTAATCCGAACGGAAAAGTTGATAATTCAAGACTTATTGCTGAGTGTGAAGGTGTTGGATACGCAGTTGGTATTGATTTAGATGGTTCATACAAGAGGGGCTACAACAGCCCTGATGCTGTCGATCGTACTGACTACAACAATGGTGTAAATGCAGGCTATGCAGATGCTTCAACTGTTGCTGAAGCAACTCAAGCTGGAAAAAAAGACGGTTCTAATAAGGGCGCTGATGATGGAAGACGTGCTGGCTATAATAAAAAATATTTAGAATTCTATAATCCAGCTTACAAAGTTGCTTATGATAAGATTTTTGGAACTAGCTCAGCAAACGCATATAATTTAAGTTATACAACATCATATACTAGTTATTTTAACTCATACTACAAATCTTATTATGATAGTGCTTATAAATCTTCATATAATCAAAATTACAAAGCATCGTATTACGATGGATACTATGGTAAGGATAACTGGGGTAACTATACAATTCCTTACTACGGATATAATACTTTTTATAAAGAGTATTTTAAATCTGGCTACAGAGATGGTTATGCTGCTTACAAATGTGCTAGATCAGGACGAATTGGAGCTGTAGATACAAATTCTTTAAATGTTGATTTAAATTCAGTTAAGCGTTCGTCAGATAATAGACCAGATTCAAATGTAAACGGGAAAGTTATATTTAGTTCAGACTTCCTGAGTAAATCAAAATCTGTTCGAGTCAATCTTGAAGGCAATAGTAGATTTACAGTTCCAGACTATCCACAGGCTTCATTTTTAGGTAATCAGTTTGAACAAAATCAAAATACACAAACTGGTACTCAATTAATACTTGCGGGTAGACGATCAGTTGCAAATGTACTTAAAAATGCAATTTTGAATATTCAACTTGCTCAATCAGTTGATGCTGACAAAAGCACTACAGGTCATGAAGCAGCACAAAGAAATGTTCCAAATGATTTTAACAATTTTGGTTCATCTCCGGAAACTGAGTCATTAAGAAAAGCTATAGAGTTGCCTTACAAATTTTATTGGGAAAACTAGTATTTAAACTAAGTTACATAAATCAAAGGCTGTGTTTTAAAACACAGCCTTCTTTAATTTTAATGATTTCATCACAAAAATAATTTATCTTCTTTTCATGATTAACTACAAAAATTTAATATGTGAAACGCCTGACTTTCCCATTTCCGGGGTTTTATTTCGTGATGTCAGCCCAGTCCTTGAAAATCCACAGGCGTTACAGCAGGTTATTGCTGATATGGGTCAGCTTATCAATCTTGATGAAATTGATTCATTTGTTGGGGTTGAATCCAGAGGGTTTATTTTTGCTTCGATGCTAGCAGCCAAATTTAATAAAGGTTTTATTCCGCTTCGTAAAGCGGGTAAATTGCCACCACCTGTTGTGCAGAAAAGTTATAGTTTAGAATATGGACAAGCAACTTTGGAAATGATTCCTTCAAAAAATGCTCGTGGTCATCAAGTCGTGATTATAGATGATGTCTTAGCCACAGGTGGAACTTTAGCGGCTTCGATTGAACTTTGTGGAAAGGCGAATTATAAAGTTGTCGATATTTTAGTTTTGATTAATTTAACTTTTTTGAATCAAATGAAATTTGGTAATGAACTGATAAAATCAGTTATTCAATATGATTCGTAATTGAGTTCTTTTTTGAATTCATAGTAAACTTGTTTTTCGTAAGGCTCTTTAAGATTAATTAATTCAATGAATTCGGCTTCTGCAAGTGAAGAAGATACTTTTTTATTTAGTTTAATTATTATTTCTGCGTTTGAATTATTATTCTTTTTAATAACTTCTGTCATGTTTCCAGATAATTTAAATCGAGTTTCGTTGTTTGTTTTATCATTCACAGACAAATAAACATCATTTTCTATGATTAATATTTTACCTGTAACATTAAGTATTCCCTTTCTAAAATTCAAAAGCGCAAAGCTTTCGTTAGGAAGAAATAGATTAAAAAATATAAAAATTTTGAAAAAGTTATAAAGTATGATTTAAACACTTTCTAATTGATTTGTATCTTTCATAGGATTTTGGTGTTGCAATCTTAAAAAAATCAGCTTCTTTTTTTAATCTTTCTAAATCTTGCTTTAATCCTAAAGCTATTTTTTCCTGTTTATATTTTTCTTTCATTATTTTTTCAAATTCTAATGTCAATTTTCCTCGATACTTTTCTTTTTTTTCATCAGAAAAACTGTCCCACTTAGAAATTAAATTTTTCTCTTTTATATCAAGTTGAATCCATAATTCATTGTATTGGCCCTCAGACCAACTTTTAGTTAGTTCTAGAATTTGTGATTCTAGGAGCTTCTGCTTTTTGATAAGTGTTTGTACTTCTGAAGTTTTGTAAGACTGATCTGTGTCGATATTTGCAATTGCCGTTGTAACTGGATTTATATTGGCGACAAGTTTTGCAATCGGGCTTTGCATCGAAGTACAATTAATCTGAGGTATTTCTATTTTAAATTTTATTAATTCGGTATCTAAAAAGTGATCCATTGTTGTTCTGTGTATTGTGTTGGTTGCTAAATCTTTTTTTCTAGACCAAAAAAACAAATTATCAAGAGTAGCATTTTTATTTTCTGATTTAAACTGATTAATTTGATGAGCTAAGCCATCTGTAAAAGTATCAGATTGTTCTAAGCTTATTGACTCATTATTGTTATCTGCATTGGCAACAACACATACATTCGGCAGATCAATTTCAGTCAGTTTTCCGCCGTAACAAATATTAGTGACAATTTGGATGTTAACCTCAGGGCCTAGTTCTTTTAATTTCTTAGTTAATGTTTTCACTGACATTCTTTCATCATTCCATAAAACAATATTTCCATCAGGATCACCATGATCCGTTATAAAAACAAAAAGATTTTGATGAGGTTCAATTTTTGATTTAATTTTTGAAAAAACGGTATTAACGCCACTTGTTGTAGCGCTTGTATTAATATCAGTTTCGCCATCATTATTTAGATCATAGTTTTTCTTTTCGGGCTTTTCTTTACCAGTTGTAGTGTTAAGAACAGCAGTATCTGCAGTGTTTTTTGACCCACTTGCATAAGCCACTTGAATTGACTGTTTTTCAAACCGTAATTCAGTAAACTGTTGTAAACATTTTTTGTATTTTGATAATAACGTTCATGGTTACTTGTTGCGAATTGGCCACCACTTATAATGATAGCTAAGTTTTTTGAATTCACTTCAGACACAGATTTTTTAAGTACTGTTCCTCTGGGTTTCATAAGGCTTGAAGAGTCAATTGTCTGAGCAAATAAATAATCAAAAGATAAAAAAGCTAAAATCCAAATCAAACTACTCAGTAATTTTACTAATAATAGCAGTCGTTAGACGATTCTGTTCAACAAGTTCTTTTTTATAGGCTTGCGCTTCTTCAAGATTTGTAAACAACCCAACTTGCACCCGGTGCCAAGTTTTTCCATTCACGTTTGCTTGAACCTGTGTCGCTTTGTAGCCTCGTGCTTGCAGACTATTGACTATTTTATCAGCTTCAGAGGGCGATGGAAATGAACCAATTTGAACAGTGTATTTTGCATTTTTTCCGTCACTTGTTATTGATTTAACTTTTTCTGCAATTGTAGCTACATCACGTTTTAAAGCTTGTGGGTCTGCTTTTTTTTCAATTGTCTTTGAAGGCATATTTTTAGCAATTGGTTTTAAATTTTCTTCAGCTACAGTTCCGTCTTCTTCAATAGTCTTTACTAAATTCGAATTGTCTTCTTTTTCAGTTATTTTATCATTCGTAGTGTGAGCTGCTGTTTTATCAGTAGAAGTGATGTGGTCATCTTCTTCTGAAAATTCTTTTGACATTTTGGCAATTTCTTCGTCTGTCATATTTGAATTCGGAACAGCAGTATCTGCTATTTCTTTATGTTCAGCATTTTCAGATTTTTGTAAATTTTTGTTATATTGCGGATCTAATAAGGCTAACTTATGTTGATTATCAGAATATTTTTTTCCAACAAATGTTCCTATTGAAAAAGATAATACAGAAATTAAAAAAACTAAACACAACTCAATTATACGATTTGTTGACATAAAATCCTTTTCTTCAAAAAATCAATTTAACTTTCATAATATTACTGAGTATTTGAGCTTTCGTCAAATCAGCTAGACTAAAATTGAGTTCTTAAACTGACAAAATATTAACTGGACTTGTCAGAATTTTGGGATTTTTTTGCCGAGACTTGAATCCTCGGCATTTTTTTTACTGTTAAAACGAACTTAGTTTTTTTAAGTTTGTTTTTAAAAAAATTCTTACATTTAGTCTAGTTGGCATTTTCGTTGCTCAAACCAAGTGTGAAGATCCTTATCTTCAGAGAAAGACTTTGATCCAGGGAGCTAAAATGGCAGAAGAAAAAACAAATAATATTGATCAAGCACTGACTAACGGTCCAAGTCAGTCATCAGGTTTAAGAAGCAAGATTCTTTACGGATTGGTTATTTTGAATATGGCTGTTGTGGCTGGTGTAGGATTTATGGTCTGGAAATCAAAACAAGCACAGCCTTTAGAAATTCAACAAATTGTAGAAGGTGAAAAAAAGACACAATCCGAAGAAAAAACAGAAGTTGAAGAAGTTGGTAAAGTTGTACCGCTTGAGACCTTTGTTGTCAATTTAGCTGGATCCAAGGGTCGTAAGATTTTAAAAGTGAATATGGAAATCGAAGCTAAGGGAGCAGATGTTGTTCAAGAGATAGATAATCGTAAAGCTCAAATTCGTGATTTTATTATTATTATTTTATCTGGAAAAAGCCTTGAAGAAGTAACTGCTAAAGAAGGTAAAGAACAACTACGAAATGAAATTAAAGACAATATAAATACTTTCTTAGCAAAAGGAAAAGTATCAAATGTTTATTTTACTGAATTTATTTATAATTAAAGGAACTTAAGTATGAATCAAGTACTATCACAAAGTGAAGTTGATGCGTTACTAGCTGCTGTTAGTGGTGGTGATATTGTTTCTGAAGCTACTGCGCCTATTGTATCTCATAGTAATAAAGATATTATTTCCTATGATTTAACAAGTCAGGATCGTATCATACGTGGCCGATTGCCACAGCTTGATGTTATTTACGAAAAATTCATGAGAGCTTTTCGAGTTTCTTTATCATCGGCACTTCGAAAAATTGCAACAATAACGCTGACTTCAACTGAGTTTTTAAAATTTGGTGAATATGTCAATACATTACCTGTACCAACTTGTATTAGTGTTCTTCGATTTAATAATCTTCGTGGATCTGCTTTATTTGTTCTAGAGGCTAAATTAGCTTATGCGCTCATAGATTCTTTTTTTGGTGGATCAGATCGCCCATTTACAAAAATCGAAGGTAAAGAATTTACACCGATCGAATTACAAATTGTCAGAAAAGTTGTGGATTTAGCCATCTCAGATTTAGAAAATGCATGGTCCACAGTCGAAGTCATTGATTGTGCTTTTCAAAGAACAGAAGTGAATCCTCAATTCGTTGGAATAGTACCGCCTACAGATGTTGTAATAGCTACAACTTTTGATATCGAGCTAGAAAATATTAATGGAACAGTTGCAGTGATTATGCCTTACGCGACAATTGAACCCATCAAGCAGAAACTATCAACAGGGTTTCAGGTTGAATCAGATCAAACGGATAAAAAATTATGGACAACGATTATTCAAGATCAACTTTTGCAAACTGAAGTCGATATCAAAGTTAATCTTGGTGAAACAGAAATAAAATTAAAAGATTTAATGACATTAGCAATTGGTGATGTGCTGCCATTGAGTCAAGATGCTTCAGGAGAACTAGATATCCAAGTCGAAGAAATTAAAAAGTTTAAGGGTTATTACGGAGTCCATCACGGGGCTGTTTCTGTTCAAGTTACTCGTCCTATTGAAAAATAAAAGAAGACTTAATTAGAAATAGAATTAAATAAGGAGACCATATGTCAGAGCCAGCAACAGCAACTACAAAAGAGAAAAATCTAAGTTTAATTTTAGATATTCCTTTAAAAGTTACAGTCGAATTAGGAAGAACTAAAATGCCAGTCAATGAACTTTTGAATTTAACTCAAGGTTCAGTTATTGAGCTTAACAAGTTGGCTGGCGAGCCAATGGAAGTTCTAGTCAATGATAAACTTATTGCACGCGGCGAAGCTGTCGTTGTTAACGAAAAATTTGGCGTACGGCTAACTGATATTATTTCTCCGACAGAAAGAATAGAGCAGTTAAAATAATGAAATATTTAATAATATTAATTTTAAATTTATTGGTATTTCAAGTGCAAGCAACGGAACAGTCGCCACCAACTGAAGTCAGTGCAACAGAGTCTCAATTAGATGAGTCTAAAATACCTATAAAAGTATTCACTGAGGATAGATCAAGTGCAACGAATGGCTCAGGACAAAAATTTTTGTTTACTTTATTTATTCTTTTAAGTGTAACAGCTGTAGGTGTATATACATTTAAAAAAACGACTTTTAAAAATCAATCAGCAAAATCAAATATACAAATTAAAATGTTATCTCAACATTTTTTAGGTCCTAAAAAAAGTTTGGCTGTTGTTCGAGTTGCCGGAGAAAGTATTTTAATTGGGATAACAGATCATAATATTTCTATGATGAAAACACTTTCTTTATTGGATGAAGATTTGCCACAAGTTTTACCAAATAGCTTTGACGAAGTTTTAACTGGAAAAAAAGATTTAGATTCTGATGAAGAAGAATTTAGTCTTCAGAATATACAATCTACTGTGGCTCAAAAATTAAAATCTATGAGGAATATTCAGTGATTTTATTAAAAGCTAGAAACTTTGTTCTTACTAAGCCATTTATGGTATTAGCACTAGTGCTGGTGCTTTCAAAAACACTTTTTGCACAAGTGACTTTGCCGACTGTCAACTTAGGTTTTAAGTCCACAGAAAATCCAACAGAAGTCGTTAATACGATCAAGTTAGTCATGATGATGACAGTTTTAACTTTGGCTCCTGCTATTTTAATAATGATGACTGGATTTACACGAATACTTATTGTTTTGTCTTTTTTACGTCAAGCTTTAGGCGTTCAACAAATGCCACCGAATCAGTTGTTAGTAGGACTTTCTTTATTCTTAACTTTTTTTGTGATGAATCCTGCATTTAAAGAAATTAATACAAAAGCAGTTCAACCTTATGTTATAGGACAGCTTTCACAGGAGGCTGCTATTGATAATGCTTTAGCGCCGCTTCGTCGATTTATGTTTGCTCAAACTCGCGATCAAGACTTAAGTTTATTTGTTAAGTTAGCACAAGTGGCTCAACCAAAAACCAGAGCTGATGTTCCAACATTAGTATTAATTCCAGCTTTTATTATTTCTGAATTAAAAACAGCATTTATGATTGGATTTATTATTTTCTTGCCTTTTTTAATGATTGATATTTTAGCGGCAAGTGTATTGATGGCAATGGGTATGATGATGGTCCCTCCTGCAGTAATTGCACTGCCATTTAAAATTATGCTTTTTGTTTTGGTTGATGGCTGGAGTTTACTTATCGGTTCTATGGTTAAAAGTTTTGGCTAAATTAAATAAAGGTTTGGTGAATTATGGGTGATGATATTATTTTAAATTTAGGACAAGAAGCTTTAAAAACTTTAGCCATTGTTTCGGCGCCGCTATTACTCAGCACTTTAGTTGTTGGATTAATAGTTAGTATTTTTCAAGCTCTCACACAAATTAATGAATCTACTTTAACATTTGTTCCTAAAATGATTGTTATTGCAATAGTACTTGTGCTTGCTGGCCCTTGGATGATTAATCTTCTGAAAACTTACACGATAAACTTATTTGATAATATGGCCACTATTGTGAGGAGTCAGTAGTGTTCAACATTACGCAACTTAATGAAGTTCAGTTATTAGTATTTGGCTTAGCCTTGCTTCGAATGACTGCATTTATTTTTTCTGCGTCCATTTTCAGTGCTCAGTCAGTGCCGATTGTGGCTCGAATTCTTATTTCATTAATTCTTACAATGATGGTTTTCCCAAGTCTGAATAATAATAAAACCTTATTACAGGTTTCTGAGATGCAAGATCAAATTATTTTTTTATCGACTCTAGAAGTCGTTATCGGTCTTTGTTTAGGATTTCTAACACGATTTTTTTTCTTTACTGTATCTATGGCAGGTGAATTGATATCTGTGGCGCTAGGGCTTGGACAAGCACAAATATTTAATCCGCTTCTTGGAAGTCCGGGTAATGCCATGGAGCAATTTATTTCCATGTTTGCCACTTTAATATTTTTTGCAATCAATGGACACCATATTATGCTTGAGGGTTTAATAAAAAGTTTTTCGATACTTCATTTGGCAAGTGTGCAATTTAATGTCATTGAGTTAAAAAACATTGTTTTAGCGGCGCAAGATTTATTTATTATAGCAATACGATTATCAGCACCAATATTAATTTCAATGCTTGTCGTTCAAATTGGAATCGGAATTTTGAGCCGTGCTGTGCCGCAAATAAATGTTTTATCAACAGCAGCTTCAATTTCAACTTTGGTCGGAATAGTTCTGTTAATAATTTGTTTACCTTTAATGACAGGTGAATTGAGCTCAATTGTAGAAACAACAAGTCATCAATTATTTCGATTTATGAAGGGAATATAGCTTGTCAGAAGATCAGGACGAAAAAACTGAACAGGCTACTGATGCCCGACGCGAAGATTTTCGTAAGCGCGGTCAAGTGGCTATGACTCGTGAACTGGGTTCTTCGTTAACTATTTTACTTGCTGCTGGATTAATGTATTTAATGGGTCGCTATTTTTTATCAAATTTAACTGATATTTTTGAAAAATCGATGAATGGCGAATTCATCCAATTGTATAAAGTTTCTAGTTTTTCAGAAATACTTATGTATTTTGGTCAGAAAATGGTTTTTCTATTATCACCAGTATTTGGTATTAGTTTAGTCGTTGGTATTGCTTCTCAGGTTTTACAAACTGGTTTTTTGCAAGTTGAGGATGCTTTGTCTCCGGATTTAAATAAAATTAATCCTTTAAATGCTATCGGAAGAATTTTTTCAATGAAAGGCATTGCTGAAGTTGTTAAAGCTATTTTAAAAATTTTAGTCATATTACTTGTTATTTATTTTTTACTCAAAAAAGAAGTTCAGCAAATTCCTTATTTAAGCACTTTTTCAATTCCACAAATCATGACGTACTTGGGGTCAGTTTTATTTAAACTATTTACTGGTACAGGATTTTTCATGTTGGTTTTAGCGCTGGCAGATTATTTTTTTCAACGTTGGCAATTGGAAAAAGAAATGATGATGACAAAACAAGAAATTAAAGAAGAACATAAATCGCGCGAAGGTGATCCTTTGATCAAAGCGCGCATCAGAAAAATTCAAAGAGAAGTCGCTCAAAGAAAAATGTTGCAGCAAATTCCTAAAGCCAGTGTTGTAGTTACAAACCCTACTCATATAGCTTGTGTCTTGAAGTATTCTGAAACACTTCCTGCACCTCAGTTGGTTGCAATGGGTGCGGATTATATGGCAGAAACTATTAAAAAAATAGCTCATGAAAATAATATACCTATTTTAGAGAATAAACCATTAGCGCGAACAATTTATAAAACTATGAAAATCGGTCAAGTCATTCCACGAGAACTTTTTGTAGCAGTGGCTGAAGTTTTATCTTATGTGATGCGTTTGAAACGTAAGAAAAAAACAAGACCAAATAATTTGCGAAATGATAAAGGATTGTAAATATGGATGAAATTTTTAAATTTGCTAAAAGTTTAGAAAAGTATACAAAAAATACAGATTTATTTATAGCTATATGCTTAATGGCAGTGATAACAGTTTTAATTATTCCATTACCAGCATTTATGCTAGATGTGGCTTTAACTTTTTCTTTAGCATTAAGTATATTGATATTGTTAACTGCTGTTTATATACGTAAGACCTTAGACTTTTCTTCATTTCCTTCATTGCTATTAATGACAACTCTTTTTCGTTTGAGTCTAAATGTAGCCACTACAAGATTAATATTGTCGAATGGTCATGAAGGCCCAGCTGCTGCAGGATCAGTTATACAAGCATTTGGAAATTTTGTTGTAGGAAGTAATTATGTTATCGGTTTTATCGTTTTTGTGATTTTGATTGTGATTAATTTTATTGTTATTACAAAAGGTTCTGGACGTGTGGCAGAAGTCGCAGCACGATTTACTTTAGATGCTATGCCTGGAAAGCAGATGTCGATTGATGCTGAACTAAATGCAGGTGTTATCAATGAACATGAAGCTCGAAGAAGACGACGTGAAATTGAAAAAGAAGCTGATTTTTACGGATCTATGGATGGTGCCAGTAAATTTGTTCGTGGTGATGCCATAGCAGGTATTATAATTACAATAATAAATATTTTAGGTGGATTACTCATCGGTGTTATGCAGAAAGGCTTAGATGTTTCAACAGCTGCAAAATATTATACTATGCTTACAATCGGAGATGGTCTTTTATCGCAAATTCCAGCTCTGATTATTTCAATTTCTGCTGGTATGATTGTAACTCGTAGTAGTAGTGACAGTGATATGGGTCAAGAAGTGACAGGACAGTTATTTTCTGATTCAAAAACTTTATATACTGCTGCCGCCGTTATGGGACTAATGTCTTTGGTGCCAGGTTTGCCAACTGGTCCATTTATTATTATTGCAGCAGGCATGAGTGGAACAGCTTGGGTTATTAGTAAATATAAACAAGAAAAAGAAAATACAGAGACGAAAAGAATTCAACTTGAAGCAAGTCAACCCAAAAAAGAAATCATGGATTCGGTACAGCCCGTTGATATGTTAGAACTTGAAGTTGGTTATGGTTTAATTAAAGTTGTGGATTCATCATCATCAGGAGATTTGCTTGAACGTATTTCTTCAATTAGAAAACAATTTGCTTTTGATTTAGGGATTTTAGTTCCAAGTATCCATATCCGCGATAATTTATCATTAGCTGCAGGTGAGTATCGTTTTTTGATTAAAGGCAGTAAAATTGGTGGAGGAATTTTAAAAGCAGACATGCTTATGGCAATGAATCCAGGAAATACAACTGAAAAGGTTGACGGTATTCCTACAAAAGAACCAGCTTTTGGATTAGATGCTTTATGGATTTCAAAATCACAGAAGGACCGTGCTGAATTTGCAGGTTTTACTGTTGTCGATTTACCAACTGTGATAGCGACTCATATTACAGAAATGATTCGCACGCATGCCCATGAGCTTTTAGGCAGACAAGAAGCTTCACAACTTATTGAAAATTTTAAGAAAACTCATCCTAAAGTAGTTGAAGATCTTATACCTGACGGTTTATCTCTTGGTTCCGTAGTTAAAGTGATGCAAAATCTTTTAAAAGAACAAGTTTCTATTCGTGATTTATTAACTGTATTTGAAACATTAGCTGATGATTCTCATCGAATAAAAGATATTGATGTGTTGACTGAAAATGTTCGAAAACAACTATCGCGCACAATTACTGAAAAATACATAGGCGCTGATAGTGAAATGTCAGTCTTAACATTAGATTCAAGATTAGAAGAAATTATATCTAGTTCATTGCTGCAGACAGAGCAGGGTATTCAACTTGTGATGGATCCTCAATCGGCTTCAAAAATGATTTCCAATATCGCCTTGAGTATTGAAAAACATCCAGAAATTGCTGGACAACCTATTTTACTAACAAGTCCTACAGTTCGAAGACACATAGCAAAATTAGTTTCTCGGTTTATTCCTCAATTGATTGTGCTTTCTCATAGCGAAGTTTCAATTGAAGCGCGCGTTCAATCTGTGGCACAAATTAATTTATAAAAAAGGTAAAGTGAAATGAATATTAAAAAATTTGAAGCACGTACGATGAAAGAAGCTCTTGAAATGGTTAAAAGTCAACTTGGACCTGATGCTGTGATTTTATCAGCTAAAGATGTGACAAAAGGTTTTGGTTTAGGTGGAATTAAAAGTATTGAAATCACTGCAGCCTATTCTGATATTGTTTTAAAGCAAAAACAGTTTGCTCAATCAAAGATGTCTCAAAAAACACAAGACAAATTTAATTTGATCAATGCTAAAAATCAAAAAGAAGTTATTCAAAAAATGATGCAACAACAAATTGCTAAATCACAACCTGTTAAAAGCACGTCGTCTAGTCGACGTTACATTGAAATTGATCCAGAAAATTTACCAATTACAAAATCAATATCAGAAGTTAAAAAATCTTTGAATCAACAAAATCAACTGACTGAACTTGCAGTGAATACATGGCAAAATATGGATGTTGAAAAATTAAAGAATGAAGTTGAAAGTCTAAAAAAAATTGTTCAAGATTTTAAATCGATACCTCAGAATTTTGTTCAATCGCATCCCGGTGCCAAGTTCGGAGTAAATTATGACCTTTGTTCTCAGTTTCAAAAATTAACATTTAAAGGAATTGATCAAGAGTTAACTGGTCAGCTCCTAGTTGAGGTTCAAAAAGAAGCCAGTATTGCAGAGATCAAAAATAGCAAAAAAGTTGAAAACTACATCATGCATCAACTGGCTCACAGAATTGGAATAGCTCCAAACTCAGAAAATCAGCTTGCAAAATATCAGTTTTTCTTTGGTCCATCGAGTTCAGGAAAAACAACAGCATTAATAAAGTTAGCTGCCCATTTAGGTAATCAGTCACAAAAAAAAATTGCAGTTGTTTCTACGGATACTATTAAATTTGCAGCTGATGATCATATGAAAATGTATTGTCAACTTTTGGAAATACCTTTTATAGCGATTAAATCGACTAACGATTGGAATAAAATTACGCCTTACTTAAATTCTGTTGATCATGTATTAGTTGATTTTGCAAGCTTGAGTTTGAAAAACTCAAGTGAAAAAAACTACTTGGAACAAGTTATTCCAAAAGCTATTGTTCAAAATCAATCCCATTTAGTTCTGTCATGTCATCTCAAAGATGATGAAGCTATGCAATTAGTTGAAAACTATTCTTCTTATAATGTGACAGACCTTATTTTTACACATCTCGATGAAGTTAATACTTTCGGCATTATATATAACACTTCTGTTAGATCTCAGTTGCCTCTTTTTGCTTTTAGTCTTGGCCGAAAAGTTCCTGAAGATTTCGAATTTGCTACGATAGAACGAGTTTTAGATCTTATTTTGGAAATTACAAAAAAAACTACCATCGGAGAACTTTCAATATGAAATTAATTTCAGTCACATCAGGAAAAGGTGGCGTTGGAAAAACAACTGTCATCAGTAATTTGGCAATGTCACTTTCACAAAAAGGTTCGCGAGTTTTAATTCTTGATGGTGATATCGGAATGTCAAATGTGGATATTTTTTTTGGTGTACGTGCTCAAAAAACAATAAAAGATATAATTAATGGTATGCCTATAGACCAATGTATCACCCCGTTACTTAAAAATATCGATTTGCTTTCTGGTGGCAGTGGATTGCAAGAGCTTATGAATTTAAATGCGTATGAACGTCGCGAAATTATAGATCAAATTAGATCTATTGAATTTAAATATGACTTTTTACTTATTGATACAGCTCCAGGTATTCATGACTATGTTCTCCATTTAAATTCTATAGTTGATGAATGTATTATTCTAATCACGCAAGATCCTTCTAGCTTTACAGATGCGTATGCTTTAGTAAAAACACTTCATCAAAAGCATAAAATGTCAGATTTTTTAGTTGTTTGTAATCTTGTCGAAGGAACTACTGGAATATCTCTTTTTACTAAATTTTCAGATATTTGTGAAAAATTTTTAGATGTAAATATGATGTTTTTGGGAACTATCCCGCAAGATGCAGTATTGCGAAAGCTTCAGCAGCATCAACGTCTCGTTCTGAAACAAAATATGGCTTCAGAAGCTCAAAAACAAATAAATAACATTGGTTTAAAATTAATAGATCGATTCAATAAAAATAAGAGCGTAGAATATAATGACATGCAAGCATCAGATCGATCACTATCTGAATCAGGACTAGATCGGCTTTTTTTCCCAGTCCCTGGTCATGCTTAATGTAAATTATCTCATTAAACCTTTTAATTTTAGTTTTCGCATCGTAAAATAAATCAGAGTGAGGGATCGTTTGGATGTCTAAAAATTTAAGTGCATTAAAAAAATATAAAGAAGAACCTACTAAAAAAACGGTTAAAAATTCTATTAATCGTGATCAAAAAAATGAACTTATTCGTGAGTATGCTCCTTTAATAAAATTTGTAGCTCAAAAAATTGCAATTCGATTGCCGCCAAATATTGATATTGATGATTTAATTTCTGCAGGTTCTATTGGTTTAATGGATGCTATTGATAAATGGGATCCTAATCGAGATAATAAATTTAAGACCTATGCTGAATTTCGTATTCGCGGAGCCATACTTGATGAGTTACGAGCACAAGATTGGATACCGCGGTCAGTTCGAGATAAGTCAAAAGCATTAGAAAAAACGATCGTTAATTTAGAAATAGAAATGGGACGTGCTCCAACTGATGAAGAAATTTCTGCAAAGCTTAATATGCCAATTGAAGAATTTCATGATTTGATTAATCAAGTTAGACCTGTAAGTTTATTATCAATCGATGATCAGCCTACATTTAGTGATTCTGATAAAAAATCGATTGCAAACCTACTTGAAGGCGCAAAATCTAATAATCCATTTAATCAACTTAATGTTAAAGTAGTCAAAGATGTCGTAGCTCGTGCCATTGAGGAACTTCCTGAGCGGCAAAGACTTGTTCTATCGCTTTATTACTTTGAAGATTTAAATTTAAAGGAAATAGGCCAAGTTTTAAGGGTCACAGAATCTCGTGTTTCGCAACTTCATGCACAAGCTGTTATTCGTCTGAAGGCCAAGTTAGCGGTGGCTATACAGGCCGGCGAGCTCGAAGCTATATAATTAAATTTTAAGTTCTTGTTTAATTTTATTTATTAAACGAGTTTCATTTTGACGAACTGCTTCGCGGGAAATTTTATATTTTTCACCAATTTCTTGAAGTGTGAGTGGTTCATCATTCATAAGGCGCTCATCTAAAATAATTTTTTCTTTTTCTGTTAAATTGGGTCTTACAACTTCAATGGCTTTTTTTAGTAAATTAATTTGTTCATCAAGAGCTAATTGATCATCTAAAGCCAGAGTTCCTTCCTGATTTTTAAACAGGAGTGATCCTAAAGTTGGCGAATCCTCATCATCGTGCAAAGGTTTGTCTAAGCTTACATCTCGCTGTGAAATTCGTTTAACCATTTCTGCGACTTCATCTTCTGGTATTGAGAGTTGATGAGACAATTGGAGTATATTTTCTTGAGACGTCATTTTTTCAAGTTCATTTTTATGTTTTTGTAACTGATAAAATAGCTTACGTTGATGGGCTGTTGTTCCAATGCGAACCATTGAGAATTGTCTCATCAAAAAATCTTGAATATAGCCACGGATCCACCAAACAGCATAAGTAATTAATCTATTTCCTTTATGTGGATTGAATTCTTTTACAGCTTGCATTAATCCAATATTTCCTTCTTGAATTAAATCAATCATTCGATTTGAAAATTTAGCATAATCTGCAGCAACTTTTACAACAAAACGTAAGTTAGACTTAACAAGGATTTCACCTGAAGCTTTATCTTTAGTTTCATAATAGTGCTTAGCTACATTAAGCTCTTCTTCACGACTGAGAACAGGGTACTTTCTGAGCTCATTCAAATATGACGTTAAAATATTTTTTTGTTCTTTAGAAATTGAACCAGTTGTTGCCGATGAATCTGGAACAGTCAGTTGTTGCGACGTAATTTCAAAATCAGTTGGAATTTTTTCATTATTTGATTGAATGGACTGAATATCTTCATCTAGCGTATTGAAAATGGGTTCAGACATCGTTTCATCAACGATTTCAGCGATAACTTTTTTAGGTTTTACTAAATTCTTCTTTTTTTGATTCATAAATTAAGTTTTAAATATTTTTTTTATATTCTTTTCGACTATTTCTTTAATTTTTCCCTTGAATAAGACTAAAGGAATTGGGATTTCAATACTGACCTCGACTTTAGTTTTAGTTTTTTCTTCGGTTGTTTTTATGTGAGCATTAAATTGAGTGCCCTCTATTTGACAAGAATAGTCTTCATCATTAAAAGTGCACTTTACTTTAGGATCAAACTTTTTAAAATCGTTTTCACTACTCATGAATTTTTTTATTTTTTTAAAAGCTGACTTTTGGTCAGATGCAATAGACATATCAAAATTAATTTTAGGCATAATGTAAGTATATCCATTTCAAATAATTTTAACAATTATTAATTCAGCCAGAACTATTGATTATTTTGACTGTCTAGTTGCATTATGAGACTCTAATTAAATGAAATTCGTAAAAGAACAAAAAAGAACAAATTATTGTGGTGAGTTAAATATAAATCATATCGGAACAGCTGTTACTTTAATGGGTTGGGTTGACACACGTCGTGACCATGGAAGTCTTATTTTTATTGATTTACGTGATCGGGCTGGTTTAATTCAAATCGTTTTAGATCCTCGAAATAATGAAACTCAGGCCTCAAAAGAATTCAGATCAGAATTTGTTGTTGCTATACACGGAGTAGTTAGAGCTCGACCTGAAGGTATGAAAAATGTAAAAATTAAAACTGGTGAGATCGAGGTCGAAGCGCTTCGTTGTGAGATTTTAAATCAGTCTGCGACGCCGCCTTTTCGTCCCGAAGATGAAAACGTGAATGAAGTTCTTCGATTAAAATATCGTTACTTAGATTTAAGATCGCCACGTTTGCAAAATCACATGATTATTCGATCCAGAGTCGCTCAATTAGTGCGTTCTTTTTTAACCACGAATCATTTTTTAGAAATTGAAACACCTATTTTGTTTAAATCTACACCCGAGGGTGCTCGAGATTATTTAGTTCCATCACGAGTTAATCCTGGAAATTTTTATGCTTTACCTCAGTCTCCTCAAATTTTAAAACAGCTTTTAATGGTTTCAGGATATGATCGCTATTTCCAAATCGCGCGTTGTTTTCGTGACGAAGATTTGCGAGCAGATCGTCAACCAGAGTTTTCACAAATCGATATGGAGATGTCATTTATTGATGTCGAAGATATTTTAGATCTGAATGAACGCATGCTCCAAATGATATGGAAAGAAATAAAAGGAATTGACGTTCCAAAATTAAAACGAATTAAATATTTTGAAGCCATGGATAAATACGGATGCGATAAACCAGACACTCGGTTTGGTTTGGAAATTCAAGATTTATCTTTAATGCTTTCTGAATGTGGATTTAAAGTATTTGATGATGTTCTTCAACGTGGAGGAATCGTTCGTGGAATAGCTGTTCCTGGTGGTGGCCAGTTTACGCGTGGTCAGTTTGATAAATTAACAGATCTTGCTAAAAAAAATGGAGCTAAAGGTTTAGTTTGGATAAAATCCGAAGCAGATGGAACAATTAATTCACCAATTTCTAAGTTTTTTACACAAGAAAAACTTAAAGAAATCTTTACTAAGCTAGGATGTTTGTCTTCAGATTGCGGTTTAATAGTGGCTGATGATTACGATCCTGCTTGTTCAGCTCTATCAGCCATTAGATTACATTTAGGCCGAGAATTAAAATTAATTGATTTTAGTCAGTATCATTTTTTATGGGTTATTGATTTTCCTCTTTTGGAATACTCGCCAGAAGATAAAAAATGGGTTTCCCGCCACCATCCTTTCACTTCGCCTACAGATGAATTCTTAGATGATATGATTTCTAATAATGAAAAAGCCTATCCTAAAATGTTAGCTAAAGCCTACGATCTAGTTTGCAATGGCTATGAAATGGGCGGGGGCTCTATTCGAATTTATCGAAATGAAGTTCAACAAGGTATTTTTCGATTATTAGGAATGTCTGAAGAAGAAACTAAAAATAAATTTGGTTTTTTCTTAGATGCATTAAAATATGGAACACCTCCTCATGGAGGAATTGCTTGGGGAATGGATCGTCTGGTCATGTTGCTGACTCAAACAGAGGCCATACGTGA
Source organism: Pseudobdellovibrionaceae bacterium (assembly GCA_043765175.1). Lineage (GTDB taxonomy): Bacteria > Bdellovibrionota > Bdellovibrionia > Bdellovibrionales > Bdellovibrionaceae > Pseudobdellovibrio. The sequence continues at coordinate 6,439 of JAYUJM010000031.1, read as the reverse complement.
AGTGATTGCTTTTCCAAAAACATCGCAAGCGTCATGTTTAATGTCTGATTGCCCGAGTGAAGTCAATCGTGATCAGTTAAATGAAGTTGGCGTAAAACTGAGTTTATCTGCTGAAAAAGCACTTTCAGATAAATTGAAAACTAATTGATTTCAGAAGCGCTATCAATTCGATGTGAAGATATTCCTGTCGATTCAACGGATGTGATTTTATAAATTCCATCAAGTTTTCGATGTCCATCTTTTTTAGTTACTACAATAATGTAGTTAATTGTTAAACCTATTAATCGTCGTATAGATTCTTGCTTCCATTGCGGAGCTCCCATTTGAATAAGCATTTCTAGCCTTAATAAGGCTTCGTGGTGATTTTTTGCATGGAGTGATCCAAAGCTACCTTCATGTCCAGTTGATAAAGCCATCAGTAAATCAGTAGCTTCGCCTCCACGAATTTCTCCAACGACTAAGCGGTCTGGTCGTAAACGCAATGCTCGTTTTAGTAAATCCGTCATCGTCACTGTATTTTTTGCATTTAAATAATCAGTTCGACAAAGTAAAGATACACTTAATGAATTTGCTAATCTGAGCTCTTGAGTATCTTCAATGATTATTTGTCTTGATGATAACGGAAGTTCGTTGATGAGTGATTGAAGAACTGTCGTTTTTCCTGAAGATGTTCCACCGACTAAAATAAAGTTCTTTTTTGATTCCAAAATTTTTAAAACTATTGCTTTTTCAATCTGATTACACCAATTTTTTTTTATCAGATCGTCAATTGAATAAGAAATTGTGGGTTGTTTGCGAATTGATAAAATATGACTGCCTCGAGATAAATCTTTGTATATGATAGTAAATCGCATTTGATCTAACTGAAACTCAATAAAAGGCTTTTCTTTATTGATATATGACCCACAATTTTGACAAACTCGTTCGATGCAATTTTCATAAGTTTTGTGACTATAGAAAAAATCAGTACTTTGACTAAGCTGCCCATTTTTTTCGATAAAAATTTGATCAAAGTTATTAACTAATATTTCTGTAACGTGTGGATCTGCAATAAAATCATGTAGTGGTCCATAGGCATCAAGTTCATTTTGAATTCTTTGCTGAATTAAATGATTGAAAGATTTGATATGATCCTGAGTAAGTTTATAGATCAGTTCTTTTTTTTCAATTTGGCTTTGTTCGTCTTGCCAGTGATGGTTAACTAGCTTTAGTCGATCAGTAAAAATAGAATCTAAAGCTTTTCTAATTTCAGTATTCACTATTGACCCACAACTTTTGGTGTTACAAAAATCACAAGCTCGGACTTATTTTCTAAATAATTTTGGCTTGAAAAAAGTCGTCCTAATATAGGTAATTGACTTAAGTAAGCCAAGCCTTCCACAGATTTTCCGTTCTCAGCTTTAATTAATCCAGATAGAATTATGGTTTGCGATTTTTTCAAATTGAAGTGACTTGTTACTTTATGTGAATATAAAGCAGGTACTCCATCTATTTCATGACTTTTGTCAATACTAGAGACTTCTGATTCTATTTCTAAGTTAATTTGTCCAATTGAATCTAATTGCGGCTTTATTTTTAAATTTATTCCGTAGGACTTCCAGCTGACTGAGCTACTTTTATCATTATATGTTTTCACAGGGAATTCACCACCGGCAAAAAAAGTTGCCTCTTTACCGCTTTTGCAAATCAAATTAGGCGATGCTAAAATATTCATATCACCATTACGTTCATTTCCCAATATTAATGCTTCTATAGAATCAACACCTGCTAATGTTGGTAATACTTGTGCGTTATAAACATCAGGCCACTTAATTCCTAATTGGCGAACAAATTCTTTTTTTACTTCCACTATTTTTATTTCAACTCGTAAGTTGTCTGTGAGTTCCATTTTTGTTTTATCTTCTAGCATTAAAATTCCATTTTTTTCAAAAAATTTTGAATTTTTATAAAACACTTCTGTAGAATTAGAAAAAACTTTCCATGGCTCAGAAAAAACAATTTTATACGGAGATAACCCTTCTTTTTTTAATTGCTCAGCGTACCAATTTTCAATTTGAGTTTGAAGTTTTTCATTTAACTTCATCCCAATATAAGCAGGCATTTGATTTTGATTCATTATTTTAATCAATCTTTTGAATTCTTTCATTGTGCTCAGTTGGCCAGTTAAACAAATTACATTTTGACACTGATCTACTTCTAAGTTCGCAAAAAGATTTGCTTTTGTTTTCCAGTTATCAAAAGATTTTTTATGCCCAACTGGTAAAACAATAATTTCAGTTTGTCTTCTGTCAAAGCGAGCTAAAGTTGAACCAATCGTCAAAGCTTTGATTCTAATGATTCCGTGAGTTGTATTCGCAATAGCTACTTTTTGGTTTTCAATCCATACATTTTCTTTAACAGCGGAAATAAGTTTAGACTCTCCGAGTTCCAAAATAATGGCATCTGATGTTTTAGACCAAGATTTACAAACAATGTGAAAACAGATTGTGCCTAACAGAATAAATTTTATCATAAAAACAGATCTGCAATCTGAAATTCATAACTAGATTTTAGCTAATAACAATTGATGTAAATACAATTTCATTCTCGGAAATTCGGATTCAGCTCGTTATGAGTCCACAGTCCAGCTGTATTCTACACGTACTCCAGTGTCAGTATTTTCAATAACTAGGTTTCCATCCAGAGCTTTTGTAATTATATGACAAATACTGAGTCCTAATCCCATACCGACTGAATGATTCATAATGTTTTCATCCATTTGAAAGGGTTGAAATATTTTTTTTAAAATAGCATTTGAAATAGAAGGTCCTGAATTAATAAGTGATAAAATAACTCGATTTCCAATTTTTTTAGATGAGAATTCGATTTCACTATTAGCGAGTCCGAATTTACTAGCATTGTGTAATGTTCGATAAAAAGCTGTTTTAAACAAATTTTCGTCAGTTTGAAAATCAGAAAATTCAAGATTTTCAACAAATCGTTGATTTTTAAGTTTCATATTTTGTAAAACTTCTAACGGAAATTGATTTTTTATTTTTTCTAAATCGACTGTTGATCTGTTGATAGTCAGTAAGTTTAATTCACCTTTCGCAATTAATAAAACATCGTCTACGATCTTTTTAAGTTTTTCGGATGATTTATTTATCCGGTCTGTAAATAAAACTTGTTCTTCAGTTAAAATTGTTTCTTTAAGTAAGCCCGCAAAACTCATAATGGTTGTGAGTGGAGTTTTAAGCTCATGATTAATTAAAATCATAAAGTTTGACTTCGCTTGATCTAGTTCTTTTAAGTCCGCTAAAGCTTGCTCAAGTTCTTTATTTTTGCGTTTTAGATCAATTTTAAGCTGGTATTTTTCATAGCCCTGATCAACAGTATTGGCCAAGTCAGTTGCATCCCATGGCTTTGTTAAATATCTATATATTTGAGCTTTGTTCACTGATTCAATCACTGATTCAATATCTGTATAACCAGTCAGTAATATTTTTATACAATCAGGATGAGTCTCAAGAGACTTTTGTAAAAATTCGACTCCTGAAATTCCAGGCATTCTTTGATCTGATATAATTATTTGAATATCTTTATGTTGATTAAGTAATTCTATGGCTTCTATTCCACCAATTGCTTTAAGAATATTATACTTTTTACGAAAAATTCTCTCGAGTGCATCCAGATTGTGGATTTCATCATCTAAGCATAAAAGTTTAGGTTTTTCAGTTTGAAGCATCTTGTATGACTTTAACTAATACTTTACTTATGGTCATCAGTAATTTTCAAGGACTAAGGTCTTGCTCTGATTTTATTTAATGAGTTAGCTTTAATTATGATCTGAATAAAGTTAAATTTAAATATGCCATTTTTAATGTTTTCAATTAACTTTTTGGATCGAATTCGCACTTTTATTCTTAAAAAAGTATTAAAGTATAATTTAGTAAAAAGTATTTTTATAAATCGTTCAATTAGGTTACAATTTGGTTTTGTTTTTTCTGCTTCAACAAGCCTATATTTTGCACTCTTTCATCCTTACAATTTATTAATAATTGGTCCACTTATTTTTGGAATTCCACATTTACTATCAAGTATTAGGTATTTACCCAAATATTTAAATAAAAACGATTTTTCAAAAAATTTTAGTCTTATAGTGGCAGTTCTTTTGTTTTCATTCGTAATTATCAAATTATTCATTGAGCCCATAATTTTAAATAAAAAAGGTGTAATTTTGAATTTTACTGAAATTATATTCTATGTACTATTTGCAGCGTCAATTTTTATATTTTTAAAGCATAAAATAAATTTTATATTTTTTATAATAGTATCATTTTTTTTAATACTATTTTCTTTTTTGGCTCCTTTGAAAATGATTGGCAGTTTAGCTTTAGCTCACAACTTTATAGCTTTTTATTTCTGGCATGCTTTTTCAGTTAATCAAAATGAACGGAACTCTTCGATTGTCAGTTTTTGTATTTTTTTACTCGTTCACGGTTTAATATTCATGGGATTTTTTGATCACCAAATAATGTATTCACAAGAATTTGGTTATCAAAATTCATTAACACAAATGACGTTTGGCTTCGAAAATTTATTTCAACAAAACAGTATTTATTTGAGTCGAACAATTGCAGCCTTTGCATTTGGTCAAAGTGTGCATTATTTTGTATGGCTTAAAGCTATACCTGAACAAAATTCGTCGTTTCAGTTTAATTTATCTTTTAAATTAATATTTAAGAAAATGATTAATGAGGTCTCAAAACCAGTCCTCATTTTAATAGCTTTAAGTATTGTATTTGTAATTAGTATTTCTTTTTTTCAATCTTTATATCAAGCTCGATTTGCGTATTTGCTTTTAGCTGCAACACATGGCTACTTTGAAATAGCAACTTTTTTGATAGGTAAAAAAACTTAAATGAGTTTAGCAGATTGTTATTATCCTTTTTCAGTTATTCAATTTTTATTGACACAAAATGCCACCGAAATATGTCAAAACGCTTATTCTTCAATAGTTCTTTTTCAAGATTTTTCATTTTTAAATTATCTAAAATATTTTTTAATCACATGTTTTCTCGAGAGCTTTATTTACTTAGTGGCCGCCTTTTATAAAAAAATAAATTTTAAAACAAGCTTTATGCAAATATTTATTTTAAATTTAGCAACTCATCCTTTAGTTATATTGGTATTCCCTCTTATTTTTCAAAAAATGAATGGTCCATTGATAAGTTATATTTTGATTGCAGAGCTTTTTGCAATTTATGTAGAATTTTTATTATTACAGTATTTTTTTAAATACAATCGAATGACTTCATTAATATTATCGATTGCAGCAAATTTATTTTCGTGGACTTTTGGAAACTGGCTTCAAGTCCAAGGGCTAGTTTAAAAAAGTAACATTTAAGCTGACCTAAGACCAATTTTGCAATCCAGACTATCTTATAGTCTCAACTTTTAAACAATCGATGATATTCTAAATCAGACTACGAGGAGACATAATTCATGTTATTGAAAACAATATTTCATTCTTTTAACAATCTACTAGCTGTTTTCTTTTCTTTGTTATTGATTTTTTCAAATCAAAAATTGAATGCTGATTTACTTCCAGTGCAAGGCGGAGGCGCAGCTGGCGTTGGTGTCAACGGTTATGTTGGCGGAGGCTACCAAGGGCAGTGGGGTTCTGGTTATTACGGCGGAGTTCAAGGCTGTAATTATCCATGGGCTCAAGGGTCTGGAGCTTCTGATATTTCAGATGAAGAATTAGAAGAGCGTAAGCGAATTCAAGAAGCTCGTATGGAGCTTCAAAAAATAAAACTTGAAAAAAAGCGTGCTGATACTGAAATGGATTTTGCAATTAGAAAATTAGAACGAGTCTTTGATTCTGAAATATTAGATTTTTTAGTTGAAGAACATATGGGTAAAATGAACGAGTGTTCTGTTTATAAAAATTTTTCGAAGCCTCAAGTTGATCCAAAAGCTCCAACAACTACATGCTACATTATGGATGCAAATTATAAAGAAATTGGAATTCAAGATACGGCTAATAGTGTTTGTGGTGCAAAAATTGATGTTCCTGAAAAGTTACAAGGTAAATGGATGAAGAGTGGCGGCGGTGGATATTGTACAGCGACATCTAAAGCCAAAGGCGGAGAAATAGATTCTAAAATATGCAGCGACAATGATTTGCGTCCAGAGGATGCTCCAAAATATAAATCCTACTCGGCTTCAGAATGTCCAAAATCGCTATCGAACTATCGCAAAAATAAATTAAAAAGTGATAAACTGCAGGATCGCATTGCATCTCTTGAAGATGAAATTCGCGATCGAGCTTATGCTATTTCTGATGCTCGAGAGCGCGCGAAGATTGAACAGCAATATCGCCAATCGACTACTACAGAAACAGATTGTCCAGAATGTGACTTTGCTTCACGTGGATACACTTACGCAAAACCAAAAC
>JAYUJM010000030.1:0-9405 GCA_043765175.1 Pseudobdellovibrionaceae bacterium | reverse complement strand
TAAGATATAGTATTTATTGTATTATACTTGAGCTCGATATTGAGCTACTTATTATTACAAAAAGGAGATCATTTATGGCAAACACATCCAAAACTATTACAATACTGACATTCGCATTTTTCACATCAATTCATGTGGGGGCCGAAAGCCTCAGATGCAAAGAAACCAATAGTTTCCGCGAAGCTTCTCTATTTATCAATCGCGATGGAGCCGTCGGATTCAATGGGACTTACATTGAACTTAATGCTTCATGGTTCAGCGGAACTAATTTTGAAAATTTAGGCCAATTAACGAATCGTTCATCAGATATAAAATTTCAACCAACGGAATTATCCTTATATTTATCCCCTAAAGGATCTTGTACACTGAATAACGATTCCCTTAGCCAAGACTTTGCGTGCTCGGTTACACAAGGCGAAATTGATGTGGTGGGAAGTGACGATCGAAGCATTAAGGACGGTAGTATCGTCAAATCTGAAAGAATCAGTAAACGACTTCGTTTAAAAGTTAATGTAAATATTACAGCAAAAATTCAGGTTGTTAACCCAACCAAACGCAGTATTCAAATGACGGCTGTGATCACAAACACAATAGCTAGAAAAAAAATTAAGCTTAAAGAGAATATGGAATGCGAAGTTGAATGAACATACCGAGCATAGAACGCAAATAAACTGTACACACAAAACGTTCTACTTAAGTATTTGAATTAATTTTTGATTTTAAATTTTTAAGAAATTTACTATTCAGGTTATCCCGGAGGACTTCCTCCGGACACTTTTTATCTCAAATTAATGATTTTAACTACTCATAAATATTTATAAGAAACATCTAATCAATAATATTAGAAATTAATTCCTACATCATTTTTCAGCTCAACACACGTATTGGTAATTCCATTTTGTTCGATAGCGGATCGTAATTCATTTTCGTAGCGACTAAATCCACGATCATTCAATACTTGGGATAGCGAAAATATTAAATTTTTACTATAGCTTGTTTTACATTGTTGTTTTTTACTTAAATAACCTGAGTCTTTCATAGAATTCATAATATTTTCCAAGAAGGGTGCTACAGTATAATGTCCGTATTCAAGCCCGCTTGTTTCAGGGCGCTGCACAGGTTCCATAAAAGCGTATGAAATATCAGAAACGCCACCATCAACACTTTTTTTAACACGGCCTATATAATTATTTGCATCTTGTTGTGTAATAGGTAAAAAGTCTTCCCTGAACAAAGTCCATTCATTAGATGACCATTTGCCACTGCAAGATAATATCTTGGCATTTAGCTCAGGATTATAATTAGACTGTGGATTTTGTTTAAAACCAGATACATAAGATGCGCCGCCCCCTGCAGTTAGCCCCCACGAATTTCGCTGGTAAGATTGGTCAACAAAAGAACCTGAATCTAAAACTGTTTTAAAACCTTTGGCTTGGAAAGTCTCAGCAAACATTTTTGCTATTCGGTTCAATCTTTCAGTTCTAAATAAAAACCAATCAAGACCAATCCCGCCGTTACCGATATTATCAGGTTGATCTAATGTGTTAATATTGCCATAGGGCTGATTTGAGCCATATTTATTTTTTAGCCACTCCCTCCAGGCATTGGTTTCTAGTGAGCTATAGTCCTTACCTCTTTCATCATGTTGGTAACCAAACTCTTGATCTGATGTTGTCGCTGGCATAACGTAGTAAACTGCGCTGCTTCTTCCAGTCTGATAAATGTGATCTGCTAATTTTGTAATATATTTATTGTAGTTACTTTCCCATTTGGAGCTACTAAAAGATAAGCCTTTATCTGCTAAGATTGCGCCATTCTTGTCACGAGCAGTATCAGAATCCGGGACTCGCCAATCAGCAGGCACATGTTTTTCTTTGTTGTGGTCAGCCTGCACTTTTAAAACAACTTTCATTTTTTTACATAATGCATAATCAAGTATCCAATCCAAAGGCTCAAAAATAAACTGGTCTGGCTGAACATGTACTGAATCCCATGGTACAGATATAGCAATTGATGTTCCCCCCATTTGAGCCCAAGTATCCATTGCAAATTTTTGACTTGGCATATCTTTTAAAGTTACCCCTAGTGGTGGAATTTCTGCTTTCTTAAATCGACGCTCCTCATGCGTTTTACCATCACTCCAAACCTCTGCACCCCAACCTACTCTCATTAAAGTGCTAGTTACAATTTGATTTGAATCGCATTGAAAACTATAGTTTTCAGGAAATGGCCTGATAGCCGGAATAATGCCATCACAGCTTTTTGTGACAGGTGGAGGTTGTGTGACAGGTGGAGGTTGTGTTGTAAGTCCATCATTTCCATTTTTTTGTTTATTTTGACTGCTTAAAGTTTGACTAGTGTACTTACTGCAATTCTGAAAAGCAGCAGTATTAAATAGAAAAATAATTCCGATCATGAGTATTCTAATCTTTTTTTTCATTTATATATCCTTTAAAAAATTAAATTTTGATTTTTGTGAATAAAATAAAAATCGGTATAGAAACTGATACTTTTTTAAATCCATTAAAATTTATCTACTGCCTCTTTCGGAAAAAAGATAAAAAAACTAAAGGTTATTTAATGCTATTGTAATGTTTTGGAACGATTATTTTACATTAGTGATATAATGATTTACTAAATGTTTGAAATTGAAACATTTGCGAGTTGCCCGACAACTCCTGTTACCCAAATAAAGGATTCTGGTCCGAATATAATATCGATTAATGCAGGTTGCCTGGTAATTACTGTTACCGAAAACAAGGCTAAGCTTTGATGGCTACGTTATAAGATAAGCTACTGAAATATATGGAAAGTGTCCGCCACCTCCAAATTATTTAATTAATTATATCGGGTAAAATTGTGAATAAAAAAATTATAAATCAAATAGTAGAAATTTTAAAGAAGGAGCTAAACCCATCTCGAGTTTTTTTATTTGGTTCGCAGGCTAATGGTAAAGTCCAAAAGGAAAGTGATTATGATTTTGTTGTTGTTACTAAAACACCAAAAAAATCAACAGTCGATGAGATGGGACGAATAAGCGTTCTTATTTATGATACGCTCAAGGTCAGTGCCGATATTTTTATATATTCTGAAAAAGAATTTGCAGAATGGAAAAACGAGTTTAGTTCAATTCCTGAAGTCGCTTTAAGTACAGGTCAAGAGCCAAGTGTCTTGTGACTAAGATCGTTAAACAGTGGTTTCAATACGCAGCAACTGATTTAAAACTTGCTAAAAATTCATTAAGTTTTAGTACAGAATTTTAAGCTATTTCAGCGTTTCGTTCTCAACAGTGCGCTGAAAAAGCAATAAAAGAATATTTAACACATCATAAAGTTCGTTTTCCAAAAACGCACGGTATCAGCGAACTAGTGTCTATTGTTGAAACTATTGATCGAGTTTTGATTCAGAGGTTATACTTTTTACCTTAAAAGTCGTGAATTTTTTATATTAGTTCTCTTTAGAGAACTATATTCAGTCACAAAGCTTTCGATTTTCAAGTAATTCAGTTGCAAGTGTTTCAAGCAAAACAAAAAACTGTTTTCAAAATAACTAACAAAGGAACACGTATGAAAAAAATCAGCACATTATTAGCAACAATCTTATTAGCAACAGTAGCCCAAGCTCAATTCAGCACACTGCCAGTGAGTAAGCCTGTTACATGTTATCAAAATGAAAACGTATATCAAAATTCTCCGTACCTTGCTACAATAAATAATTTAACAAAAAAAGAATTAAATTCTTTATCTAAAATATTTAAAAAAGACGGATTACTAAAAATTGAAATGGTAATTAATTTTAGTCCTGCATTGATGACATTGACTATTTCAGTCGATGATACAAAAGTTTTTTTTCCACAAGTATTAGGGTTCGATGTGCCAGCAGCAATGGATCAAACTGTACAGCAATATTTATATGAATCAGCTTTTAAGTTAAAAATTAAACCTAGTCGAATCGTAACTGAATGTAATCATATCGCTGAAGCTTTTGGAGTGAATGAGTAGTAATTAAAGAAGTATTCTTATTCATCAGCTTTTAATGCTTTACAGCGTTAAAAGCTGAGCTTGATGAAAATCTGTTTCAAATTGTATCCTAAGTCCTATGATTTTATCAAAATACTTTCAAAACTTAGATTTAAAAAACCTCAACGTAGAATTTTGTGATGTTAGAATTGAATGGAATCGATCCACTTCAATTCGATATATCGATGGTGATTTAAATGCTTGTGTTGAGCGTCCCTCACTGGGAGCATTTATTCGAATATTCAACAAGGGGCGTTGGAATTTCTTATCAACAACTCATTTGCAAAATCTAAATAATATCATAAAGCAATTCGCGATAGATTGCAGAACTAAACCTCAAGGGCCATCTGTTTTTAAACCTCCAGTTGAAGTCAATAGTTTTCATGGAATGTGCTCAGTAGAGCAAGATTTTTATGCGCTTTCACTCAGCGAGAAAAAAAGTAATTTAAGTTCTTATTTAGAACTGACTCAGAGTATTCCAAATCTTAAAAACCAAAGAGTTATTTATTCTGATCATCAAAAAAGAAAAGCTTACATATCGTCAGTAGGTACTAGTTTTGAGTTTGATTTTTCTCAAGGCGGAGTTTTTATTGAGATTACTATCGGCAATGGTCAAAATAATTTTGAGGACTATCTTGGTATTTCTTCGGATCAATTTGGTCAATTGAAAAATCGCCAAATTGATTTTATAAATTATTTTCAGGAATCACAAAAATTTATAAATGCTTCTGCAGTAACGCCAGGAAAATATCGAGTAGTTTTTTGTCCTGATGTCACTGGAACATTTACGCATGAATTATTTGGTCATAAATCCGAAGCCGATTTTATGTTAGGTGACCCCGAAGCCATTAAGTTGTGGAAAATTGGTAAGATTGTGGCTCCTGACCATTTATCAATAGTCGATTCTGGACTTCATTTTGGAACATCTGGATATTCACCTATTGATGATGAGGGTCAGTTAGCAACGAAAACGTATTTAATAAAAAATGGAATTCTAACTGGAAGGCTTCATTCGTCTGAGACATCTCAAGTGCTTAATGAAAACATGACGGGGAATGCACGAGCCAAAGATTTTGAATATGAACCTATTGTGAGAATGACTTCAACGTACATTGAAAATGGCGAGACTTCTTTTTCAGAATTGTTAAAAAAGTGTGATGATGGATTATATTTTAAAGGTTATAGGCATGGCTCTGGAGGAAGTACTTTTACGATAGCTCCTGTTCGCACTTATGAAATCAAAAATGGTGTTTTAGGTAAACCATTAAGAGCTTCTGCTATTTCTGGGTCATTGTTTAAAACTATGGAGTGTATTGAAGCAGTAGGAAATAATTTTAAGCTTGTCAGTTCTGCGTTCGGTGGTTGTGGTAAAATGGAACAATGGCCGTTATCAGTAGCCAGTGGTGGTCCATCAATTTTAGTTTCTGAAATGCAGGTAGGTTAATGAAAAAATATGACATTTTAACTCAGACACAAACTGTATCAAATATAAAATCTTTAAATGGAGAACTCAAATCATTTAAAAATTCAGAATTTACTAAAAAAGCTCTAAGGAAATTTGAAGATAATAAAATCTACTATTTTAGTTTTTTTGGCGATGTGGATGATAATTCGTTAATAAATCAGGCAAAAGTTATTCCTGATGTTGGTATTCCTTTTTCCTATCAGCTCAACGATTGGAAATCACAAGTATTTAATGATCAAAGATCACTTCAACTAAAATTAGAATTACTTGAAGATGAAGCCAGTGATATTGAAAAAAAATTGCGAATATTTACAAATGATTTTGCTATCAGTGGAGTTTACGATCGTGTATTGAATAAAATAGAAATTGTTGACAATGAAAAAAACAAGCTTGAAGCGATTTCAATTCATAATACAAATTGGTATGCCTACACGCGTCTTGGTTCGGGCTCGATTATGGATGGTTTTTTTTGGAATGCAAGTTTAAATATGAATCCTGATTATATTAAAGAGTGTCTTCACTTAGGATTAGATCATTTCGATAAAAAAGCTCAAATAGAAAATGGTCAGTACCCAGTTTTATTTGTCGATAAAAATGAAGCAGAAGATTCGTTCTTGAGAAAAATTAAAGATTCATTAATGGCTGATAAATATTTTCAAAAATCAGGCTTATTGACAGATAAATTAAACCACAGAGTGTTTAATGAGAAATTAACTGTATTTGATACCACTTCTGATACAAGTTCTGGTATTTTTAATCCTTTTGATTTTGAAGGCTATATAAGAAAAGAACGGAATTTAAATATTGTTGAAAATGGAGTAGTTAAAAATGTTATCGCAGATTTAAATCAATCATCTAAATATAATATTTTGCAAACCGGAAACTCAATTCGTGATTTTAAGTCAACAACAATAACTAATTATAATTCGTTAATAATTAAGCCCGGCTTAAAATCAACAGAAGAGATATTGAAATCACTTCCGGCTTGTATACTAGTGTTTTTAGGTGGTGGAAGTGATTTTTCTGACTTAGGTGATTATTCATTTCCAGTTCAAGTCAGTTATTTGTATGAATATGGAAAGCCTATGGGAAGATTGGAATCCTTGTCATTGAATGCCAATGTTTTTGAAATGTTTGGTGATAACTTGATTGAAATTGCAAGTAATAATTTTTATAAATCTGAAGCTTCGCCATCTGTTTTCATGAAAATGAATGTAATGATGAATTAATTTATAGGAAAAAATCAATCAATGAACCCTCAACATCTTCCAGAAATAATTAAAAATCAAAGAATTACTTTAAAAAAACATTCTTTGGATTTAGCCGCTTTGATGTTTAGTTTCGTCGATCAAGATCGCTTGCGACTTCAAAATTTTTTGCCTTGGGTGAACCAAACAAAATCTGTTCAAGATGAAATTGAGTATATTCAAGTAACTCACCGAAATTGGGAGGCCTTTGCAAGTTATGATTTTGGAATTTACCGAAATCATGATGATCAGTATCTGGGTAATATTGGGATTCATACAATTTCCTGGGCGAATAATCGTTGTGAAATAGGGTATTGGATTTTAGGTATTTACCAAGGGCAAGGCTTTGTTTCTGAAGCTGTGATATTATTAGAAAATACATGTTTTGAAATGGGCTTTCATCGTTTGGAAATTCATTGTTCTTCAAAAAATGTGAAATCGATGAATGTTCCAAAAAGATGTGGTTATGAGCTTGAGGGGACTTTTAAGCAGGATTCAATAGAAAACGGCGAGTATCGTGACACTCACGTTTTTGGAAAAATTCAGAATTCAAAAAAAAGAAGCTTTAATTTAAAGTAAATCCTTCGGGGATCATTGTAGAGGTTATGGTTTATAATTCGATTTATCTGATGAAAAAATTATAAACGTTATAAGTATTAAACAATGTATATTGTATTTAAATTTAGTTGTTTATATTTTATTAAAAACATGGTACTGCTTTTCTAAAAAGGAGTTTCCATGTCAAAAGTATTCAGTTATTCTATTTTCATTTTGAGCATTTAGTTTTTTAATTTCGCATTTTCACAACAGGTTGATCAAAAAAAAATAAAAAGTTTTAAGCTTATACAACTTAAAACTTTAGAGCCGGATGGCTACTGGTCTCCGGCTGTTAATCAGGTAGATTCTACTGGCCAGTCTTCTTTTGCACAGATGGATGTTGAGTTGACTAAAAAGATAGGTTTGTTTTCTGGTCAATTAAAGCTTGATAACACTGGAAGTGGGTTTTCTTCTTTCCGAGCAACAGACTCATGGAATTTGACTCAAGTCGAATCTATTCAGTTTTCTGTTTTTGGAGACGGACATCAATATAAACTATTAGTGAAAGATCAGAATCTTGCGAATTTGAATCAAGATGTCAGCCTTCAAGTCAGTTTTAAAACTATTAAAAATAAATGGACTAAATTAAATTTTCCAATTAACAGTTTTAAATTAAACACAACTCAAGGGTTATCAGCAGATTTTAAAATTGATCTAGCAGAAGTTGTTCAGTTAGGTTTGCAGATAGAAAGTCCTGAGTCTGGCGATTTTGACCTGAAGTTTTCCGAAATAAAAGCGATTTTCAAGAACTAGAAAGTCAAAAACAGGCGTAGCTTTAATGGCTACGCCTATGTCAATCAAAGTTATATACCAAAGCAAAATAATAAAATACCTTGTTTGAATTAGATCGGAAATTATTCTGATCTTCATAACAAGGAGCATTCAGTGAAAAATAATTTCTTCAACAAGCAAACCCTATCAAGCATATTTATTGTATTAGCAGCAACAAGTTTTACATACTCTTGCAGCTCTAACACAAGCAGCAACAGCCCAGGCCCAGCTGCTGCAACACCGACTCCTGTGGCTCCAGCACCTGTTGCACAGGCTCCAGAAGCACAAAAACAAAATATCGTAGACATCGCAGTATCTGATTCTCGATTTTCAACTTTAGTTGCAGCTTTGGGTGCAGCAGATTTAGTTGATGTTTTGAAAAGTGAAGGTCCTTTTACAGTCCTTGCCCCGACAAATGATGCTTTCGCAAAGCTTGGTTCAGAAACTATAGATTTCTTGTTAAAACCTGAAAACAAAAGTGCATTAACAAATATCTTACTTTATCATGTTTTAGCTTTAAAAGCTGATTCGACGACAGTATTGAGCCTCAACGGTCAAGAAGTGGCAACAGTATCTGGTGCAAAAATCAAAATTCAAAAGATTGGTGATGATTTATTTATCAACAATTCTAAAGTAATCATCACTGATATCCAAGCTTCAAATGGTATTATACACGTGATTGATACAGTTTTAACTCCTCAGTAATAAGCGTTTCATTGACACAGCAGGCTTGAGTCAGCTGTGTCAATTTTAAATGAATTTGACTCAAAATAATTGAACAGCTACTTTGTTCCTATGAACACTCGATGTAAATTAACAACTTTTTTTATGTTATTTATTTTTGGAGTGTTATCTGTAAAATCTCTTTTTGTAGATCTTGAAGAAACTAGTATCTGTGACGAGTTCAATCACATTCATATTTTTAAAAGCCAAAATATCTCAAAAAAGATATCCCATCAAAACAATCTTGCAGCTCAAAAAAGTGAAGAAGATCAGGATTGTCATCAAGGTCACTTAGTTCTTACTTGTTCATTAAATCCTTATGAGACTTTTAATTTTGTAAAGTCCCACTTTGCTTTGGCCTATGAAATTATTTATTCGATTGAAAATCACTTTAAAAACTCTCATCTAGAGCCCCATCGAAAACCACCAAAAATTTCATAGTAAACTTCCTCAGTCATTCAGATTGAATCTGTACTCAACCATAATTATGTACAAAAATTTAAACTTCTTAAGGAAATTTTATGAAAATAAGTATTTTAGTGTCTATTCTGTTTTTAGGATTTATTTCAGTTGCAAAAGATAA
>JAYUJM010000029.1:0-47236 GCA_043765175.1 Pseudobdellovibrionaceae bacterium | reverse complement strand
TTACATCAATGATCCTGAAATTTTAAGAACAAATAAAAATATATTTGAAAAAACATCTGCAATGCGAGTTTTAGCTGACCACTGTCGATCAGTTTCTTTTCTTTTAGCAGATGGCGCTCTTCCTTCAAATGAAGGGCGTGGTTATGTATTAAGACGAATCATGAGGCGTGCTATCAGATACGGTCGTAAACTTTCAAAAGAATCTTCTTTTTTAGCTCCTATGAGTAATGAACTTATTTTACAAATGAGTGATTTTTTTCCAGAACTTAGTTTGCGAAAAGAACATATCTTATCGACGATAAAAGATGAAGAAAGTCGATTTTTACAAACTTTGGATAATGGAACTGGTATTATTCAAGATGAAATAAAAAAACTTAAATCTAGTAATGGAAAAATTATATCCGGTGAAACTGTCTTTAAATTATACGACACCTATGGTTTCCCTGTTGATTTGACTCAGCTTATGGCGGCAGAAGATGATTTAAAAATTGATGAAGTTGGTTTTGAAAAAATAATGCTTGATTCAAAAATTAAAGCTAAATCATCGTGGAAAGCAAAATCACTTCAAGCTGATGAAAAACATATAATTGAATTTGGGCAGTCATTTTCAAAATCAGGAACAGTTTTTAAAGGTTATGAATCTAATCAAATCAGCGGAAAAATTCTTGGTTTATCAAATGGCTCTAGCGCAGTGGATAATTTGAATACTGGAGAATCTGGTTTTATCGTTTTAGATCAAACATCATTTTATGCTGAAGGTGGCGGACAAATTGGAGATAAAGGTGCACTTAAAGTTGAAAGTGAAACACTGGCTCGAGTTTTAAATTGTCAAAAGCAAGGTTCAACTTTTTTGCATCAAATTGAAGTTGAAAAAGGAGCTTTAAAAATAAATCAAAATGTGGACTGTTTTGTTGATAATAGTCTTCGCCAACAAATAGCTAGCAACCATACAGCAACTCATTTAATGCATTCAGCCTTAAGAAAAATACTTGGTAATCATGTTACACAGGCTGGCTCATTAGTTGACGAATTAAAAACTAGATTTGATTTCACACATAATAAACCCCTCACAACTCAAGAATTAAAAAATATTGAAGATCTAGTAAATCTTGAAATCTCAAAAAATACTTTTGTATCTGCCGAGGTTATGAGTCATAAATCTGCTTTAGACATAGGAGCTATGGCTTTGTTCGGTGAAAAGTATGGCAATCAAGTTCGAGTTCTTAAAATTCGAGGTGAATATGATGAATCTGCTTTTTCAATTGAACTCTGTGGTGGAACACATATTAGAAATACTTCTGAAATCAGAGTCTTTAAAATTATTTCTGAATCTGGAGTTAGCTCTGGTGTTCGTCGTATAGAAGCCATTTCGGGAAATACAGCAATTAGTTATCTCATGCAAAATAATTCTGAATTATTCAATGCAAAGAATGCTTCTGGATTATCACAACAATCTAACTTGACTTACTGGATTGAAACTAAAAAAGAAGAAGTTAAAATCTTAGAAAAAGAAATCAAAAAAATTCAAGCTAGCCAAATTAATATTGAAGAATTAATTAAAGCAGCTAAAAAAATGAATTCTGAAAATTCTCAGTTCATTTTCGCTGATTTAAATATTGAAGACCGTGATGTTTTAGCTCAAATTAGCGATCAACTCAAAAATAAAATACAATCCGGAATTACTCTTGTTATAGGGAAAGGACATGAAGCTCATCCAGTCATTGTCTCAGTTTCAAAAGATTTAACTTCAAAATTTCAAGCTGGCACTTTATTAAAAGAGTTTTCACAAATTCTTGGCGGCAAAGGCGGCGGACGTCCCGATTTTGCACAAGGTTCTGTCACTGATCGAAGTAAAATAAAAGAAGCGACTTTATTTATTGAAGGGAAGTTAATCACAAACTAAAGTTGGCAAACGAATCAGAATATCTTTGTACATTTGCTGAATAGCCTCGGAATTATTGCATAAATCTTGTTGAAGAAAAGCGCTGTAGCCGCCACCTAGCAAAATATCTTCTTTGTTTGTTGAAGTTAGATTCGCATAACCCATTTTTACTTCTGCAGTAGTGATCGATCCATCGGGTAATTTATTAATTTGGCAAAGACTATCTTTTCTTAAGTATTCATTAAGTTTTAGTTTTGATGCTTCTTCAAGACAATATTTCTTAGTATCTAAATTTATTCCTTCATTTTTAGATTTATATCTCATCACACCAGATTCAAGATTAATTTCTAATATAACATCACCAGAAATAGTCATTGCACTTGAACTTCCTGTTTTTTGCCTTTGTCTTGTTAAATTTGTATTGAACTCGATAGTACTCAAAGATTCATGCTGTAACGACATAAGTTCAGTTTTATCTACTGAAACACTACCATCATCCTTAAAAGCACCTGGATTTTTTTGGCAATTTTGAAAACCAAAAACAAGTACGAAAGGAATTACAATGGCTGCAATTTGTTTTTTATTCATTAAATCTCCATAAAGAAAAAATATAGTATGTAACAATCCCTACTAGACCTTTCGGTAGTCTTATAAAAAACTTAAGCACTTTTATGCGAATTTAATCAGTTTTTTTGATTATTAGATTTATTTGCTGTTTATTAATTCAATTTGAGCCGTTTAATTCAATAAATCTAATAACACATCATCAAAAAATTTACGAACTTGTGCTTCATCTTTTGCACCATTGTATATAAATGAGAATGTGTACAGGTTGGAACTATCTGACTTAGCAGCGTATCCTGCAAGAGAAACTACACCATCTAAGTATCCTGTTTTAGCCCTGACATAGCCCTGCGCTGAAGTATCTTTCATTCTTTTTTTAAGAGTTCCATCCAATCCTGCAATAGGCAAACTGTCCATAAAAGTTGGAAAAATTTTGAAATCATTTTTTATGTTTTCTAAAACTTGATTTAATTGCGAAGCCGAAAATTGATTATCTCGAGTTAATCCTGAGGGGTTTTCAAGAATTAAATTTGTGATATTAATTTTTTTCAATTCACTTTTAATAATATTAACACCATCAACTAATTGTGCGGATTTAGCCGTGAATGCGATTGACGCCATCTTTTTAGTAAGCATTTCTGCTACAAAATTATTTGAAAATTTATTCATATCTGAAAGCATTGCTGATAGAGTTTTACTATCAACAGTGACAACTGGTTCTAAATTTTGTGGGATTTTTCCCGATTTTACTTTGCCAGTAAATTCAATATTTCTTTGTTTTAAAAAGGACTTCAAATTTTCACCAAACCATTGAACTGGATCAGCTACATTTTTAAAATATGCTTTTTCAGATTGCTGTGCCGAAATTTCCCCAGAAACCTGAATGACTTTATTTTTTTGATCGACAGAAATAATTAAATCTTTTGTAATTTTTGACTTGGAAACTACTGCTTTATTTTTTAATGTAAAATAATTACTTTCTGGATCAAGAACAACTTGAACTTTCCCATTAACTGGCTTGACATAAATATTAACTGAATTCCAATTAAAACTAAGTGCACTTACCGGAGCATCATAGGATCTATCAACCCTTATCGATTCACGTGATTCATCATACCGAATAGAATCAAACAATGTATCGTCAATTATTATGTCTCCTGCAATTTTTTGAACATTGAGCCGTTTAAAATCATTCACTAGATTCCACATGCTTTCTGACACAAATCCAGGATCACCACCCCCTTTAACATAAATATTTTTTTGGTCATAGAATAACTCCGTTTTAAATTTTATGTTTAAAGGAATTTGTTTTAATATTGCAAATGAAGTTAGTATTTTAGTTACTGAAGCTGGTATTTTTTTTTGTTGATCATTTTGTTGAAAAGTAATTTTGTCATTAAACATAATTTGCATGGATAGATCATTTTTACTGAGTCCAAACTTTTTAAAAAGATGATCAAAATTTAAATCGTTTGCGTAAACATTTAAATGAAAAAAAAGAACTAGACCTAAGTAGAATGTAATTTTTTTGTTTAGCATTTGCATGACTAGCTTCTTTCTAAATAACTTGTTCTTAAGTTTGATTCGTTTACAATTGTATAAATGAGAAGACACGAGTGGATTAAAGTTATTGCTGTTTTATTGTTAGTTATTTTCTTTGATCAATATACAAAAAATATAGCACAGAGTAAACCTGAAACATGGTACGGACCCATTCATTGGATTTTAATTCATAATCACGGCGCCATGCTCGGACTTTTTTCTAATTTAACAATTTTTTTACGAGTTGTTACTTTGTCGACTGCTGGTTTTTTTATTCTGAGTATTTATTTTTTTCTGCAATATATAATACCTAATAAAGTTATGCCCTTACGTTATGGCTTATCTTTTTTAGTTGGCGGCATAATTGGCAATGTCCTTGATCGAACTATTTATGGCTATGTAATCGATTTTATTTCAATTCAAGTATTTGGCTGGCATTCACCAATATGGAATGTGGCCGACATGATTCAATGGGTTGGATATTTTATGATATCCTATGCTTTAATAAAATTTGGGCATTTATTTTGGCCTGATAAAAACTCGAGAAAAGGCTTATTTGTTAATAAATCTTTTCAAATTAATTTCATGGCATTTTTTATTTCTGTTGGCTTATTTTTATCATTAATCAGCTTTGTTTTTTCATACACTTACTTAAAACTCAGTCTCAAAGAAATTGCTGGATCAAATATTGAACTTATTGATAAATATGCAGTCTCATTTATTTTTTCGTTTTTAACTTTATTGGCTGTATTTGCTATGACATTGTATGTGATTGCAAAAAGGGTCTCTCATCGTATCGCAGGACCTGTATTTGCGTTTGAAAGATACATTAAATTTACCTTAGAAGCTAATGAGGGAAATCCTCAACCAGCGCCTTTAAAACTACGTGCCGGAGATAATTTTCGTCACTTAGAAAAAACAGCCATCGAATTTACTGAAAAAATAAATACTTTAAAAGAAAATCAAATTAAAATTAGTCCAACTATGTCTGATGCCAGTCTGTTTCCAGATCAAAATGAAAACTGACTATCAAATTGTATTTTATCAATGTAAAATCTTTTTCGTTGGTTATCGATATGACAAAAGGCATTTATATAATCGCCATCTGGATTTCTAACAATACCATAGGGCGTAATTCTTCTTTTTTTTCCCTTAGTTTGACCTGATAAATAAAATATTTCAATTTCATTTTTATCAAGACACTGTTTTGCCAAAGACGCTAATTTTTCATTATTTGAAGTTAGTATTCGGTAGTTGTGCCAACTTAAATCTTTAGTTTGAATATCTAAAATACGCTTGATCGAGTCTTCAGGCGAAATTTTTAAAAGACATTTTTCAAAAACTTGAAAACATGCATAGGCATCATCATAAGCACGATGCGCATCTCCGCCGATTAATTTTAATTCTTTGATCAAAGTTTGAAGTTTATGATTTGTTGTCGATAACAAAGCTCTAGATAACAAACTAGAACATAAATTCAAAGTATGTGGTAATTCCACTTGATGGCTTTCAAAAGCATACGATAAAAAACCTAAGTCAAACGGAGCATGATGAGCTAAAAGCAAAGACCCATCAATAAATTGATAAAACTGATTTATTTTTTCACTCATATTTGGTGCGCTGGCCACCATTTCATTTGTGATTCCATGAATGCGAATACTACTTTCTTGCAGAAATTCTTTTGGCTTTAGTAATGTTTGAAATCGGTCAATAATTTGACCTTGAAAATATTTAACTGCACCCAGCTCAATGATTTCAGATTCAATAGCATACGCACCGCTAGTTTCAGTATCGAAGGCCACAAGGTGATAATCAGTCCATTTTTTAGTAAGATCAAATTTAATTTCATTCATAAAAGTGACTATGAGTTTGTCAGATAAATTGTAAAAAAAACACGATAAAATCATTTAAAATCAACTCAGTAGCCTATAATTGGCACGTTTTTCGTATATATAGCATTATGTTCAAGTATGTATTTAATCTTCTAATTCTAGCTATTTTATCAAGTTGTGACCCAAACTTAAGTAGTTCTTTTTTACCAAAAGCTCAGTCTCAAATAAATCAAAATAAAATAAGCCAACAAAACCAAAATAGCACTTCAAATTTGATCAAAATGGCTTACTGGGTTGTCATTAATGAAAGTGCAAAATTACAAGCAGCTTGTAATATTTATGTTATGCGAGTCCTTGAAAGTTTAGGATTTAACATAACCCAAGGGTTTTTAGCTAATGACTTTGATCTTTATGCAAAAAAGAACATAAAAAATTACAAGCAGGTTTTTTTCACAGAAACTACTGAATTAAAACGCCATTTGTGGTCGTATCCAGAGCGCGAAGGATTTATCATTCAGTGGAAACGTAAAAATGGCCCAGGACACATCGCCATTGTCGAACGTGTCGGTGATCAACTTTATGCCTATCAAGCAAGCCTTAACAGATATCATGCCCGAATAAATGAAACGAATATTGAAACCCTTTTGGCTATGAATGGCACAAAGGGACTTACTGTGTTTTCTGAGATTTCGAATTAATTATTGCTGACCTGAACCAATTGTTGAGTTTGTATTACTTGGTTTTGTTGTTGAGTTGTTAGAATTTTTCTTCTGATTTTCTGAACATTCAGTTTTTGAATTCCCAGAAATTGTGACTATAAATCCTTGGTATTTTTTAAATTTTTTATCACGCTCTGATTGTTTCAAATCATAATCAGTTTGTTCAAATTCTGGCCCACTCATTTCAGATCTTGTAACTAAATAGCTACCATCAAGCTTGAGTTCAGTCTTTTTTAATTTAAGTGCATTTTTTGCTGTGAGTCCCCGAGCATCAGCTAAATCCAAATTTTTCTGATTACTATCAGAAGGAGTAAACCAAACAAATTTGCCATTTTCTTTTCTTTTCTTGGGGCTAAATGGTGTTTTAGAAGAACTTGAAACGATTTCGACATCTTTAATATTTAAATCTGGATGTGAATCTACTAATTTCTTAACTTCTGAAATTAAATATTTATTTTGATTATAAGATATTTCAGACTTACCTTCATCAAAATTAATTTGAATAATTCCCGAAGAGTAAGATAATTTTTCAGAACAGTCAGTATTCTTCGTTTCTTTTGATACTTCTGGTTTTTTAACTGGAATTATTTTTTTTACTTCTTCAGTATAATTAGGATCAAGTTGAGTTACCAGATTTGGATTTGCATTTAAATTAAGAATTCTAGAAAAAACTTCGGCATTAGTGTTATTTGGACTGCAAATATAATGTGTTTCATTTTTTCCAGAGCGAGCAAGAATTTTTCGTTCTAATTCATTAAAAATAAAATCTAATTCACGGTTTAATTCTTTTTCATATTTAAGATGATCACTGTTTTGTATGATTAAATTTGCATTTGAGTTTGCCTTTTCAATATTACAGATTTGTTTATTTTGTTCCGTTATAGTTCCAGTACACTTTTTAAGCTCAGGGCGCAAATTTTGAAAATAATAATAGGCTAAAGAAAATATTCGACTTCGACATGTGTTACCTTCTTTGTCGCAATTTTTTAGATTATTTACGTCTTTTTCAAATATTTCAAAAATTTTTGGATTAGTTAAAGCTTCTTTCTTAAAACGAGACTTAAAAATATCTAATGTAGTCTCTTTAATTCTAATTGATTCAGTTTCAGTTAAAGCTGATTGCAAAGCAGATCCCGCAGGACATCCTAACAATAATCTTGATTCAATCTGATTGACGTTAGCTTCACGATTTTCAATGCTAAAGTAATTCTGTAGGCTCTGCCCCCAAGATAAACTCCCCATCAAAAACAAATTTACTAAAATAAAACTCTTCATAACTACTCCCACTATACTATTCCGAAATAGGTTCGGCTTCATTATTTAATTTATTAACTTCGGCCTCTACAGGATTAAGTAAACCAGATTCACTATTTGCAGTTCCTCGTTTTTTATCTTTTTTCTTTTCATTACCTAGTGCTTCATTGACCAAATTTTCAAAGACAGGCTTGTTTAAGGCTTCCGTCGCACTTGATTGATCACTAGCCGTTTTTTTATCTTTGTCGATTGTTAAATTTAATTTAGGTTTAATACTAATGTGAATAAATCCTATAAGTTTTTCCTGATTAAATTCACCTTTTTTATCTTTAAGCTGCGTACTACCAATGACTTTATTTGATTGATGTTCAAATGTTGCAGCAATTTTATTTTTAATAAGATCTAATCTGCCAGCAGCTACTTTTTCTGCTGAAGGCTCTTGTTGATCAGGAACAGCTTGAATAAATAAAGCTGAAGTCACTTTGACTTCTGATTCTTTTAGACCGGTAGTCACAGCAGTTAATTTTTGCATCATAGAAACAAATTCAGGTTTAGGCTGACTTGTACCTTGGGCAAATAAAATGTTGTCTGGAATATCAAATTCAATTCCATCTTTAGATATATTTACATTTTTTGCAATATCAGTTAATTTGTCGGCCATAAATGCTGCCATCACTTTTGGTGATCCTAAATCCATCATGTTAGGTGTACTGTCTGAAGGTTCGAAAAAACTTTTAACAGCTTTTAAAGGCTCATTAACAAAATCTAAAAATAATTTTTCAAGCGTTAATTCCGCCCCGTAGTTTTCATAATTGTATTCAATCATAGATGGCGTTGAAAAATAATCTGAAATGGCTTTTTTAGTTTCTTCATTCTGACCAAGAAGCCACATGACAAGGAAAAAAGCCATCATCGCTGTCATAAAATCAGCTAAGGCAACCTTCCAAGAGCCGCCATGATGGCCGCCCTTGTTGATATATATTTTTTTTATAACAATCAGCTGTTTCTTTGATGCCACATGAATCCTTTAAGCTGCAGTTGCTTTTTTAATTTCTTTAGTTGCTTTGTCAATTTCTTCAAATGAAGGACGCTCTTCTGGAGTAATTGAACGCCGAGCGTACTCAATACAGACGATTGCAGGAGAACCTCGTTGCAATGAAACCATCGCAGCTTTTATACATTGTAAATAAAGACCTTCAGCATCAATATCGGCTTGAATTTTCGTAGCAGTGGGTCCAATAAGTCCATAAGCTCCAAAAACTCCTAACATTGTACCAACAAGAGCTCCCGCAACTAAAGAACCGATTTTTTCAACACCTTCAGTTAAGTGGGCCATTGTTTTTACAATACCTAAAACGGCTGCAACAATTCCTAATCCTGGAAAACCATCAGCCACCATTTGCACTGCATGCTGAGCCATGTGTTCTTCAGAATGTATGGCTTTAATATCAGCTTCTAGCAAATCATCAACATCATATGATGATAAATCAGCCGTCATTGTCATTTTCATAGTGTCACAAATAAAATCGATAGCATGATGATTTTTCATCACTGAAGGATAGGCTTTAAAAATATCACTTTGATCAGGAGTCTCAATATGCTTTTCAACTCCTTGAGGGCCTTCTTTTCTAAAAACTTGGAATAACTGAAAAAGCATTTGCAGAAGTTCTACATAATCTTTTTTCTGTGGCCCTTTCGCAGTCATGGCTTTAATACTTAATTTAAAACCCGCTTTGATAATCTTCATTGGATTAGAAATGATATATGCACCTAAAGCAGCGCCACCGATAATCATCATCTCGATAGGAGCCGCTTTTAAGATGATTGACATATGTCCACCGGCAATCACAAAACCGCCGAAGACCATTACAAAAACTACTATAATTCCAACAAAACCCATTACGACCTCTTTTTGTTATGATTTTATTTCGGCCAAAGAGTGTCAAAAATTGAGTCTATTTTGCTAAACTAGTTGAAGGTCTAGATGATATTGTTCAAAATGAATATATCAACAGAAAATGGTTTAATAAATTATGCTTGAACAATTTCAAATAGCCTTAAGTGGAAATATCTATTATGCAGTTTTACTTAGTTTTTTAGCGGGAATCTTAACCAGCTTCACACCTTGTATTTTTCCGATGATTCCTATCACATTATCTATTTTGGGTCATGATGCTCAAAAAAATAGTCGATTAGAAAATTTTATTCGATCCTTCATTTATGTTTTAGGTATTGCCTTTACATATTCAACACTTGGAGTCTTTGCCGCACTGACAGGAAATTTATTTGGACAGGCTTTATCTAACAAATATGTTCTTTATTTTATGGTTATTTTATTTATTTTTATGGCTTTAAGCATGTGGGGAGTTTTTGAATTACAAGTGCCCGCATTTATTCGCAATCGATTTGGTTTAGGTAAAAAGCAAGGCTACCTTGGAATTTTTAGCATGGGTATTATCGCAGGAATTGTGGCCTCGCCCTGCGTTGGTCCAGTTTTAGTCTCGATACTGACTTATGTTTCTACAACAAAAAATACAATGACTGGATTTTCATTACTTTTCAGCTACGCCATGGGTTTAGGTTTAATTTTTATGATGATTGGATTATTTAGCCAAGCATTAACTTTATTGCCGAAATCAGGATCTTGGATGAATTCAATTAAATTTATTTTAGGTCTACTTATGATGTTTGCTGCTGTTTACTATTTTAGATTAACACTTCCTCAATCTAAAAATATTCAAATTCAGACTCAAACTCAGTGGCAGACTTACTCTGAAGAATTACTTTTAGAAGCTAAAAATAAAAAAATGCCTGTATTGATTGATTTTCGTGCTGATTGGTGTGCAGCTTGTCTGGAACTGGAAGAAAAAACTTTTTCACAAGCAGAATTTAAGACTATGACTGAAGGTTTCATGAAACTTAAGGTCGATGCCACTGAAGAAAAACCAGAAGTGCAGAAAATTATTGATCAATATCAATTGAAAGGCTTGCCAACTGTGATGTTTATCAATAGAAATGGTGAAGTTCTTAAAGACTTAAGTTTTACTCAATTTTTAGAGTGGAGTGATCTTAAACCAAAAATTCAACAGGCATTAAAATAAGGTTCTCATGACTACAAAAACAAATTCAAAAGAAATTCGATTAAATAAATTACTTTCAGAACGAGGTCTTGCTTCCCGTCGTGGAGCAGACAAAATGATTGCTGAAGGTCAAGTCAGCGTTAATGGAAAAAAAGTCTACGAACTAGGAATCAAAGTGAATCCATTTGCTGATAAAATTTTAGTAGACGGTGTTCCTATAAAATCTTTAAATCAAAAACTATATATCATGTTTCATAAACCTAAAAGCGTCATCACCTCAATGTCTGATCCATTAGGACGAGTCACTGTAGCTGATTATATGGAAGCTGTTCCCGGACGTGTGTTTCCAATTGGAAGACTTGATTGGGATAGTGAAGGTTTACTAATTATGACTAACGACGGAGACTTTGCAAATAAAGTCATGCATCCAAAAACTGAAGTGACCAAAACTTATAATGTTAAGCTTTCTGGACAACCAAGACCGGATCAAATTAGTAAATTATACAACGGTGTTTCAATCCCTGGCGGCGGAAAAGTTAAAGCTAAGCTCGTGGAAAAAATTAAAGCCAGCAGTGCTGAAAAATCAGATTCTAAAGTTTCAAAGAAATTTGATTGGTATAAAATTGTGATCACTGAAGGAAAAAACCACCAAGTTCGTGAAATGTTCAAAAAAATTGGTTTTGATGTGATTAAGTTACAACGTGTTGCAATTGGAAAACTTAAATTAGGACAACTAGAACGCGGAGCTTTTGTTTACCTTAATGAAGCAGCAGTTGATCGCATATTTATGCAAGATCTTCCAGATGAAAATAAAGTTAAAAAAGTTTTCGTAAGCACTAAGAAACCAACATTAGTTCCTCGTACAAAAAAGCCTTTAAAGCGTGTTACGAAGAAAAACTACTACAAAGAACTTAATAAAAAAACTGCTATTGAATAGGATTAATGTCTATACAATTTACAATTTGGTTCAAATTCAACTCATCAAAACATTTGTCCGATGAGTAACTTATGAAACAATTAATATTACTAATTATGTTAGCAAGTTCAATAAAAGCAATGGCCACAGATCTTGAAATCATTGATGTTAAACGCAATATCCCCCTATCAGAAACTGATCCTATTTATAAAGACTATTATATAAAAACGAATGGTCAAAAAGATCTTAAAAAAAACCTGGTCGTAAAAGCGACTCGACAAATTCAAGTCAAAGACAGCACACTTAAAGCTGTCGGAGATTTTAAAACTCCTGTTGGGCTTGTAAAAATTATACAGGTTTCTGATACGATAGCTGTAGCTCGAGAATTTAAAACCATTCCACGCGATCAAGAGGCCATGATTGAACAAGTCGGCATCATGGTTGGTGATCAAATCGACTTGGCTGATAGCTTTGTAGATGAAAAAAAATAAATTATAATGCTTGATTAGGGTTTTTCTGGCATAAAATCAGGATGTCAGAAATTGAAAATACCTATTTTAAAATTAGACTTTCTATGGTTCCCAGATCTTCTGAAGCTGATATAACTGATCTTTGTTTCGAACATCAAGCGTTGGGTTTAAGCGAAGCTCTTGGCTTTTCGCAACCTGATTTAACATTTGATCCCTCACTAACTCCCCGATCACTTTTGCAGTTAGATGTTTTTTTTGAAAAAAAGCCTGAATCACTTTTTTATGATGAACTTAAAGCTCAACATTCAACAGTACTTATTCAAACCTTCGAAGAAGAAAATAAAGACTGGCTTGCTGAATGGAAAAAAGGATTTGTTCCATTTAAACTTGTTGGCCCTGTTTGGGTCGTTCCCGCATGGCTTGAGAAACCAAGTCATGTTGAAAAAGAAATAAAAATAGATCCAGGAATGGCTTTTGGAACTGGTACTCATGCCACTACAAAAATGGCTTCTTATTTTATTCATAAATTAGCTTTAGAAAACCCCCAATTAGTTAATCAATGGACAGTTTTAGATGTGGGCACCGGAACTGCTATTTTAGCAGTTCTTGCCGAGATTTGCGGTTACAGCTTAATTACTGGTGTTGAAATTGATCCCGAAGCACGCCGAAAAGCACGCGAAAACTGCGAATTGAACAACACCTCTTCAATCGATATTTCTGAAAAACAAATTGATGAACTCAAAGATCAGTATGATGTCGTCGTTGCAAATATTATTGACGGAGTTCTAATACGACTAAAAAAAGATTTACTAAAAACTCTAAAATCTGGCGGACATCTTTTTTTAACAGGTATTCTGCAAGAGCGTGACAATTTATTTTTTGATAAATTTATTGAAAACACTGAACAAATCAAGGTCATCAAACGTATTCAAAAAGATGAATGGGTTGGTTACTGGGTTCAGAAAAAATAATCTATGCGTCGCTATTGGATTCTAAAAGCACAAATCAATGACTCTGAATTGGTCCAATTTAAAGATGAACAATATCATCATATATTTGATGTTTGCCGCCAACAAGTGGGTCAACATTTTGAAGTGATAACTGAAGACTCAAAAGCTTATTTAGTCAAAGTTATTGAAATTCAGAAGAAAATGGCCATTGCAAAAATTAAAGAAGAACGCGTTATACAAAAATTGAATACGCCTCATATTCACATTTTACTTTCACTTCCTCGCTACGCCGTGATTGATTCAACTATAGAGCGAGCTGTTGAAATGGGTGTAACAAGTCTGACCCCGTTTGTTTCTGATTTTAGCTTTATAAGAAAAATCAAAGAATTGCCTGAAGGCAAATTTGAACGCTGGAATAAAATCATAGTCTCAGCCACTCAACAGTGTGGACGAGGCGAACTCATGAAACTGAATAGCCTTGTCACTTTAGATCAGGCCTTGGAAAACGCTAACCTAAACGACACTAATTGGTGTCTATTTGCATATGAGGGTAAAATTCATTTGCCTATATCTGAGCAAATAAAGAACTTAAGACAGCAGTTTACAAATTTGCCTCAAAATATTTTTATTCTGGTTGGCTCGGAAGGTGGTTTTTCATTGCCTGAAGTTCAAAAAATTGAAAACCTAGGCCTAAGGCCTGTGACTTTGGGTCAGCAGATTCTTAGAGTCGAAACGGCTTGCCTGACTTTAGTCTCCGTCCTAAAATATGAGTTCGGTTTAATGATTTAGTTTTATGGAGGTTTTGTGGTTAATGAGAAAGATCCTTTTGATGAGTTTGAATTTAAGCCTCTCACTTCAGGTTTGGGTTTTCATAAAAAAAGTGAATCCTTAAATTTTGAAAATCAAACTACTGATCCAATTGCTAAAAATTCCATTCAATTTACAAATCCAAAAATGAATTTCTCAAACGATGTGACTCCACAAAGAAGTACTCGATTTAATACTCATAATGAAGTCACTTCAAAAAATACACTTCAAAAACAGATATCTGTTCCTAATATAGAAGATGATTCAATATTCAAAGCCCAGTCTGCAGTGAATGAAATTTTAAAAAATTTAAATCAACAAAAACAACAAGAGAATTCAAAAAAAATTAAACCAATTACTGATTGGAAAGCTACTACACCTTCATTAGCTGCTGCAGGGTTGGATACTTTATTTGTTGTGGCTTTATTTTTAGTTTGCTTGGTCAGTACTTTAGTTATTACTCGGGTTGATTTAGTCTCTAGCTTATCAAATGTAAATAGCGATCCAAGTATTTGGATTGCTACAGGTTCGTTGTTCTTGATGGTCTTTTTTGTTTATATGACTTTGCTTCGCACTTACATGGGGTGCACATTGGGTGAATGGGCCTTTGATCAACGCTGTGGTAAAGATACAGATTTAGCTGATAAAACCTATGTTTTACGCCTTGTTGCTCGTCATCTTGTTTTAGGCTTAACAGGTTTTATTCCACTTATATTAATTTCTAAAATATTAAATTATGATCTTGCAGGAACCTTAATTAATTTACCTGTTCAAAGACGCTCATCTTAGAAAATGAATGTTCTTAACGAATTCGATTTAGATAGTACTGTCAAAAAGTATAAATCAGAAAATAAAAAAATAGTTTTTACAAATGGCTGTTTTGATCTACTGCATGTAGGTCACGTTCGCTATTTGCAAGCCGCTGCGAAGCTTGGTGATATTTTAATAGTGGGAATTAATACTGATGCTTCTGTTAAAACACTGAAAGGCCCTTTGCGGCCTATACAAAATGAAAATGACCGAGCCGAAATTTTAGCAGCCTTAAAATGCGTAACACACACAATTTTATTTGGCGAAGAAACACCTCTGAATTTAATAAAAAAAATATTGCCAGACGTCCTAGTTAAAGGCGGCGATTGGAAACCAGAACAAATTGTTGGGTCAGATGTTGTCTTAGCCAATGGTGGTTCTGTGCAATCGCTGATTTTTATTGACGGGAAATCTACGACTGCTTTGATTGAAAAAAGTCAGGGGTAGGGATTGTTTACTATTTTTCATAGTCAAAATTCCATTTTACTTCTTCCTTTTTTAATTTATATTTTGGTACATATTTATTTTTTTTAACTGAGTTTATTGACGAAGTACTGCGATTTACAGAATTTAATTTAACATCTGGGTTCTTTATATTCACAGATGTTTTTACTTTAGTTATAACATCACGCTGCTTTAAATACTCTGCCTTAGTAATTTTTTTGTCAGGATTACTTGAAATATCATTTAATATTTTTTTCGCTTCTTGAATTGCTTTAGTTTGATCTGAAAGCATATTGTTAGCTTTATTTATATAATTTTTAGTATATTCTTGAATTAGATTGTGAGCTTTATCTGCAGATATTTTTTCAGCAGCAATAATTTTTGTGTGGTAATCTGGAGTTAAGGGAATACTTAAATTTCCTAATTCAGTTTGCATTTGTATGGTTGGTTTTTCAGAACTATAGTTAGATAAATATAAATCTTTTTTTTGAGTAGAATTAAAATAATTTAAATTATTTTTTACTTTATCTTCAGCTGCATTTAAAATTTTCAAGTGTCGGTCATTTAAATACTCGATATTATCAATTATTTTTTCACTTGCTTGTTGAGCTTTTTTAAAATTATCTGCTGTTGTTCCATAAATATTTTGATATGAAATTTTTTCTATTTTGGTAAAATCTGACAATATATCTGAATTTGCATTTTGATTTACGAAATTCATAAATCCGTGGGCCATTTGACGTGACTCATCAGCTTGAGCATAGCTTTCATAAAAACCAGGACGAGTGCTGTTTTTCGGGTAAAAATTGATTGCTAATGGATCTTCAATATTTTTAGAAATATTTTGAATTGTTTTCCCGTGACCTATTTCATGAATTTCTACCGCTGTAATTTTTCCTTCTGCTATATTGTTAGTGCCAACAAGAAGCTTCGTCTGCTTATCTTGGCCATATTTATTTCTTAATGTTGCATCATCTGAAAAAGATCCTAATGAACCAGTTTTTGCATTGTCTGCAGGTGAGCTAACAAATTCAATATCCATTTTTTCGTAAACTTTATCTGCAAATCGACCAACTTTTGTTGTTTCATTACCTGCTCTTAAAAGCTTAGCTGGAGTCTCAATGAAACCTGTAACTATTTTTACATCAGGTGTATTATTTAAATCAAACTTCTTTCGAGTTTTTGGCTCTAAATTTGGTATTCTTTTTTCTGGTAAGTTAAATATACTTTTTTCCCCTGGTAGGGGATTCCAATCAGGCTTTTGCTGAGGTAGTGGATCATCACTTGAAAAATTATTTATTGCCCTGTTATTTTGAGTTTGCCTGGGATTTTTAAATTGTTCGTAGTGATTTTTTTCTAACCATTTTTGTATTTGCAACTTTTCATTAGGTGATTTTGAGGGATCTTTATATTCTTTCATAGCTTGTTCAAAAGTAGGTCTGTTTTGATTCGCTGATGTAGTTTGGCTGAAAGCCTCTTCTGCCTTCTTGGCCTCGTTTGCAGCTTTCACTTGAGCACGAGCATCTCTAAATTCACGACCATAAGTGCTTTCAATGGCCAACTGAGCATCCCGCTTGGCAACTCCTTCTGAGGTCTTAAAATTATTGTACATTTCATCGAAGCTAGGTTTGACATCAGCGCCAAGAACACCTTCTTTAGTTAAATTATTAATTCTTTTCTTGGCCATTTCTGTGGATTCTTTTACGCTTTTTCCTGCACTTTGATATTCATTAATCATTTGTTTTCTAAGTTCAGAAATTTTTTCAGCTTTAGTTGGGTTTAATTTACCCGTACTTAAATAAGTTGGAGTATTGTGAACATCATTAGCAAGCTTTTCAACTTTATCAGGTAGTTTTCCGCCAAAATCTTTTTTGAAATCGTTATAAGCTGCAGGCTTGACTGTGCCATTACCTAAATCTTGTTCCATAGTTCGATATCCAGAATTTGTTCTGTCTAGGCCATCAAGTCCCTTTTCTTTAACACCCACTTCACGTAAATTATTTAATTCAACTTTTTTTTCGTCAATAATGACTTTAGCTCGATCTGCTTTATCTTTTGCGTTGGCAGCTATGTTTTCACGACCTGGTTTGCCTTTATATTTTTCATAAAATGTCAAATTTGTGTCATATTGTACTTTTTGCTCATTAATTGCTTTACGAATTAATTCTTGTTGTTCAGCTTGTTGCTCAGAATATTTAATTTCCTTCGGCTTTGCATTTTCAAAATTTGAGCTACTCGCTGAAGAACTAACGCTACCTTTTGGATTAGATTTAATTCTATCGATATCTAATTCTTTAAATAATACCTCACCGTTTTCAGTCCATGTTAATCGTGCTCTTCCTGTTTCTGCGTTAAATCCAGTAACTTTTCCTTTTGAAAAAGTACCATCAGATCTTGGAAAAGTGACATCTGCATCTGGGTTACCTGCCATTTTTTCATTAATAAAATTATTTTTCCTAACTTGATCTGGATGAACTTTTACTTTATTTATATCAATGTTTTTAAACATTTCTTTACCATTCTCATTCCAGATAATACGTACTTTTCCAGTTTCATAGTCAATATTTGAAACCTTGCCTTTAGAAAAAGTTCCGTCTGATCTTGGAAAAAGAATATCTGGTTCAGCATTATTAGATAAATTTTCAAAACTAGGTTTAGCATCAGAACCTAATACTCCAGTTTTTTTAAGTTCTTTTAATCTTTCTTGAGTCATCTTAGATGCTTCAGCTGCAGACTTCCCAGATTTTTGCAATTCTGTTTGCATTTCATTTCTTAATTTTGAAAGTGCATCTGCTTTTGCAGGATTTGGTTTTCCCGTATCTAACCAAGTTGGAGTATTATGAACTTGATTTGCTAAGTCTTCAACATTTTTAGGAACAGTACCGCCGAAATCTTCCTTAAAACCAGAGTATGCTTTTTGTTGCGGTACTCCTTTTACATCCTGTGCAACAGTTCTAAAATTAGTATCTGTATCTTTTAATCCAGGAACTGCAGATTCTTTTAAAGGACCGCTTGCTCGTAGTCCAGAGAGCTCATCTTTATATTTATCTAAACCAATTTTATAAGAATCAGCTAATTTTTTTGCTTTCTTAGCTGCATTTTCTTTTCCTGGAGTATCTTTTAATTTTTCATAAGTGTTATTTGCATTATCAAATTTAATTTGTTCTTCATTCATTTTTTTGCGAACATCTTTAATTTGCGCTGCTTGCTCAGGAGTATAGTCAGGTTGTTTTGATTGTTGACTATTTGTATTCGCATTTGAAGATTGCTGACTTGAAGATAATTTTTTTTGATTTGGATCTGCATTTGGCACATCTTCAAAAGGAGTATCTAATGCATCTTTTTCTCGAGCTTGCTTGTAGGCATTAAATTTTTCTTCACCGGTTTTCTTTGGTGGCGTATAATCAACTTTAGTTTCATTCGCTTTACTCATTGTTGCTAACGCTTCGCTAGCCATTTGCCGACCAGCTGCTGCTTTTGGGCTTGTAAATCGAAGACCTGTTTGTAACCCATTATTATAAAGTTTTTTATGTAAATCGACTAATTGATTTTTAAATACACCACTTTTTAAAACTACTTTTTGAGCTATACTACCAGTATAAGCAGATCCTAAAAACTTAACTGGTTTTAATCCTGCTAATTTTGAAAGTAACGGCTGTATAGTTTTTCCACCTAAATATTTTAAGCCTTTAGAAGCAGTTGCAAATGTTTGTTTAGCAACAACTCCACCAACTTTTGCTCCTACTTTTGCAACTTCCATAGTACCTTTACCAACAATCTTTGCACCCTTGGCAAGATTGGGCATATTTTTTAATATTGAAGCTTCAACCTTTGCCAGTTTTCCTGACTTTGCAGACGCTTTTAAAATATTAGCTATTTTCAATGAAACACCTTTTGCCATTCCTACGCCTAAGCCAGCAAACCAAGAACCTGTCAGTGTTTCTCCAATTTTTTCTACAGCATAGCCAATCGCTGCGCACGATCCATTAATTAAAGTTTTGCAATCCATGCAACCCAGAGAAGGGAGTGGCTTTTCACATGTGCTGAATCGTGGCTTTCCAGACCATTTCATACAAAAAACATCATCTGTCATAAATTGACTAACGCCATTGATAATCGACTTTACAAAATTACCAATAAAACCCCAGGGGTCTTTTTTAAATTCATCAAATGTTTTGTTAACTGTTTTACTTAGTGCATGCATTCGTTTAGAGGAATCATTTTCTACTTTTGAATTTGTAGCCCAGTTATATACTTCAGTTGCTTTATTGACTGTATAATCTTTAGCTAATCGAGCTCCCTCGTAAGCCATAGTACCTAAGCCTTTTAGTGTGCTTATAAAACCATTAGCTAAAGCAGATGCGGCATTTACAAGGCAATTATCTTTATATGAACAGTTTTTTGCAGGCACATTTTTTTTACCAGAAGTTTTTTCTAATAAACTAATTAAACTAGAACCCATCGCCTGAACTGAACCAATTGCTGCACATTGAATATCTTTAGCACAATTAACAAAAGCATTCCCCTCTTTTTTTTCAGCACAATTCAAATTAAGAAGAGCATCGTTAATTTTACCTGATTGCTTTCCTAAATCATTATTTGGATTTTCACATACAGGTTTGCTACTATTAGCACCAAGATCTTTATCTTCTGCATTTTTTAGTTTTTTAAGATTATTTTGTAATAATTTATATTCTTCATCACAATTAAGCTGTGCAGTATTTCCATTTCCATCGTCAATGTCAACTATACCTGATACAAATTCGTTTGAGCTACTCATACAAAACTGTTCAAAGTTTTTTGCTTGTTCCTGAATAGCATCTTTTGCTTTTTCATAATCTTCATCATCAATTTGTTTGTTTTTTGTAAAGTTATTATAGGCATCTTCTGCCTCGCCGACTGTGTTTTCATTACCATCTTCCGAGCCAGATATTTGACTGAGTTGATGAATAAGTGATCCACAAAGATCTGGATTATTTTTTAAGTAATTACTGTCTGTACAAAGTTGATTTGTTGACTGCACCATTTCATTTAATTGATCTGGATTTTGACTTGCATAACTTGCTATTTCTTCGTTTGAGCGTTTTTTTGAATCACAGCGAAAAGTGGCAGACTGCAATAATTCGCGGTTAGATCCGCCAATACAAACACCAGGTCCGTACAAAATTGGATTACATTGAAAAGAATTTGCACCACTACATGAGGATGAATATGAAGTAGCTCCAACAGTTGGATTTTGACAAGTAAGCTTACCATCTGATTTTTTTTTGAATGTACTAATCCATCCTGCAAAAACACAGGAATTGCCTGCTTTATATACACCTTGTGCAACGGCTTCATTAATTAAAATTGAATACTTAAAAAATTTAGAAATAAGCCAATTTGGATTTGATGACTTTTCAGATTTAAAATCGTTATAAGCATAGGTATCTAAATCAGTATTTTCTTTTTCAAAATTAAGCATAAACTCACGAACATGTTTAATAGCTAAAAGTGCTGAATTTTTATTTTTTAACTTTTTGAGTAAATCATTCATTTCCGCTTTAGAAATTTCGCTTTTTCTAACGCCAGTGCCCGGCTTTAAACATGATAAACTTTCAGCAATACTTTTCAACTGATTTTCTTCAGATTTATTAATGTGTTTTTCTGGAACTAAACCTTTAATAAATAAAAATTCTCCATTACACGTCATGTAATACGAATATTCACGAAACTTTTTTCCTTCTAAAATATATTCAAAAGATAACTCAAGACCTGTATTATTTTTATCAGAATATTTAATTTCACGTGCACTTTTTTCATTTAAGTACTGTCCACCTTGAGAGGTGATCCAATCTTTACGGCCTTGAAAAAATTCATTTTTGTTTTTTAATGCAGGCTCTACAGGAAACTCACTTAATCCAGCTTCAGAGTCATAAATACTTAAAGCAGCTCGACTTTCACCTTCTTTACCCTCTGCACCTAATAAGGATAGATCACTGCCAAAAAAGCCCTGAACAGAATACCATTTTGAAGAGTTTTGCAATTGCACTGTAGTGTTTTTGAGTTGAAATTTTTCAATAGTTTGGGACAATGCAAAGTTTGAAATTAAAAAAAGTATACTGAATATTAGAAATTTTAATTTTTTCATAGTTTCAAATCGACCTATTCAATCTGAAACTTAATAATACTAAAGTCTATTAAAGAAATTTACTAAGTCCTAAGTCCAGAAAAATTCAATTAAAAATTTAAACTTTATATTCCAGCAACATTCTGACTACTAATTAATTCTAAATTCTGTGAGGCACCTTTTACTAAATCAGGATCATTTGATTCAATAATCTTACTTAAAGAAGTAACTAAAATAAGGTACTGAGTCAAAGTTGAATCTTTTGCTTCAGCAATACGACGATATCTTGAGTCAACTAATTCACTCGACTGTCCGTTTTGAATCTTATTTAATCCTAGAGCTACTATTTCTAATGTTTTTACTACAACTTGTTTATCACTAGCTTCTAAACCCTGCTTTAAAACTGGAAGCTGTAAAGCTTGATTATAAGATAACAATGTTTCCTCAATATATCCTGCATAACTTGAATTTACTTGCGCCTGTAATTTAATTAATCGTGAATAACTAGTATAACTTGGATTTGCTCTTAAAGCATATAAACCTAAACCAATTAATTTTTCGTCCTGGCTTGTCGTTAATTCAGAAGTTAATTGGCTAAAATCATTTTCTTTCACTTCACCTTTTTTATAAGCTGCAGAAAACTTTAAAATAACTTCTTTAGACTGATCAGCTAAAATTTCAGATTTCCATATAGCTATAGATTTTATATTTTTTTCTTCATCTTTAACATTAACTTGTGGATTTTTAACTGGAACATTTTGATTGGCAACAACCTGAGGAGCAAAAGCCTGTGAATTTACAGACGGACTTACTTTCGGAGTTGATAAATTTTTATCTGTATTCGAATTTTTTAATTTTGCATTTTGTTGAGCAACTTGGGCTTGTTTAGCATAAAAACTATATTTAGCTTGTGCTGATTTTTTTTGTTGATCTTGTGCTGTTTGAACAGAACTAGTTTTTTTTGCATCAGCAATTTTTTTATCAGCTTTGTCATTTTTCTTATCATTCTTTGCAATTTTTTTATCTGCCACTTGTGCAGCTACTTTTTCTTCAGCTATTTTTTCATAAGTAGAATTAACTTCACGCCCGTCAAGTGAATAAAGATCAAATTTAACAGCAACTTTAGCCATTTCATAATTAACAGGGGCTAAGTCACTTCTAGAATATTTAAACTTAGGCTTAGAAACAGAAAATAAATAAGCAAATGATCCTACAGAAAGTACAGCAGCAAACAGAACGAAGGCTTTTGATGAGCTATTTGTTTGATTGGCTTTCATAGTAACCCCTTTATTGTTAAATATGGTGTTACAGTTCTACTAAGCAGAATCTTGGCCAAAGTGTTCAGTTAAAAGGCTCTATAGCTGAGCCAGCCGAGCTAGACTGAGACAGTTGGCATAGTCATAGGCAAAAGGACATTTCTAGTCACAAAAACACTAAAAATTTGACGTTTCATACCGGAACAGAATCGCTTCACATAGATACAGTATCAAAATTATTAATATCGATATTAAAAATTTTCTTAAGACCTTCTGACCAATGCAAAAACTGAACGCCTTCAACTTCTTTTGCTAAAGGATCATTACTTAAAACATAGCTAGCTTCTGTCTTTAAATCTTTTTTAATTCTTCGAATATGATTTGCGGATTCTAGATCTATTTTATCTGTTGATTTAATCTCAATTAAAATAATTTCTCCGCGAGGCTTTTCAATGATTAAATCAATTTCAACACCATCTTTGGTTCTTAAATAACTGAACTTCCAGGGTTTTTCAAAAGCATTTTTTAGTTTAAAAAACTCATTGGTTAAAAAATTTTCGAATAAATTTCCAAACTCAGATGTACGCATTACTAACTCTTCTTGTGACAAATTAAGCAAAGCTCTGACTACTCCTGGATCGAAAAAATAAAATTTACTTTTTTTGCTTTGTCGCTTTCGAATAGAAGTTTCAAAGGGTTCTAAGTAACTTCCAATTAAAGTATCAATTAGAATTTCAAAATGACGTTCAGCTTGAGAATGACTAACCCCTGCATCTCTTTCAATTTTTGAATAATTAATAATTTGACCGTCTGATTGAGCTGCACAATGAATGAATTTCCTGAAGGGATCTAGATTTCTTACCAGCTGCTCAGCTGCGACTTCTTCTTTTAAATAAGTATTAACATATGAATAAAGTGATCTGATTTTATCTTGGTCATCTAAAGTAATTGATGAATTCCAATATTTCGGTAGCAATCCAAACTTTAAGGCTTGCATTAAATCAAACTGAGTTCCTAATTCAACCGAACTAAAAGGTTGCATGTAAAAAACTGCAGTTCGATTTGCTAATAGATTTGCAGAGTTTTTTTTCAACTTTCTTGCTGATGAACCAGTTAAGGCAAATTTAATATTTTTGTTTTCGATAGATTGATGAACTAAATCTAATAACTCCGGACGCTTTTGTATTTCATCGATCATAATCCAAGGTTTTTTTTCGACTTGCCACATAGACAAAAGTTGAGACGGATTTTGCAAAAGTTGATTTTCTAATGCGGGGTCTAGCAAATCAATTTTAAGCACTTCATTTTGATCAAAAAACTGATTTAAGAATGTTGATTTACCAGATCCACGAGGCCCAAATATAAAAAAACTTTGTGATTTCGATGGTTTACAAATTCTACTTATCATATGCTAATATTGTACGCCATTTTGCGCACATGTGCAACTATTTCTTAGAATACTCATTCA
Source organism: Pseudobdellovibrionaceae bacterium (assembly GCA_043765175.1). Taxonomy (GTDB): domain Bacteria; phylum Bdellovibrionota; class Bdellovibrionia; order Bdellovibrionales; family Bdellovibrionaceae; genus Pseudobdellovibrio. The sequence continues at coordinate 23,133 of JAYUJM010000029.1, read as the reverse complement.
TTAAATACTGTTTCACTTCAAGATAATTTCCTTGAAACAAGACTTTAGGATTACGCAGGCTCAACGAATACTGATACATTGGGTCGTAATACCAGACGAGCATTTTCTCGATCCAGATTTTATTTAAAGTTTTTTGACCATTTTCTTGAAATTGCAAACGTGCTTTTTCTATATCTGAAATTAATTCAGTAGATCGTAATCCACCTAATTTTCGACTTATTTTTTGTATACATGAAATAAAATGTAAATAAATCGAATCTTCATCTGTGACATACTCACTAAAAATATGATCTACACGATTTTCTAGCATTTCATTAATTTTAACGATAGAACTACGTCTTAAAAAATCGAAAAGTATAACAGGCAAATGATTACTTCCGATAATACGACTTTCATCTTCGATCAAAAAGCCAAAAGTATTTTTTTGATTTTGATTATAAATATTTTGTGCAATTAAGTTTTCAAAGGTAATTTGTGCAGGCTGTGGTTTATTAGTTTTTCCAAAAGCAGATCCTTTATGATGCGCGAAACCCTCTAAATCTAATTGTGGAATTTGCGTTAGCTCATGAAGTAACTTTGTTTTTGCACTTCCTGTTTCTCCTGCAATTAACCAAAGTTTATGATTCAAATCCACCGAACAAAACTGTTCAATAATTTCAATATATTTGTTTCTTATATTTTTGAAACCGCCATCAACACGAGCAACACTGAGTCCAGCTTCAAACAAAAATTTTTGTGTAATTTGACTGCGCTGTCCGCCTCGAAAGCAAGTCACGATAGCCTCAGGATGATTACTAATAGCTTTTTTCCAACCTACAAGCTTATCAAATTTATTTTGATCACTGACGATTCTATAGCCTAGTGCTGTTGCCGCTTCATTTCCATTAGTTTTGTAACATGTTCCGATAATTTTTCGCTCATCATCATTTAATATTGGTAAATTTATCGATCCAGGAATAAAACCTTGGTTAAACTCTACAGGGGCACGCACATCTATGATGATTTTTTTTTGCGAGATATGATTTAAAACATCTTCAGTCGAAAACTTTTCAAATTGTTTCATCATTCAAAAACTAATCTTGAATTTTCAAATGGTTGATCTAAAACATGTCCAATAATAGCAGCTGATGTAAATTTATTTTTAATCTGATTAAGAACGATATGACTCATTTTTGGATCGACAGACAACAGAAGCCCTCCACTTGTTTGTGGATCACAAATCATATTCCATTTTAATTGATCATCAGTTTTAAATTCAATTTCAGATTTTACATATTCAAAATTAGAACGATGTGCTTTGGTTAAAAATCCCGATTCTAAAAAATGATTTGTTTTCTCAAAAACTGGAATTTGATTTAAAATGTAGTTTATTTTTTTCTGACTGGCTTTAGCCATTTGTAACGAATGGCCGGCTAAACCGAAACCTGTAATATCTGTTGCAGAATGAATTGCTTTTAAAGAATTTGTATCAAGCAAACTAAAAACATCATTCAGTTGAGCCATTGAATTTAATTCTACCTCAATTTCAATTTCACTGACAGCCTGTCTTTTAAGTGCCGCTGTTGCCGTGCCCGTTCCAATAGGTTTTGTAAGAATTAAATGATCTCCAGCTTGAGCATTTGCATTGGTCCAAATATTTTTTGGATGAACATATCCTGTTACAGACAAGCCAAATTTTAAAGTATCGTCATCGATTGAATGGCCTCCAACAAAATCAGATTTAGATTCTTTAATTTTATCACTGGCTCCCTGTAAGACATCTTTTATGACAGATTTTTCCATAGTGCTCAATGGGAACGCTAGAATGGCCATCGCACTTTTAGGAATGCCACCCATAGCATAGACATCACTGAGTGCATTGGCTGCCGCAATTTGACCGAAAAGATAAGGGGTATCGACAACAGGAGTAAAAAAATCTAATGTTTGAACTAATGCTAACTCTGAATTAATTTTGATAACTCCTGCGTCATCCATATGTCGTCCATCGACTAAAACATTTTCAGAATTTTTAGGAAACTGCACCTGACTTAAAATCTCTCGAAGCTCTGTGGCAGCAATTTTTGCTGCACATCCACCTTTTTGTACTGTCTGAGTTAATTTAATCATAAATGCTAATCTCGTTTCTTAAAAGGACAATATGACACTCGAGGACCGACTTGAGTAGGGAAATCACGACACGTTTCAGGTCGGTTCTCATAAACTGTACAAAGCCTTGTTTTAGAATCTAAAAAATAGCAATCTTCATTAGTTTTTTGAGATAACATAAATAAATCAGTTCCTTCGCGATATGAACTGATAACTCCGAATTTTTTAAGTCTTTTTGCCGTTTTCTTAACTGATTGCTGTAATTCATCAACACTAGCTATGTTTAACCGAATAAGATCAGCTGACTTAACTTCGACAGGCATAGTGCAACAAACACCTTTGCACTTTATACACAAGCCAGATTCAAATTTCACCCAAGAACTTGGAAAGTCTTTATTGACTGCTGTCATCGCTGTTAGCTGCACGTGAATTTTTTATGCCGAATTCAATTTTTTTATGATTCTTGAGTTGTTCATTTTCATTCTGAATAGTGTGATTCATTAAACTGAACTTTATTTTTGTATTTTCGATGATTACTCTTGGATCTAATGAGTGGCCATTGACAACAACTACATTTCGACTGTGTTCAGCTGTGATATATTTTGTATCCCAAATAGTTCTAATATAAATAATCAAACAACCCCAAGCCAAAGCCGAAAATAAACAAATTAATGCAAGCACAAGTGGGTTTAAAATTGGTAGAACACGATCTAAGCGAGGGTTTTCTAAAATTTCAAATTTATTATTGATCGATAAATCTGCGGCATCAATTTTTGAAAGCTGTGCACTGGTGTCTTTAAATTTTTCAAATTCGAAATCAATTTTTTTCTTAAGTTCATCATAGGTTAAGCTTACTGTAGGTATAATTTTAGCACGACTCATCATTTGATCAACTGATTTTTGTAAATCAATTAACTTGGATTGCATCATTTCATTTTCAATTTTTAAAACTTGAATACGCCCAGTATTTCCATAAAGTGCACTATCACGTCGACCAGATAAAGTAGAAGTTAAAGTATCAATTATTTTTGTATTCTCTGAAATTTTCATTTTAATTTCACTTTTTCTCATCATGAGTTCAGAAATATAGTCGCCAACTTTGTTTGCACTTAACGAGATTAAATTTTCCGGTTTTGATTGAAATGCAGATAATTTGTTGTTCAGCTCTTGAATTTCTTTTTCATGAATACTTTTTTGTTCAGTTAAAAATGTTTTAATTTTTAATACTTCATTTTTTTCAAGCTGCTTTAAGTTATCTAAAATATAAGCTAATGAGTTTTTTGCGACAAAGTAAGCTAAACTTTTATCCATAGATTTCACAATAACATCTGCTTGGAAATCACTTTTTAAACTCACTTTTAGAATTTGATCTAAAATGCTAATCGACTTAAGTTGTTCCTCAACTGACAATTGAGAAAATTTTTGTCCTTTTAAAATAGTATTTAAAAAAATTGATCGACCTTTCATTTCTTCTGCATTTAAATTGCTGACATCAATTGATTCAGTTAACTTTAAAATAAGTTGTCCTAAAAAATCTACAGTTGATAAGTATTCAATATTTTTTTGCACTGATGAATTCGCTTTTTTGGCTTCGTTCGTTTTATTTATTGAATTTTGACTTGTAAACTGATTTGCAAAAGATTGTAAGGAACTGTTTTTTGAATCATTAATGATAATAGACCCAAGAGATTGGTAGGGAATTTTAAATTGGTACACAAGAGTCGATAAAACTGAAAACAATATAAACAATAATAAAAACAAAGCCCAATTTTGAAATAAAATTTGCGTCATATTTTTGAGTGATAATTCTTCTCGATACGTTTGTGCTGAAGTTTCATACCGAGCAGATTGACTATCAAATTGATTGTCCACAGATCCTCACTTTATTTGAATGTCCTAACTTATAGGAGTTTAGCAAAACATTCCAGTCTGTTAAAAATAGTGTGAATAAAATACAAGTATGTCAAATTTTGATACACTTATTGTTATTATATTCGTTTTCACATTTTTTTTCACACGCCCTACATTTATCAGTATTAAAGACCGAAATATTAAGTAACGAAAATAAAGTACTAAATTCAAAGGAGTTTTTATGAATTTAAAATATGACGCAAACTTGGCACATCAATTTTTAAACCAAACACCAGAATCAGCACTTCGAAAAATGTTAATCAATACGCAATTCACACAAAATCATTTCAATTTATTACTTAAAATGGTTAAAGTAAGCAGCGAAAATGATTTCTGTAATTTTTTCTATAATAGTAGTTTTCCTAAAATTAGATTCAGTGCCTCTGAGATTGCCATCAAAGAAAATTTTTGGAACATTACAATTAATTCACTTAATCAAAATGGATTACTTCAACCAGCGCAGAAAATGGCAGCTTAGACTATTTATAATCTGAATGCTAAAGTATGTACTAGAACTTTATTATATTTGCATTTACGATGAATATCAAAATGATCGACAGTTTTATTGTACTTATACCTTTCATTGATTTTAAAGAAGAGCTCTTACGCGAGCTCAAATTTAAAAATATTTTAATTGCTAAAGATTTGAAATCCATAATCATCATAGACTCAAGTGAGCAACGAAAGTCTTTCGATTTTGTTTCAAGCCTTATTTGGACTCAAGATATTTGGCTAAACTGTAATTCGCGAACAATATTATCAATTAATTCTGGAATTGAATATCTAAAATCATTTAAGAATCGAGGCTGTTATTTTCCAGCAGTTAAAAGTAATTTTGGAATGAATATCAGTAAACAAGTTAGAAATTTTGAACTAAAACGAATAGTCTATAAAATAAATCATGATTTTGATTTTAAATTTACTGCTTGGTTGATGTCTGAGAATCTTATATTTACGTCTGAAAATACATATAAAAAATTCCCTTTTGGTTGGCATGAGTTCGTCGAGGATAAAGAGTCCCCTCCCAATAGAGCGTATTTAAAACTTTGGGAACTATTCACAGCTTATAATATTCCAATTCATTCAAATGATATAGCCATTGAAGTTGGCTCTAGTCCTGGTGGCTGGACTTGGGTTTTAAGCCAGCGTTTGCAAAAGGTTTACTCTATAGATCGTGCTCCGTTAGCAGATAAAATAAATAAAATTAAAAACATAGAACATAAAAATGCTGATGCATTCAAACTGAATCCTACCGATTATACTGATGCCACTTGGTTTTTTTCTGATCTCATTTGCACACCAGATAAAATTTATGAAATGATTCAGTATTGGATGAGTCACAGTAAAATTGAAAATTTTATTTGTACAATTAAATTTAAAGGAAACTGTCCGTATCAAGAACTGGAAAAATTCTTAGTGATTGATCACTCAATGATTGTTCATTTGTACCATAATAAAAACGAAGTCACTTGGATACGTACGCCACGATTGAATAAAAAAAATATTCTCAGTAAAAATGGACTGATCGATGTCTGAAGATAAAAAATACCAAATACAGAAACGTGACAATTTTAGAGTGAATGTTTATTCTAATATAATCCAAAAAATAGTTTTTGATCGAAATAAATCTTTAAAAGCACAAATTGTTGATATCAGCTTGGGAGGATGCCGAATTCATATTTTGATGAACTCATATGAGCCTTTCACGAACTATTACAAAATGGATCATTTGGTTTCATTAAAAATTGAACTTGATGAGTTTTCTGCTGAGAATGTCGAAGCTAAAATTAAATTTATGAAAATTAATCCTCAAATGAATTATATTATTTTAGGTCTTGAATTTGAAAAGTTACTTGCGCAGGAAACACAAGATTTACAAAAAATAATATTTAAACTTGAACGACAAAATCGACCTACATGAAAATAAAAAAACCTGTGTTCCACAGGCTTTTTGTAATTACATATATAACAAAACGATTTTAACGTTTTGAATACTGACCGCGTCGACGAGCTCCACGAATACCATATTTTTTTCTTTCAACCATACGAGGATCGCGTGTAACAAAGCCTGCTTTTTTAAGTTCAGCTTTAAATTCTTCATTAAATGCTATTAAAGCACGAGTTACTCCGTGACGAATAGCTCCAGCTTGTCCAGACTCTCCGCCACCTTCTACTGTAATTTTTAAATCAAACTTTTCAGCTTGGCCTAATAATTCGATTGGTTGCATGATAACCATACGAGATTGTAAACGAGTTAAATAATCATCTGATTTTTTACCGTTTATAGTTACTTTGCCTTTACCTTGTTTTAAGTAAACGCGTGCAGAACTTGTTTTTCTGCGTCCAGTTGCATAGTAAAATTTTTCGACTGCTGCTGCGGCCATTATTACACCTTCGCCTTAGATTTAATTGTATAAGCTTCTGGTTTTTGTGCTGCATGAGGATGATCAGCTCCAGTGTATACTTTTAATTTGTTAATTAAAGTTTTTGATAATTTGTTCACTGGCAACATTCCACGAACTGCTTCTGAAATAATAAAAGTAGAATCATCAGATTTCATTTGTTCTGCTGATTTTTCTTTTAATGATCCAAAAAAGCGTGAGTGTCTGTAATATTTTTTTGTGTTCCATTTATTACCAGTCATCTCAATTTTATCTGAATTGATAATCACGACAAATCCACCGGCATCTGCATGAGGTGTAAAAGTAGGTAAATTTTTCCCACGTAATATACTAGCGACATGAGTTGCAATACGACCAAGACGTTGTCCTGAGGCATCGACTATGAACCATTTACGATCGGTTTCTTCTGTTTTTGCGTTCCAAGTTTTCATAATTTCTCCGTACCAAAAAAAAACACTGAAGGAGTGTTTTAAAGTTCTCGGCACCGGTTGTCAAGGTCTAGCGGATAGTAAACTTTCATTAAATACAGCCCTTGAGCTTCGGCTGGCGCTCCAGCTGCTTTTCTATCCTTCTTTTGGATGATTTGCTCGAGGTAATCAGAATCAAAGCCTTTTCGAGCCATTAAAAGCTGTGTTCCGACAATATTTCTGACCATTTGTTTTAAAAAACCAGATCCTGTGATTGTAAATTGAGCAACTTCAGGATTTTTCCAGGTCCACTCGGCTTTGAAAATTGTTCTTATTGTGTGTTTTACAGGCGTTCCTACTGATTGAAAGCTTTTAAAATCTTTTTGGCCCATCAAAGGTAAAGAAATATTGTTCAAATAATCTAAATCTAACTTCTGGCGCATCCAACCCATTTGACGTGCTGCGAAAGGACTTAGGATCTCGTTATTATAAACTAAATATCGATATGTTTTTCTAGCTGCCGACAGTGTTGAATGAAAATCGTTCGGCGCAATCCATGCTTTTTTGATCACAATTGACTGTGGTAATTTATTTTTTAAAGCTCGACCTAAGTCCCAGCCCAACATTTGTTTTTCAGTACGCAATGTATCGAAATGACAAACCTGTTCAATCGCATGAACTCCTGCGTCTGTTCTGCCTGATGCGCTGAGTGATATTGGGTGTTTAAAAGTTTTTACAAGAGCCTCTTCGATCGTTCGACATAGACTTGGCTTTTCAGTTTTATTGTGTTCACGCAGAGTACTCTGTCGCTGCCAACCACAAAAATCGGTACCGTCATAACTGACAGTAAATTTAATTCTCATTTGAGCTTGTCTTAAAGCTTCAGATTTTCGCGAATCAGAAATCAAACGAAAATCCTCCTTGAATAAACTGATTCACATATTTGAAAGCTGGCGATTCTACTTGAACGGCTCGCACTTCAAGATTAATCCAGAAATTTGAAATATCATATTCAGAACGAAAATCTATAGCTGTCTCACGATCAATTGCTGACAAGTTAAAAAGCAGACCACCGGCTGCATAAAATCCAAAAGCACCAATACCTCGAATACGACTGCTATCATCACGCTTTTCTGCAAGTACTGTATAGGCGGCTCCACCTGAACCATATGGCACAAAGCTTTGACGATCGACGTATTCAAACCGATATACAAGTCCTAAATACAAAAGCATTGTTATGAAATTAAAATTTTCAATAGACTCTTGAGCTGGATTAGTCGCTAAACGCCCTTTTCCTTCTGCATATTGAAGCGCTAGCCCTGTTTGAAATCCAAATCGACCTGCTGATCGACTAAAAAAATACTCATATTCAAAACCTAAAGATAATTTAGATGCACCTGAGTAAATATCATCGAATTCTATGACACTAATGTTTGTTGAATTATACTGATTAATTTCAACACTGACTTCAGGATTATTAACAGAACCTATTCGGAAATGAAAAGCATTATTACGAAGCTCATCATTCACATCATAAATATAATTTCCTTCAGCATCTATTCGAGTTAAACCCTCTGACTGCGCTGCTGGATGCTGTATTTTTTTACTTTGTGCATTCAGATGAAGTGATACAAAAAAGCAAATAAAAAATTTAATCATAGCACTCTCATTTTACGATTTGATTTTTTTGCCAATCGAAAAATAATTAAGCAAAAAGGAAACAAAATAAATACACTTATTCCAAAACCCATATAAACAAATAACCAGCTCACTGCAATTAAAGGATATAATAACATTCTTACTAAGGCTTTTAAGGGTTCAGATTGTTTAATTAAATTTGCTATCGGGGGACTTAATTCATAATATTTTTTTACAAATTGTTTTCCCCAATGATTCGTTAACAAAAATTGATTACGAAATTCTCGAAGTATTTGAACTTGATCGGCCATATCAGAGCCGAAAGCTGCTGTTGATATGAAACAGCTTTTATCTGACAAAAGACCAACTACTTCAGAAGGTGAAGCGCAGACATTCGAAGCTATCGCTGACAATGTACCAGTATTATTAAATTTAAAAATATTTTGTGCTTTATTAATGTTACCCATTAAGACACAGTAATTCGTATAATTTGTTAAGCCATCAATTACATTTTCATCCAAATTATAACTTGAATTGTATTTTAACACTTTAGTATTTGTCGCTGTTCCTATTGTAATATTATTCACGGCACTTGTATCTTGAGCCATTAAAACAACGCCAAACCAATCAGGTGCATTTGAAATGGTTTTTGCAGGCGCTCCACCGGAACTAGAGCTGCCATAAAGATTTTGTAAATAAATTTTAGAATCTCCAACGCCTAATTGATAACCGCACATTCCTTTAGACAATGAACTAGGCGCAGTACAAAAATCTTGTGAAACGTTAGCAGAAACAGATGTGTCTATAAAATGAAATTGAGCATCAAAAGATACTTTTTCAGCTTCTTCAAAACTTCCATTATTACTTTCATCAACTAAAACCTTGATTTTTTTATTCGTATTTGAAAAGGCAGCTTCTGCACTTGCTGGCGTACAATTTGTTAATCCGGCGTCATTATTACAAAGATTTAACCAAGTTAAAGTCAAAGTTTGAACTTCGTTAGCTGCCGCTGTTTTAAAAACTAGAGGCAGGTTCACATCAAGTCCAGCAGCATTTTCAATTGCAATCTGAGTTTTATAATTTGCAAGCGCTACCGTACTTTTAAATGAAACCACTATTTGCAAACTTGGATAAACACTTTTTTGATTACATGGAACTGCAGGAATTACTGAAGCACTGGTACCTGTGCAACTATTACAAGTTGATACTCCATCCGTTGAGGCACAGCTTCCTGCGACTCCTCCATATATCGTAAAGCTTCCATTAGCTTCCGATTCGACGTAACTTGCACCGCTGACTGATGTAATTGTAATTGTTGCTTTAGAAACTTGAAGAAAAATAAAAAAGGAAAAAAGAAATACGAGCCATCGATTTAATTTCATTAAAAATATTGCACCATGCTCAATTCATATTGTCAAAAAATTAACAATTATCCTGCAAATAACAAATCTGCGATTTGTAGTGCATTTAATGCCGCACCTTTTTTTAAATTATCTGAAACAATCCACATTAACCATCGGTAAGGATTCCCTGGATCTTGACGAACGCGGCCAACAAAAACAGGATCTTCGCCAGAAACTTCAAGCGCTGTTGGATAATCTTGATCCATCATTGCTAAACCAGGAAATTGATCCATAGTTTTTAATATCGTTTCGCGATCAGTTAATTTATTTAGCGTTACCCAAACAGCTTCTGAATGACCGTTTAATGCTGGAATTCGAACTGTAGTTGCCGATACCTTTAACTGAGGGAGCCTCATGATCTTTTTAGTTTCATTCATGATCTTAGTTTCTTCTGAACAAAAACCATCAATAGAAAATCCGCCAATTTGAGGTATACAATTAAATAAAATTTGCTTGGGAAAAACTTTAGAATCCTGCTCAGGATGTGCATAATTTTTTGTTTGATCTAATAGTTCTTGATAACCAGGAAGACCTGCGCCACTGACTGCTTGATATGTGGCCACAGTAACGTCAGTTATTCCAAAGGCATCACTGAGTGGTTTTAGGGCCACAGTGAGTTGAATCGTCGAACAATTTGGATTTGAAATTATTTGAGGGCTTGATTTTGAATTGATCAAATCACCATTAACCTCTGGCACAATTAATTTTATATCCTGAATCATTCGAAATGCATTTGAATTATCTATAGCGAAAGCTCCTGATTGAACTGCCAAAGGAACCCATTCTTCTGAGATTTCATCTCCAGATGAAAAAAAGACAATATCTAAATTTTCAAAGCAGTTTTTAGACAGTGATTGAACTTCCCATTCAGTACCAGCTAAAAAAAATTTTTGTCCTTTGGATTTGTCGCTTGCAAAAGGTCTAAATTCATTAATGGGATGAGCATATTCTTCTAAAAGATTTACTAAAGTTTCACCGACTACACCAGTAGCACCAACTATACCAATATTTAATGGTCGAATCCAAGTTTTCACAATAGTTAACCTTCTTCTTCCTCTTGTAAATCATTTTCATTTGTTTTAGCCGGAGCATAAACACTTGAAGGTAATTGCTTTTGTTTTTTTCCGAGTCGCATAAAGCCAAAAATCGCACCAAGTGCAGCATAAGAAAAAAATAAAACAAAAAGCATCACTTCATGTCGAAGAGCGACCAAGAACAAAATGATGACACCTAAAACTAAGTATCTAAATGGCAATCGTTGCTTCAGATCAAGATCCTTAAATGATCGGTATCTAAAATTTGAAACCATGACAAAAGCTAATAGAATCGTCATACATAAAAGTGGGATGCTTCCTGAGGGTTCCCAGCTCATATCATCAAAAGCTAAATAGGATGAGGCCACAATGCCCGCTGCCATAGGAATCGGTAAACCTTGAAAATAATTTTTTTCAACAACTCCCACTTGAACATTAAATCGAGCTAATCTTAAAGCTCCGCAAGCCGCAAATAAAAAAGCAGCCATCAAACCTAAACGACCAAAAGGATTCAATGCCCACTGGTACATTAACATTCCTGGAGCCACACCAAAACTAACCAAATCACAAAGTGAATCAAGCTCGGCACCAAATTTACTTGTTGCACGCGTAAGCCGCGCCAAACGGCCATCTAAAGTATCAAATATCGAAGCCACAACGATTGCTAAAGCAGCTGTTTTGAAGTCACCCTTGAAAGTTGAAATAATAGAAATAAATCCACAAAATAGATTTCCGATAGTCATCATATTTGGCAAAATATAAACATACATCCCTAATCTTTTACCTGTTGATGTGACTTCTTCGAGTTCATTAAATTGATCTGACATAACTGATCCTTTATTTTTTACTTATAAAGGGATATTAAAGAAAATAAATAAAAAATACAAACAGATACTGCTTAGAATGGGCATTGTAAAGTTATCATCCATTTTACCAATCGGAATAAGCTCTGCTAATGCTCCACAAAGACCAGATAAAGCTACAAGTAGAAAAAATTGATCTCCTGATTCTACTCGATTTTTTAGGCTTAAAAATGTAATACCTGTACAAACTACAAATGCAGCCAAAAACCCTTCTATTGATTTATGACCGAAAATTTTATGACGTCCAAATTTAATTCCAAAGTAACTTGCGAGTGGATCTGCAAAGGCTAAAAAAAGCAAACTAAGTGATACAATAGTAGAAGAAAATAAAATTGATATGAACAAAACACTTGTTAATAAATAAGTCGTCCCTGCAAGCTTATCAACTTCGCTCGAACGCATAATGAGTTTAAAAAATTGATTGAAATAATTTCTAAACCTTATAGAATATTGACGGAAAATGTCCGGCGGCACAAATGCCAGCCAAATTGCAGCAAAAATATAAATATTTATTGGGTAGCTAAATCTTGTCCAAATTAAATATAAAATTAAAACCCCTCCCATATGCCAAATTTTTCTTGGCAAATGCAGATCAGATTTTTTTTTAAACGAAGTGTCGCTGTTCATGTTTCTCCACAGCGAATTAAACTAAGAAAACTAACTTATGAAGTCATCTAAAATCATCTCAATAAGCACTTATTGTAAATGGCGAGTTATTTTTATTTGGTGAGTTACTTTTTGCTCGGGCTTTAAGCTAAATTCTAACTTTAAATAATTTTCAGCAGAACTTAACTGAATAAAGTCTGTGGATACAATTATTTTATTATGTCGGTAAATTTCTGCGTTGTAACCATTGACCTCATTAAATATTTTTAAATCTGAAAATTCATTATTTTTGCAGTTTTCAAACTTCAGAAGAACAACTTCAGAACTTTGATCAATAACCCTGTCTTCAATCGTTTGATGCGATTCATTCTGTTTTGCTAATCTCAGAGAACGACAATCTATTTTAAAAATTTCTTTCACTTTTTTGGGCTTCTTTGAAACTTTATCTGGTTGAGTAACTTGTTCATAAACTGAAGCAATTGCACGAAGCGAAGACTGAGTCACAATATTAGTTGAATTAGTTGAAGATGACAAATGTCGACCTGCAAAAAAAAATGCTCCTATTACAAAAAATGTTTTTAACCATTTAAAACTCACAGTCCTGTGTCGGTCTTTTTTGACACAGACTTTAACTTAAAGGATCTTTTAAGATGCATTACTTTGAAACTAGCTATCTCAAAATAAAACGACTTTTAATGAAATAAGCAATAACGAGAAAAAAACTTAAGTAATTCCTAGACTAACCGATTGGACTATAACTCAAGGGGGAGCCTGTGAAGCCATTTAAAAATTTTAACTTTAATCAACGCAATAAAATTTTAGTTTTATTAGTATTATTATCTTCAACTCAAATTTTCGTATTTTAGAATTGCGCAAAAACAAAGTTTTATCAAGCCTCTAGTATAGCTCCACTTGGAAATGGCTCAATGCAAATTAATGGCGATGAAGAATTCACAAATTCACCATTAGTTTTATTAACACTAGAACCAGATAAAGCTCAAACAGTTTTAGAATATGCTTTATTTACTGATGAACAATGTACAGGAACTCCTGATTGGAAAACATTTAGATCGGCTGTGCCATACACTTTAAAATCAATTGATTCGAATCAATCAGTTTCTGTCTTATATAAATATAAAAATCAAGATCTTAAAGAGGCCTCTAACTTTAAAATTGGCCCTTGTGTACTGGACCGCATCACTCTAGACACCACAAAACCTATAGTTGAAATCAAAGGCTCAAAGCTTATTAATACAAAATTTTCAGAATTTGATATTATTGCAACTGATGCTAATAATATTTTGGGTCGGGAATGTTCTGTTGATTCTTCTGATCAATTTAAACCGTGTGATCCCAAATTAGTTTTGCAAAACTTAACTGAAGGCAATCACCTTATATATGCATGCACAACTGATATGGCTAAGAACAAATCGGATACAATTCAATTTACTTTTTTAGTTGATACTGTTGCACCGGTTATTATAATTACAAAGGAACCCACAACAAATACAACAGACAGTGTCGGAGTTTTCAGTTTTACTTATAGTGATGCTAACCCAAGTTCTGGTATTGATAGAATCGAGTGCTTTTTCGATGATGTTAAAAGCGTTACAGATTGTTCAAATGGTGTGGCAACTTCACCAACTGGGTTATCAAAAAGTACACATAAATTTAAAGTATTTGCAGTTGATAAAGCACAAAATAAATCTATAGTTCACGAGAAAACATGGACAATGACAGAGGCCCTTACCCTAGGAGACTTTTCAATTCTTGGCGTTTCCCCGGTAAACATTAATCAGTTAAATCCTAATTGGTTAGTGGGAAGTTTAAATCCTAAAATCTATCATACAGATTCAACTCATGCGACAGCTTATCACTATGAAATATTACAAGGCTCAGCTGTAAAATGCAGCGATGACAATCCTCTTTTTTCTAAAAATAATTGCACTTTAGAAGATAAACAAACTTACACTGTAAAAATAGTGGCAACTGGTTTAAATAAAGATGGCACAGTGGCTGTTCCTAAAGCCTCAAGTAACCAATTCACTTTTACAGTGGATAAAATGTCACCAACAGTAAGTAATCTACTGGTTAGTCAGCCAACAACCGCACCGCATGGAAATAATATTAAATTGAATTACAAAGCAAACGATATCTCAGGAATAAAATCAATTAAACTTATTTTAACTGGTCCAACAAGCACTGAAGAACAAAAAAATTATAGCGCAACACCGATACAATCACAAATAAATGCTGAAATAGCCTATAGTAACTTATCACCAGGTGATTATAAATTTAAAATTTTCGCTGTTGATAATAACAATCAAGAAAGCACATCAGTAGAAACTAACTTTAATGTGAAACCTGACGAATATACAAAATTATTAGCTGTCACATCCAAGACAACTGAATCACAGGCTGATTTAAAAGTAATGATGGTGATCGATAATTCTGGCTCTATGCGAAGTTCACAAACTAATTTAGGAAACAATATTAATTCACTGATTAGTTCTTTAAAAGGAAAAAAAGCAGAAATTATGATTATAACGATGGATGACTATATCAGATCGTATGTTGCTGTTAATGGTAACGAGCGAAATTTACAAACCCGAGTTAAAAAAGGAGAACTAGATCAAGCGGCAAGAGTTTATAAATTAGAATCTACAGATCAATCTTTTAATGATGTTTCAGCAAACATAAAAAAATATGTGACTTGCGTTAACACAAGTGATTGCATCGGCACAAATGGCTCTGACTTCGAACGGCCTTTGCTCAGCTTCGGTTTAAGATTAACTGACGAAACGGCGACTCGTTTCTTTAAAAAAGATTCTCTGACACTTGTTTATTTTTTAACAGATGAAGATGATCTAGATACATTTTTCAGAGACGATTATAATCATTTAATGCGTGGTTCTGATCAAATGCCAGGTGGTGGTGCTGTAAAAGTTGTACGAACTGATGAAGAAGAAAAAAAGATTAAATTAGCAAGTAGAAAACCCTTTATTGGTTGGTATTATGCTTATAGATCAGAAAAAGCTGAGTGGTATAAAGAAGGTAGCATATGGCACACAGAAAATGAATGCCGGTCGTTTGTTGAAGCTCGAGCACAGGATTCTGGAAGAAGATACGATGATGAAAACTGTAAAAGGGGTGTATACTCTCCGGAAACTTATTTTAATAGTTGCAGCGATTTTTACAATAAATACCAAGCTAGAGATAATTTGAGTCTATATCCAAATGAAAATTATCATTTACATGACTATGATTTTGGAGATACTGGAGAGTATTCTTGTAGTGAAGTTAACTCAATCAAAAAAGACATTCATTACGGACTATTCGACATCCAACTAAAAAGAAAATCTTATTACACGAAAAATTCTGCATGGATGTCTCAAGTTTATGGTTCGATCGAAGCTGATCGTCAAACAGTATTTTCAAAAATGAAAGAAGCTTTAGAAACTTTAACAAGTGGAAAATATTTAGTTGCAGCTTCGGTAAACACCTCAAACTGTTCAGGTTTAAGTGACACTCAAAGCTATGATACGTCATTTACAAAAATGAAAGCAGTCTTTGGAGATCAAAAATTTATTTTAAGTCCAATTTGCGGAACAAGTTCTGAAATGTCTGCAAAGCTTGGTGAAATATCCAGACGTTTTGAAACCGTTATTGAAAGTAAATACAACCTAGTAGCAAGTATCGGTTTCAAGCCAACTACTGAAAAAGTCAAAAGCATTACTTTAATAAAAGAAGGCTCCGTTAAAGTATTACTTTCTGCTGTAGATTATTCAGTAGATGCCACTGGTATCTTAACTGTTAAAGATTCTGTCTTAATGAATGTAGTCAATTTTGAAATAGTCATTCAATAGGTTATTTCAAGATTGAACATTATTCTTTGAATTCAAAGGTGTATTCTGCTAGGCTTTAGCTATGCAAAATACACCAGATTACAAAAGCACTATTCGTTTACCGCAAACTGATTTTCCTATGAAAGGTGATTTGCCAATTAAAGAACCGCAAATCATTGACTCTTGGGAAAAAAATAATATCTACCAGAAAATTCAGAAAAAAAATGAAAACGGTCCTGGTTTTACTATGCCTGATGGACCGCCTTATGCTAATGGTTCAATTCATATTGGGCATGCACTTAATAAAAATTTAAAAGATTTTATTATTAAATATAAATCAATGAAGGGTTTTTCAGCGCCATTTATTCCTGGTTGGGATTGTCATGGACTTCCTATTGAACACAAAGTTATGAAAGCCTTGGCTGATAAAAAAATAACTAAAACTGATCAAGAAATATTAGCTCTTTGTCGAGCAGAAGCTAACCAATGGGTGACTCATCAAGCAGAACAGTTTAAGCGCTTAGGCATACTTGCTGATTGGGAAAATCCTTATATGACAATGCAAAAAGATTATGAAGCAGAGGAAGTTCGTGAATTTGCTCGGGCTTTCAAAAAAGGGGTTATCTATCAAGGTGTTAAACCCGTTTACTGGAATTGGACATTAAAAACAGCCCTAGCAGATGCTGAAGTTGAATATCATGATATTAAATCTCCATCGATCTATGTAAAATTTGAAGTCACAGATTCTGCAACTTTAAAAAAACTAAATTCACCACAAGATAAAAAAGATAAAACTTTTTTTATTATTTGGACAACAACTCCCTGGACTTTGCCTGCAAACGTTGGAATTTGTTTACATCCAGAACTCACATATTCAGTTTTTAAAACACAAAATGAACAAGGAACAACTGAAAATTATATTATTGCAGATCAACTTAAAGACTCTTTTGAAAAAGAAACTCAGTCAAAATTAGAAAAATTATCAAGTTTTATTGGAATAGATTTAGAACTTGCTGAAGCTCGGCATCCGTTTATAGATCGTAAGTCAGTCATCGTTTTAGGATTACATGTTACATCTGACACAGGAACAGGATGTGTACACACAGCTCCAGGACATGGGGTAGATGATTTCAGAGTTGGTCAAAAATATGGATTACCAACGCTTTGCCCAGTCAATGAATCTGGTCAATATAGTGATAACTACCCTGAAATGAAGGGCCAAAATATTTTTAAGGCTAATCCTATTATAATTGAAAAATTGCGATCAACTGGTTTTCTTGTTAAGTTTTCTGAATTTACACATAGTTATCCACATTGCTGGAGATCAAAAACGCCTTTAATTTTTAGAACAACAGCACAATGGTTTATTGGTATTGATCAAGAAAATTCTGAAATTAGAAAAAAAACGATCCAAGCTATGAACGATATTCAATTTTTTCCAAGTTGGGGAAAAGCGCGTTTTGAAGCTATGATTAAAAACAGACCTGATTGGTGCTTATCACGACAGCGAATTTGGGGAGTGCCGATACCTATTTTTTATCATGAAGAATCAGGTGAAGTTTTAGCAGATTATGATGTCATGTTAAAAGCCGCTGAGGTCATTGAGCAAGGTGGAATTGAAGCTTTCTATACAACACCTGCATCGGAAATAACTGGCAGATCTGGTTATAAACATGGTCGTGATATTTTAGATGTTTGGTTTGATTCAGGCGTTTGCCATGCTGCTGTTCAAGCTAAAAGAGGCTACAAAAATAAAGTGGCAGATATTTATTTAGAAGGTTCTGATCAACATCGTGGATGGTTTAATACTTCGATGTTATCAAGTATGTCGACAACAGAAAAACCACCTTTTAAGGCCCTTATTACGCATGGGTTTGTAAATGATTCTCAAGGTCGCAAAATGAGTAAATCCTTGGGAAATGTAGTTGATCCCAATGAAATCTCAAAAATAAGTGGTTCTGAAATTATTCGATTATGGGCAGCCTACGGTGACTACGGAAATGATGTGGGCTGTGGAAAAGAGGAATTGACTCGTGTCACAGAAGCTTATCGAAAAATGCGAAATACGATGCGTTTTTTATTAGGATCAATCAATGATTTTGATTTTAAAAAAGAAGCTGTTGAAATTTCAAAAATGCCCCTTATTGATCAATGGATGCTTCATCAATTAAATAAACTCATCAAAGAAGTGACAGCAGCTTACGATCAATACGAATTTTACAAAATATACCATTACTTAAATCATTTTTTTACTGTAGCAGTTTCTGCGACCTACATGGATATTCTTAAAGATAGATTATACACATGGAAAGCAGATGGTTTAGAGAGAAAAAGTGCTCAAACTGTTTATTATTATATTACAACAAAACTTATTTTTATGATGGCTCCTATATTAAGTTTTTTATCTGAAGAAACTTACTCACATTTAAAATCTGATTTGCACCTCATTAAAAAAGAGTCCGTTTTCTTAGAAAATTTTCCAGTTGAAGAAAAAATTTGGGACAAACCCGATCTAGATCTTATTTTTGAAAGTTTATTATCAGTTAGATCAGACGCACAGAAAAAGCTTGAAGAGTTGAGATCACAAAAAATTATCGGAGCTAGCCTTGAAGCAGATTTAACAGTGACTGCTGATGGAGACTTATTTAAGAATTTAAATGATTTTCATCAAAAACATGATCAATGTAATTTAAGAGAATTTTTTATTGTTTCAGATATTAAGCTTATCAATGGAAGCTATAGTGTTTTTGCTAACAAAGCAGAAGGTGAAAAATGCGTTCGCTGCTGGACTTATTCAAAATTTATTTCTACCAATTCAGAAACAAACGGAATTTGTCCGAAATGTGTTAAGGCTCTCACTTGATGATTAAAAAGTTGTCTTTAGTTTTAACATTAGCTTTTTTAGTTGTTTGCGTTGATCAGTTGACTAAAATTTATATTCAAACTCAATTTAGCTTACATGAAAGTTTTCCCCTAATAGAAAATTTTTTTCATTTTACTTATGCAAGAAATTATGGCGCTGCATTTGGTTTTTTAGAAAAAACAAATGCACTTTTCCGCGATACTTTTATGCTGAGTGTTCCGCCGTTAGTTTGCATGATCATTTTGAGTTTTGTTTATTTTATTGAAGTTGAAAGCAACTTAACTCAAAAAGATACTCATCAGTTAGTCTGTTTAGGGCTAATTCTTGGAGGTGCACTCGGTAACTATTTGGATCGACTTCTTTATGGTTATGTTATCGATTTTATTGATTTCCATTTCAAGAATTATGCATTTCCCACTTTTAATATTGCTGATACTGCTATCGTCATAGGAGTATTTTCGTTAATTCTAAGTCTATTCAAAGAAAGTCGTCATGTGGCCACAGATTAGTTTTTATGGCTTAATTATTCCTACATTTTATTTGATCATAAGCTTAAGTTGTTCTTTTATTATTTATTTATTATCAAAAAAATTAGATGCAAACCCCAATTTTAATCGAAATGTCGCCTTTAATTTAGTGAGTCTGCTTTTAATTTCAGGATTTATTGGTGGAAGAATACTTCATGTCATTTATGAAGAACCTTTTTACTACTTAAGCAATCCTCTATTAATTTTTAAATTTTGGAATGGCGGATTTGTCTATTTTGGTGGTTTTATGACTGCTTTGATGACTGGATATCTTTATTTGAAAAAAAATAATCAACCCTTTTTTAAATGGGCTGATTTTTTAACACCGTACTTTTCATTGATGTATGTCTTAGGAAGAATAGGCTGTTTTCTTGAGGGCTGTTGCTATGGTCGCTATTGCGAATGGCCTTGGGCGATTGACAACAAACACCCTACTCAGCTTTATATGATGTTCACAGAGCTTGTTTTATTTTTATTTTTGCAAAAACGAAAAAAATTAAATCCATCAGGAAAATTATTTCTTCTATGGATTCTTTTACATTGCTTATCTAGATTTATCATTGAATTTTTCAGAAACGATGATCGAGGAAAGACTTTATTTAACTTAATTAGTATTTCTCAACTGCTGAGTTTAATCTTTATATTTATTGCTGCTTATGTACTTAATAAAAATTTAAAATCGTCTAATGATAAGTAATTTGAACTTCCACTTGTTTGTTGATTAGCTCCACTTACTGCTTCTTCGTTTGAAAACAGTGAATCAAAATAAGATTTTTTACGTAATTTTAAAAGCTCAATTTTTTCTTCTACTGAATCTTTCATAATTAAGCGATAGACCTGTATTTCGTTTGTCTGACCTAGTCGATGCACTCGATCCGTAGCCTGATTTTCGACTGCAGGATTCCACCATGGCTCAATATGATAAACAACAGAAGCCTTGGTTAAATTTAAACCAACTCCGCCTGTTTTTAAAGTCATCAATAAAACTTGTGGCTGTTTTGAATTTTGAAATTGATCTAATACAATACTGCGATTTTTACTGCTGACTGCGCCGTGTATTGTTGCAAACGGAATATTATTTTTAACAAACAATTTAGACAAATTTTCAAGTGTAGTTAAAAATTGTGTAAAGACTAAAACACTTCGTCCATTTTCTAAATGTTCATGAATACAATCAATAATATAACTTAGTTTTGGAGGTACTTCATTGAACTGAATTTGTGGGACTCCATTCGGATCAGAACAGACCTGACGAAGCCTTAGTAGCGCTGTCAACATCGCAATTTGTGAACTTGCCGCGCCCTGTTCTTTAATCAACTGTGTTATCTGATCGTTATGAGTTAATGCTAATTTTTTATAAATTTCGAGCTGTTGTTCTGTAAAATCTAAAAAATAAGATTCTTCAGTTTTAGTTGGCAAATTTAAATTCACAGAACTCTTCGTTCGACGCAAAACAATTGGTTTCATTCTACGCTTAAGCTGGATTAAACTTTCTTGATCCACTATTTTTCCTAAACCAAAAGTTTCATTAAAATACTTGTACGGACCTAAACTACCAGGCAAAACCAAATCAACAATGGAAAAAAAATCTAAATAATTATTTTCCAAAGGTGTTCCTGATAAGGCTAATTTAAATTTTGCTTTCAACTGACGTGCAGCTGAGGTTCTTCGAGAAGATAAGTTTTTTAGATTTTGAGCTTCGTCAAAAATAACAACGTCCCACAAATCTTCAGCAAAATAGTCTTCGTGTTCGATTAATAGTCCATAAGTAACAACGAGGATTTTATGTTGATCTCGGGGCTGTTCTTTAAAGTATTTCTTTTTTGAAGACGAAAAAATTTCAATATCTAATAGAGGTGTAAATTTTTTAGCTTCGTTAAGCCAATTAAAACAAAGTGATGTCGGAACGACAATCATAGACCAAGTTTTATTATTTTCTATTTTGTGTTGATTTAAAAATGCCAGCGCTTGTAAAGTTTTTCCCAATCCCATGTCATCAGCTAATACTCCACCTAAATGAAGACGATATAAATCATAAATCCACTGAGTGCCTGTGGTTTGATAATCTTTTAAAACACTTTCTAATACTGAAGGGAATTTCAATTTTGACTGCGTGGATCCAATGTTTTTATAGAAAGAATATATTTCATCCCAATACGGGTTATCAGTAATTATTTTAGTTCCTGCTTCGGCTAAGCTGAGAAGCTCAAGTATAGCTGATCTTGGAATTCGAACAAATTCTTTTTCTTTGCCTTTTGCACCATCAGGAGAATCTTTTTTAATACGCTCCCAAAATTTCTCAAGCATCGCATATTTCGGTAAAGATTTAGGATCTATTATATAAGGGCGACCTTTATAAAAAATAATTCCGTTGCTAACCTTTGATCCCGAAGTATTTGAAAATTTAATGTCCTCAAGACGTATTTGAATTCCTTTAAAAAATAACTGTGGACTTAATTCAAACCAATCGGTTTTTCCATTTTGCAACAGAAGCTCTGACTGAAAATCATCTTCAGTTAACTTTTCAATGGGAATCTGATCAATATAAATGGACCAATTTAGACTGACTAATTCTGTCATTTTTCCGTAAAAATAAGAGGCTGTTTGATCTGATAAAATTAATTTAGAAATAGTTTGATGTTTTAGTTCAGATTCAACTTTAGCATCAGTAAACAAAGGCTCAAATGATTGATCTTTATCTTTGAATAAATTGAGTCCGTCAAAATACTTTGTGTTTCCCTTAGAAAAAACATCTCCACGAGTTAAATTAATGACTGGCTCAAGATAAGCTAACATCACATGACAAGTAAATAAAACAGATTGATTTAATTCGATGACTTCAGTTCCTAAGGTCAAGTATCGAGAATCAGACTTAAACATTTGAATAATTTTTTGAATTGTTAATATTAAATAATCATAGACTTTATCTGAAATATAGTCTTTTAAGTGTGTGCCCGCAATAAACGCTTCACCATATTTATCCACAAAAATAGATTTCTTAAATAAATTAAAAATATTTCTTTCAATAGCTTCTGCAAGTTGTGCTTCATTAAGATCTATTTCTCCTGATGTGAGCGGCTGCTGAGTTAACGAGTAACAAATTTCAGTAACTATAAGTGCTGCAACACCTTGGTGTTTCAAAATTTTCAAATCATGATCGCGCTTTAATCCTTTTCGATAAGCCGCCATCTCTTTACGTTCTTGGTCTGAAAAATAACTTAGCCCTTCGTAAATAAACAAAAATAAATTTTGATCTAAAGTTTGAAAATTATGTACTCGATATTTTATATTTTGAAACTCGAAATCAGTCCAAACTGAAAATGATGACTGGAAGCCATCTATGCCAGATGAATTTTCAAAACTTAAACCGAAGTTTAATGGCGTAATTTTATGTGATTGAAATACTAAATTCTGTTGTTCTTTAAAAAATTGACTTAACAGTTGAATCTTACTGTGACCTGTAAAAGCGTACCCCGCTGCTGTTTTTTTAGATTCAATAAATAAATTGTTAATTTTACTGAGCACACTATTTGAAGACGAACTAAGAGT
>JAYUJM010000028.1:0-9457 GCA_043765175.1 Pseudobdellovibrionaceae bacterium | reverse complement strand
TTTTCATGAATTCTGCACATCATTATCCCATATTCCATTTCAAATCATTCCTATTCTCAAAATCCAAAGTCTGCCGACGCAGGACTAATTTAAAATATTTGAATATTCACTCGGTGTAAAATAATAATCGACTTGAAAAAAATGGCTAGGTGCTTCTTGAGTTTTTGTCACAGGAGCTTTCCAAATTCGATCTGGAACTGTCGACAATTGCCTAAGTGAAACTAAATTCGACTGCCAAAAGGTTTTTCCGACTTCTGCAGATTGACCGCCAACATAAGCAATAATTTGATGACCCTTTGCACCCCAGCTGAATGCATTTACAGAAACAAGCACAGTGAAAATTGAGAACATGAATTTATTCATACTATTCATTTCCTTCTTCTGGCGATCGTTGTGCATACATAGTATCAATTTTAAAATGAAAGACGAAACAAGAAGGTGATTCATTTATTCATAACTAGATCATCGTCATATTGAGTTAATCATAATTAATTCAATGACAGGTTAATTATTCAGTTTGATGATGTAATAATGGAAGCTTCTCAACACAAAAAGCCAATTTTATTTATTTTTTTTACACTTGTTTTAGATATGTTAGGTATTGGTATTATTGTGCCCGTGCTTCCCGATGTCATCAGACGATTTGTTCAAGACCCTAATGAGGTCTCAAGATATTTTGGATATTTTATTGCCACTTACGCTGTGATGCAGTTTTTTGCCTCTCCTATATTGGGAAATTTATCTGATCGTTTTGGTCGTCGCCCCATTTTACTAGGCTCTTTACTAGGTGCTTCTTTAGATTATGTTTTTATGGCTTTTGCTCCGTCGCTAGGTTTTTTATTTTTTGGTCGATTTATTTCAGGCCTCACAGGTGCTAGTATGACTGTGGCTAATTCTTTTATTGCTGATATTTCTACTGATAAAAATAGATCGGCTCATTTCGGCATGGTCGGCGCTGCTTTTGGTATTGGTTTTATTTTAGGACCGTTACTTGGAGGAGCACTTGGACACTTTAGTTCTATCGCTCCATTTTTAGCAGCAGCCGTTCTTAATTTTTTAAACTTTCTATTCGGTGTATTTTTATTACCAGAATCACTAAAAAAAGAAAATCGTAGAGCCTTACAATTTAATAAAATGAATCCTTTTTCTACACTTAAAAGATTATTTAGTCATAAGTCGATTTTAATATTTATTATTGTTTATGCTTTATTGTTTTTAGCCGGACAAGTTCATCCAAACATTTGGACATTATATACTGAGTATAAATTCTCATGGAATTCTTTTCAAGTGGGTCTGTCATTAAGCTTTGTTGGTTTAGTTTTTGGATTAAGCCAAATGTTTGTGACTAAAAAATTAGTTCCTCTATGGGGCGAACAAAAAGCTCTTTTTATAGGGGTATGTGTAAGTATCGTAGCCTATGCACTCTATGGATTCGCCAATCAGGGTTGGATGATGTATGCGATTATGTTTGGAAGCGTGTTATCCGGCCTTGCAACACCTTGTTTACAATCCATCATGACTGCAACTGTCGAAGCTAATCGGCAAGGAGAACTTCAAGGAGGCTTAGTTTCATTATCAAGTTTAGCTTCAATCATTTCACCGCTTGTGTACACTCATAGCTTTCGTTTTGGAACAAACCCAGAAAGTTTATTTCAATTTTCAGGATTACCATATTTAATCGCTTCAGCAGTTACTTTGATTGGATTAGTTTTATTGCTATCTAAAAAAACAAAATTGAACTAATTTTTCTGCTGTGATTTATGACTTAATAAAAGTAATATTAAAACACCTGCAACAATAATCATATCAGCAATATTAAAGACGCCCGTTTTTGCCAAAGGATGAAATTTCAAATCGATAAATAAAAAATCGATCACATGCCCATTATCATGAGTTAATCTGTCAATGACGTTACCAATTCCACCAGCTAAAATGAGTGAATAAGCAATTAAATCAATATTAGAAATTTTATTTTTAATAATTGACCATAACATAGCTACTAAACCGATCGCGACAAATAAGCCAAAAATAACAAACCGCACAGAGCGGGACATTCCCCCGCCCATTCCTAAAAATGCACCGGGATTTTCTGCATACACTAATTGAAAATAGCCATTGAAATAGCTAATCGCCGGTTGATTCATCAATTGATTCACTGCCAATTGTTTTGTCCACTGATCTAACCCCACAAAAAGAGCTAAAACTAAAATCACAAAAATTATTTTTTTATCTGAAAAAAATTTCATTTTTTACTGCTTAAACATAAAAAGTTTTATTTTGATCAACACGAGTTTTTAATTGAGGACTTGGTGACAGTCGTTTTTTTGCTGCTCTGTTTTCGGCAAAAAATGTGAGCCTTTCTTGTATATATTTAACGCCGACACTATCAACATATTTTAACAACCCACCACGAAATGGTGGAAAACCTGTTCCCATAATCATGGCTAAATCAACTTCATGTGGAGTTTCAACGATGCGATCCTGATCAAGGGCCCGACAACATTCATTGGCCATCGCAAAAATTCCTCGCTCGATACACTCTTTCGTGTCATAAGGATTTTTAGGTGCTGCTAAATTCATTTCCGCATAAACATTGGAATCGAGTTCAGTTTTTCTGCCTGAAGAATCGTATTTATAAAAGCCTAAATTTGTTTTTTGACCTAAGCGATCTTTATTTTTCCCCATCAGATCAAAAATTGGAGACGTTTCGACCCGATCTGGATAAGCTTCTTTAAATATTTTTAAAACTTTAACACAGACATCTAAACCCACTGAGTCCATTAACTCAAAAGGTCCCATGGGCATTCCAAAATCATAAACATAAGCTTTATCGACAGTTTGAATATCCATTCCTTCAGACAATAAAAACGAAGCTTCTGCCATATACGGTAATAAAAGTCGATTCACTAAAAATCCTGGGCCATCTTTGACAACCACAGGCATTTTTCCCATTTTTTTGGATAATTCAAAAACTGTGGAAATTGTTTCATCTGAAGATTTTTCTCCGCGTATAATTTCAACTAATGGCATTTTGTGCACTGGACTGAAAAAATGCATCCCTGCAAAAAATTCTGGATGGGGATGACCTTTAGCCATCTCAGTGACTGACAACGAAGATGTATTGGTAACTATTATTGAATTTGATTTCATCGCTTGCGCTGTAAGACCAATCACTTTTTGTTTAATTCCCATATCTTCAACGATAGCTTCAATAGTGACATCAATATTTTTGAAACCAGAATAATCTAAAGTCGTCGAAACTTGAGCCATCTTTTGTGTAAATTGATATTGATCAATGACTTTTTTCTTTTTTAATTTATTCCATAAATCATAGGCATGCTTTAAAGCTTTGGCATTGGCCTCATGTGAAATATCTTTAACACGCACAGAAATTCCTTTATCTGCAGCAACATAGGCAATACCACCGCCCATGGTACCAGCTCCAAGAACTCCAATATTTTTGACAGGCCTTGCTTTTACATTTGTATCACTAATACCCGTCGATTTTTTAACCATTTCTGTTAAGTAAAACACATGAATTAAATTTTTCGAAATATCAGTTGTTGCACACTTTACAAAATGATCACATTCAATCGACATCGCTTTATCTCGATCAATCATGCCGTAAGTTTTCTTGATCACTTCTAAAGCTTCTAGCGGAGCTGGATAATGCCCTTTTGAAGCTTTGAGTGTTGCACTTTTTGCTTTAGAAAAAACGACTCCCTTAAGTGATCCTTCTAATAAACCGGCCACAAAACCTTTAGCTTTAAATTGCTTTCTTCTTTTACCAGTTCCTAATGTAGAGGTTCCTGCTAAAATTTTTGTGATTTCAGAATCCGTAAATGAATCTAACAAATTAGGATGTACCACGAAATCAACTAAACCAATCTTTTGTGCTTTTTTAGCATTTAATAATTTTCCAGCTAAGATCACATCAAGGGCTGCTTGAATACCAACAACACGAGGCAATCGAACACAGCCACCAAAGCCAGGCAAAATTCCAAGTTGTGTTTCTGGCAAGCCTATTCGTGTCGAAGGATCATCACTAGCAATTCGGTAATCGCAAGCTAAAATCATCTCACAACCTCCGCCAGCGCAAGCTCCATGAATCATAGCCATTGTAGGCATCGGCAAATCTTCAATCATGCTAAATATTTGCTGTCCAGCAGTCACGGCTCCACGAACTTGAGTTTCCGTTGCAAGCTGCTTAATTTCTTCAATATCAGCACCAGCAATAAATATTTTTGGTTTGGCCGATTTGAAAACGACCATTTTATAATTTGAGGATTTTAATTTTTCAACGAGCTCTTTTAGTTCAATCATCACATGTGAAGATAATTTATTTACTTTTTCATTTTGCAAATCAAAAGTAACAGTTGCGATCTCATTTTTTTCAGTCAATTTTAATGCGTTCATTTTATCGATTACCCTTCATTTTCCAAAATCATTGCGCCGCCCTGACCGCCACCAATACACAACGTCGCTAAACCAAACTGTGTGTTCGATCTTTTTAATTCTTTCATTAAAGTTAAAACTAAACGTGTTCCTGTAGCACCTACTGGATGACCTAAAGCAATGGCCCCGCCGTTGACATTTAAAATTTCATCTTTGATTTCACCAAGACGATTTGAAAGTCCAAATTTTTCCTGCGCAAATTTATCTGAATCAAAAGCACGTTGACAAGACATCACTTGAGCTGCAAAAGCTTCATTTAATTCTACTCGTCCCATATCAGCCATTGTTAAACCCGCTCGTTTTAAAGCAACAGGTGTCGCGTAGACTGGCCCGAGACCCATTCTTTCAGGCTCAAGCCCTGCGAAACCATAACCACGAATTTTTGCCATAGGTTTGTATCCTAAACTATCCGCTTTTTCACGAGACATTAATAATACCATAGCTGCACCATCAGTTAATGGACAGGCATTTCCAGCAGTGATTGTTCCTGTTAATTTATCGACCATTGGTTTTAATTTAGCTAATGCTTGCATTGTTTGATCACCGCGAGGTCCAATATCGTTTGTAACAATATCTTTAAAATCAGGCTCAACCAAAAGCGAAACTATTTCTTCAGCTAATTTTGTCTGGGCTGCGAATGCTTTTTGATGGGATTTTAAGGCATAAACATCTTGAGCTTCCCTGGTTAGGCCCCACTCTTTGGCTAAAATTTCTGCTGTACCCATCATATTTATTCCTACAAAAGGATCCGTAAGACCTTCAACAATTGAAATAATAGGTTTATATTTTGTTTTAGTCATCGGAGGCGTTGTCACCATTTCTTTGATTTGTGACAGATCTGCTTTAAACCAATTCCAAAGTGCAGATAAACGTTGACCTGTTGTTTTTGCAGATCCTAATTTTTCGATAATTGAAACAATCGCCGGGGGTATTATCAAAGGCATCTGAGACATATTTTCAGTTCCACCAGCAACGACAACATCCATAGTTCCAGATTTAATACGTTCATATCCAGAAGAAATACTTTCTAAAGCGGACGCACAATTTCGATGAACAGTGACTGCTGATGTTTTTTGTGGAATACCAGAATTTAAAGCCACCACTCGAGAAATGTTCACAGCATCAGACGGCGAACCTGTGTTACCGATAATGACTTCGTCAATCAGTTGTGTATTTAAATTTGTACGTGCAACAAGTTCTGTCAAAGCAGACTGTCCAAGTTTCGCAGCGTGTACAGTTTTAAATTTTGAGCCTGCTTTTACAAACGGCGTTCGTATTCCGTCAACGATAACCACATCGCGTGGTGATTTTTGAGAACTCATTTTTATCTCCTTAGGTGTCAATTCATTTTGTAAGTCGTTATGCTAGCTGTAAAAATCAGCTCTGGCAATTGACGCTTATCAACAATGGTGTGTAGTTCATCAATCAAAATTGACCCTGCTAGAACTTAAACTTTACAATAATTCAAATAGACTATTCGCTCTAAACTGGAGATTTAATTGGATCAAACACAAAATGACAACATCGCTCGATCGACTTTTGAAAAACAGGCCCTTGATTTTCACAGCCAACCTCGACCTGGAAAAATAGAAGTTATTTCAACAAAACCTTGCAACACTGAAAAAGCTTTAGCATTAGCTTATTCACCTGGAGTTGCTGTCCCCTGTATGGCCATAGCAAAAAATCCTGAAAAAGTTTTCGACTATACATCTAAAGGAAATCTTGTGGCTGTTATTTCTGATGGAACAGCTGTTTTAGGTCTAGGAAATATTGGCCCATTGGCTTCAAAACCTGTTATGGAAGGTAAAGGAATTTTATTTAAAAATTTTGCAGGCATTGATGTTTTTGATATTGAAATCAAATCAAGCTCTGCTGCAGAATTTATAGCTGCCGTAAAAGCTCTTGAGCCCACATTTGGCGGAATTAATCTTGAAGACATCAAAGCCCCTGAATGTTTTGAAATCGAAGAAACTCTTAAAAAAGAAATGAATATTCCTGTATTTCACGACGATCAACATGGAACTGCTATTGTCAGCGGAGCTGCTTTAATCAATGCATGTCATATAGTCAGTAAAAAACTGAGCGAAATTAAACTAGTTGTCAATGGAGCTGGCGCCTCAGCCAGCGCTTGTACCAAAATTTTCATTAGCCTGGGTGTAAAAAAAGAAAATGTTTTAATGTGTGATTCATCAGGCGTTATTTACAAAGGCCGCACAAAAGGAATGAATAAATACAAAGAAGAATTTGCAGCCACAACAGAGGCAAGAACTTTAACTGATGCCATGAATAATGCCGATGTTTTTGTTGGCCTTTCTGTTGCTGGAGCCGTCACTGAAGCTATGTTAAAAATTATGGCTAAGGACCCTATCATTTTTGCAATGGCCAATCCTGATCCAGAAATTACTCCTGCTGCAGCTCGAAACGCCAGACCTGATGCTATCATCGCCACAGGAAGATCTGATTTTCCAAATCAAGTGAATAATGTTTTAGGATTTCCATCTATTTTTCGCGGCGCTTTAGACACACGTGCTACACAAATTAACGAAGCTATGAAACTTGCAGCTTGTCATGCTTTAGCCAAATTAGCTCAAGAAGAAGTACCAGATACAGTTTCTGCCAGCTACAATGGACAAAAATTTAAATTTGGTCGTGATTATTTAATTCCAAAACCATTTGATACACGAGTTCTTTTAACTGTTGCACCAGCCGTAGCCAAAGCCGCAATTGAATCTGGAGTGGCGCAGAAAAAAATTACGGACTGGGAAAAATATCATGATCAACTTGAAGCTATTCAAGGACCACAAAAAGTTTTCATACGATCAGTTATTCATCAAGTTCACCAAATAGCTGAAAAGCAATGTCGACTTCCTAAAATTGTTTTTCCAGAAGGTCACAGCATAAAAATATTAAGATCAATTCGAACACTGATTGAAGAAAATATTTGCCAACCTATTTTATTAGGCGATGCTAATGAAATAAAAAAAATTGCAACTACTAATGGTGTGGATCTCAATGGAATTGAGATTTTAAACCCAGTTAATGATCCCCACTTTACTGAATATAGTATTGAATTATTTGAGCGTCGTAAAAATAAAGGCCTCGATCAAAAAACAGCTTCTGATTTAATGAAGAATACAAATTATTTT
Source organism: Pseudobdellovibrionaceae bacterium (assembly GCA_043765175.1). Taxonomy (GTDB): domain Bacteria; phylum Bdellovibrionota; class Bdellovibrionia; order Bdellovibrionales; family Bdellovibrionaceae; genus Pseudobdellovibrio. Next base: position 1,856 of record JAYUJM010000028.1, on the reverse strand, counting down.
GCAGCGATGATGATTGATCAAGGTTTAGCCGATGGCATGGTTAATGGATCGATGACAAATTATGCTGAAGCTGTAAAACCCATTTTACAAACTGTGGGTTTAGCCAAAGATCATGTCCCGGCTGGTTTGAATATTTTAATTTCAGATAATAAATTATTATTTTTAACTGATACCACAGTTAATATTAATCCCACAGCTGAACAGTTGGCTCAAATTGCAATTCAAACCGCTTTCGTCGCTGAACAGTTTCTGCAAAAACCAAGAATAGCAATGCTTAGTTTTTCAAATTTTACTGGCAGCGGTGAAACTCCAGCAAAAATGGCAAAAGCAGCCGCATTAGTCAGAAAAATGAGACCCGATTTAATAGTCGAAGGAGACATTCAAGCTGACGCTGCAGTGAATGCAGACATTCAAAATAATTTGTTTCCAAATTCAAATTTAAAAGGCAGCGCAAATATTTTAGTTTTTCCAAATTTAGAAAGCTCAAATATTTCTTATAAATTATTGCAGCAATTAGGTAACGTCGAAGTTGTAGGTCCATTTTTATTAGGCGTTCGTCGAGCAGCCAATGTTTTACAAAAAACAACGACTGAAGAAACTATTTTTAATACAACTGTATTGACTGCTTTAGAAGCCCAAATAATTTTTGAAAAAAGACAAGATGCCATGAGGAAACAAAAAAATTGAGCTCGCAGCGTAGCTTAGACCAGCGCTTTACTGACCATCGAATTAAAGACAAAGATCGTACAATCGTGGTTGGTGTCGGTTTAAAATCTGAACCACTTTCTGAAATAAAAGAAAACCTTTGTGAACTGGAAGAACTTGTCATAGCTGCAGGCGGAGAAGTTGTTGCCTCAACTGTGCAAGTGCTTCCTGCTTGGAATCCCGGAACACTCATTGGAAGTGGTAAAGTTCAAGAAATTAAAGAAATGGTTTTAGAATCACAAGCCTCTATTGTGGTTATTGATCATCAGTTATCAGGTATTCAATCCCGAAATCTTCAAGATGAAATCAATGCACGCATTATTGATCGCTCGCAATTAATTTTAGATATCTTTGCTCAACGTGCTCGAACCTATGAGGGAAAACTTCAAGTCGAGCTTGCACAATTATTAGATCAAATGCCACGCATGATTGGTGCTTGGCATGAATCACTATCACGCCTGGGTGGTGGAATTGGAACTCGCGGCCCCGGTGAATCAGCCTTAGAAAATGATCGCCGTCGTGCTAAAGAAAAAATTTCGATTGTGAAAAAAAAATTAGAAGAAGTTTCTGCTCAACGGGCACAGCATCGCCAGTCCAGAAAAAGAAATGAAATACCAAGTTTTGCTTTAATTGGTTATACCAATTCAGGAAAAAGCAGTTTACTGAATCGCCTAACAGGATCACAAGTTTTAGCTAAAAATATGGTTTTTGCCACACTTGATCCAACAACAAGAAAAGTTTTTTTAGATGACGGCCCTCCGGCAGTGGTGACTGATACTGTGGGATTTATTCGAAAGCTTCCGCCAGAACTGATCGAAGCTTTTAAGGCCACACTTGAAGAATCAGCTGAGGCCGATATTTTATTACATGTTGTTGATTTGGCTTCGCCGAATATGGAACGCCAAGTGGAAGTGGTCGAAGGCCTGATCAAAGAATTTAAATGGGAAGACAAAAAAATTATTCATATTTTTAATAAAGTTGACGTGGCACCGGTTGAAAGACAATTTAGAATCAAACAGTTCCCAAGACTTTTCGTCAGTGCCTTAACAGGTCAAGGTTTTGAACAATTAAAAAAAATGATGGCAGACACTATTAACGAAATGCAAACCCAAGTGGAACTTTATTTTTCCCGAGCTGATGAATATAAATTA
>JAYUJM010000027.1:0-9541 GCA_043765175.1 Pseudobdellovibrionaceae bacterium | reverse complement strand
CTTGATCCATTGGATAAGAAGAGTACAGGGCCAATGCCACTGAAAAACTTGATGCAAACCAATAGCGGTAACCCATTGAAATATGCATAATTTGACTTTTTTCTATAAGTTCAAAATTTTCTTGGCGTCTATAATAATATTTATACATATGAAAAATTGAAATCTCTAAACTACTAAAGTCGTTAATGTCTCCACCAATTAGTAAACCAAAATTAGTTAAAGTGGGAGACTCTTCAGCTGAAATAATTCGATTATAATTTGTTTTATAAGAAAATAACCCTGGCAACACAGTTACTTTGCCATCAACAGGTGTATATGCAGAAGCTAAACTTCCTGTTAAATACACCAATATTATTAAAACCATATTGTTAATAGACACATTTAAAGACTATGATTAATTGATAACAACTGACAATCATTTATTTGGGGATATTTTTGAAACGAAGATTATTTATAACATTTTTTCTTCTAGCTCTTTTCGCTTTTGCACAAAAATCTTCGAACGATAAAAATAAAATAGAAAATTTTTTACTCAACACAAATAAAAGTATTGCACAGTGGTTTGATGAAGTCGCTGAGTCAATTGATCTGTATATTACTGGACAACAGCTTAAAAAAGAAAAGAATCCTTCAAAATTAATTTTAGAAAACAGAACATCTTCAAATGAAGGCCAAGAAATTAAAAATGAAATTGCACTGAATGGCATTCTACGTTTGCCGAATCTTGAAGAATACTGGCAACTCAAATTTTCGTCATACGATGAAACTACTGAAAGACAAATCAAAGATACTGCTTATTTAAAAAAAACTAGTCGTAAAGAAAACTACGGGGCTACTGTTGGATTATTTCGAAAACTAGGTGATGTGAGTCTAGCGTTTCAACCACGAATTGAACTAAAAAGCCCTCTTAAAATTTCACATTCATTAACTTTAAAAAGTGAAGCAAAGCTTAACAGGCTAACCATCAATCCTAAATTAGATTTTTACGCAACTGCAGACAAGGGAACAGGAATATTCTCGTCACTCGATTTTAATTATGAATTAACTCAAAAATATCGACTTAATTGGATTAACAACAGCGACTATGTTTCACAAACTCATATTATTAGTTTTTCCAATGGTTTAATTCTTAACGAAGCAGTTGACAACAAAAGATCACTTTCTTACGGAATAATGTTTTTTTCGAATAATAAGCCTCTTTATTATTTAAATGAATTCACTATTTACAGCTCTTACACCCAAATTATTTATAAAAACATTTTTCGTTTTGAATTAACACCACATTTGGATTTTGAAAAACTTCAAGCTTTTCGAGGTCGCGCTGGTTTATCACTCGGGCTCATTTTAGAATTTTAATTTCCTAGACTGCCCGTATGTCTAATCCTTCATAAGAAAATCACTCCTAGACTCATTCTAAATAATAAAAATCCGATAAACTAGAACAAGCTCAATTCGTAAACCCCCGAAGTTTGGCTTGAGAAAGTTAATTGTGATAATAAAAATATCTCAACTTATTTTAATCAATTCTTTATTTTTTTTATTTTCTTGTGCACAAAGTAAATCGAGTGAAACTGTTTTTCCAACCCAAGTGGCTAAAGGCTGTGAAGCCAAAGCCATAAAAAACAAATATATTGTTGGTTGGGAAGATGGCCGTTTTACCATTGAAAAAGATATTTCTGACGAACAGTTTCGCGAAAATTTTGTAAATCCTAATTTACAAAAAATTAGGTATGTTGATCGTGACAGTCGAATTCAAATTAGACCCTTTTTATCAAAACAAAACACAGATGTAGAAATCAACGCTTCAGAAACACAATGGCAAGTTGACAGAGTTTCTGCTCGGTCAATTTGGAATCAAGGATTTAAAGGGCAAAATGTCATTGTTGGAGTGGTTGATGGAATGGTTGATGTGAATCATATCCAATTAAAAAATAATATTGCTTATTTTAAACAATTTAATTTGGAACAAAATAATCCCTCAAAAAACATTCATGGTACGCACGTTTCTGGGATTATTGCGGCTGATCCACTTTCAGGAGTTGCAGTAGGCATAGCGCCTTCGGCAAAAATAGCTGGCGGACAATTTATCGATAACGATGGTTATGGTTCCATAGGAGATGCCATTTTAGCAATGAATGCTGTTGCTGCCGAAGGCGCAAAAATTATTAATTTTAGTTGGGGTGGCGCACCTTGCGTAGAAAATTTAAAAACGGCAGTAAATAATTTATCTGATCAAGGAATTTTAGTTGTTACAGCCGCTGGAAACGAATCCACTTTTTCAGATCAATCTCCGACCTATCCAGCTGCATTTATGTTTTTAAATCAAATTAATGTGGCTGCGACTAATATGGATGATACATTATCTTTTTTTTCTAATTTTGGTGAACAAACCGTTCATCTTGCTGCTCCAGGAAATGCTATTTATTCAACTATTCCAGGAAACAGAGTTCAACCTTTGGATGGAACTAGTATGTCGGCACCAGTTGTATCAGGCAGTGCCGCTTTATTATTAAGTGCTGTACCTCGGTCTAGTGCTCAGCAACTTAAATCCGCATTAATGTCAACAGTAGATGTTCCTTTTCCTGGATTAAAAATACAAAGTAGAGGCCGTGTTAATCTTGAAAATGCCCTTATTAAGTTGAAGCAGTTGGTCTTGAATTAATTGCTGTGCGTGATAAATTTATCTTTGGTACTTTTTATCAAGGATAAATACATTTATGAGTGAAATTTTAAAGCAAAAACTTGCTGAGCTTGAAAATAAAAATGAGCTTGCATTAGCAGGTGGCGGCGCAGAAAAAATAAAAAAACACAAACAAAATGGAAGACTCACTGCACGTGAACGAGTCGATGTTTTACTTGATCCTGGAAGCTTTGTTGAAACTGATCGCTTTGTTGTTCATCGTTGTCATAATTTTGGAATGGAAAAAAATAAACCCTATGGTGATGGTATTATCACTGGGTATGGTCGAATTAATGGAAAATTAGTTTATTTGTCCTCACAGGATTTCACAATTTCTGGCGGTTCAATGTCCAGAACTCAAGCTAATAAAATTTGTAAAATTATGGATTTAGCTTTAAAAAATGGAGCTCCATTTATTTCAATCAATGATTCTGGTGGTGCTCGCATTCAGGAAGGGATTGAATCACTTGGAGGATATGCAGATATTTTCACGAGAAATACTTTGTCTTCAGGAGTTATTCCACAAATCACTGCGATCATGGGCCCTTGTGCCGGCGGAGCTGTTTATTCGCCGTCGATCACTGATTTTATTTTCATGGTTGAAAATACCAGTTACATGTTTGTTACTGGTCCTGACGTTATTAAAACTGTAACACACGAAGATGTCACCAAAGAAGAACTTGGTGGGGCTTCAACACATTCTCAAAAATCTGGAGTTGCACACTTTGCAACGAAAGATGATAAACATTGTTTGTTGCTGATTCGTGAATTAATGAATTTTTTACCGACGAATAATTTAGATGATGCGATTACTATAACAACAAATGATTCTCCGGATAGATTGGTTGAAAATTTAACAACTATTATTCCTGATAATCCTAAAAAGCCCTATGATATGATACAAGTGATCAACGAAGTTGTCGATGAAGGGTATTTTTTAGAAGTTCATAAATATTTTGCGGGAAATATTATTGTAGGTTTTGCACGTATGAATGGTCGCCCTGTAGGAATAGTAGCGAATCAACCACAGGTTTTAGCAGGATGTTTAAATATCGATGCATCAAGAAAAGCAGCGCGATTTATTCGGTTTTGTGACGCATTTAATATACCTATAGTTTCTTTTGTAGATGTTCCAGGATTTCTGCCAGGAAAAGATCAAGAGTGGAATGGAATTATTACTCATGGAGCTAAATTACTTTACGCTTACGCCGAAGCAACAGTTCCAAAAATTACAGTTATAACTCGTAAAGCTTACGGCGGAGCTTATATTGTGATGGGTTCAAAACTTTTACGATCCGATGTTAATTTAGCATTCCCTTCTGCTGAAATTGCCGTTATGGGTGCAGAAGGTGCTGTGCAAATTCTTCATCGCGAGACTATCAGCAAAGCAAAAGATCCTGCTGCTGAAAAAGCAAAGTTAACTGCAGAATATGAAGCTATGTTTAGTAACCCCTATATTTCAGCTGAACTTGGTTATACTGATGAAATTATTCATCCTGAATTAACTCGTAAAAGAATAATTGATTCATTAGAAATGCTTCGTAATAAACGCGATATCAATCCGCCAAAAAAGCATGGAAATATTCCTTTATGATTGAAGCTCCATTTAAAAAAATACTTATCGCTAATCGTGGAGAAATTGCTATTAGAATTACTCGCGCTTGTCGAGAATTAAATATTCCATCAGTTGCTGTTTTTAGCGATGCAGATCGTGAAAGTTTACATGTTTTTTTAGCTGATGAAGCTTACCATATAGGGGCTTCACCTTCTAAAGACAGTTATCTAAATTATAAAAAAATAATTGAAGTTGCCAAAAAAGCTGGAGTCGATGCTATTCATCCTGGATATGGATTTTTGTCTGAAAATTCTCATTTCGTTCAAGAATGTATTTCAAATGGAATTACTTTTATCGGGCCCACTGTAAAAAATATGGAACAAATGGGAGATAAAATTTCAGCTAAAGCATTAATGAAAAATGCAAATGTACCCACTGTTCCTGGTAGCGATGCAGGAGTTTTAACTGTTGAAGAAGCTTCAAAAATAACAGATCAAATTGGCTTACCCGTTATTATTAAAGCCTCTGCAGGTGGTGGTGGAAAAGGAATGCGCATTGTTCGCGAAGCCTCTGAATTAGAAAGTGCATTTAGAGCTTGTCGAAGCGAAGGACAAAATTATTTTGCAGATCCTACAGTGTATATCGAAAAATTTATTAATGATCCTAAACATATCGAAATTCAAGTTTTTGGAGACAAGCACGGAAACATCGTTCATTTGTTTGAACGAGAGTGTTCAGTTCAACGTCGAAATCAAAAAATTATCGAAGAATCCCCTTCGCCAAGTTTAACTCCTGAAGTTCGTGAAAATCTTTGTCAAACAGCAGTTCGCGCAGCCCAATCTATAAATTATATTGGAGCAGGCACCATAGAATTTATTTTAGACAATAAAACAAAAAATTTCTATTTTATGGAAATGAATACTCGTCTTCAAGTTGAACATCCTATTACAGAACTTGTTACGGGCATTGATTTAGTGAAAGAGCAAATTTGGGTGGCTAAAGGTAAAGTCCTCAGTTTTAAACAAGAAGATATCAAACAAAAAGGCCATTCAATAGAGGCTCGCATTTGCGCAGAAGATCCTGTGACGTACAAGCCACATCCTGGAAAAATTCACGCGTGCAGACACCCTCAAGGACCATTTCTTCGAGTTGATTCCTATGCTTATCCTGGTTATGAAGTCCCTATTTATTATGATCCTATGATTGCAAAAGTAATTACCTGGGGAGAAAACAGAGACGAAGCCATTAATCGAATGCAACGTGCTTTGAGTGAATTCATTTTAACAGGAATCAAAACCAATATTGTTTTACATAAATCTATTCTGAATCACGAAAAATTTTTAAATGGAACTTATACAACACAATTTATAGAAAAGAATTTTCAAGTATTGGAACCTGATTTATTTAAAAGTGTTGATGATCCTGTTTTTTTAATCGCTGCAGCGATACAAGCTTACCAAGATCGAAAATCAAAAGATACTCGACGTTATAGCGTGGCTAATAACTGGAAAAATACTGGGCGAAAAATCCAGTTAAGGACTTAATATGTATTTTGAAGCAAAACTGAACGGAAAAGATTACAAAGTTGACGTTCATGAAGAAACCCATTTATGGAAAGTTTCCCTTAAAAATGGAAATCAAGATTGGATTCATCACGAAATTTCTAAAGATGATTTTAAAACAGCTGAACAATATATAAGTTTTTTATTTAATGGAAAGTCTTATCTTATTGATGTCGTAGGACAAGATACCGAGTACACTGTCTATACCCGCAACTCGTTTAGAACGATTCGCATATTCAATGATGAAATGCTTCTGCATGAATCACTAAAAAAAGGTGGGGGCTTTAGCAGTGATTCACAAATTAAATCAGGAATGCCTGGTAAAATTATTGAAATTTTCGTTAAACCTGGTGATTTAGTCCAAGCAGGAAAACCATTATTAATTATGGAAGCTATGAAAATGGAAAATGAAATTCGAGCTTCTGAAAATGTAAAAATTAAAGAAATTTGCGTAAAACAAGGTGATTCTGTTGAATCAGGAGCGCTACTTATTAAATTTGAAAAATAAACTTACAAAGGAGTTTTTATGAAAAAAATGCAAACACTAACTATAACCCTTGGCTTTATGCTTTTAGCAGCTTGTGCACCGAAAGCTTTTGTTAAAGGAAAATATGATGATAATGTTGAAAAAGAAAATTTAATGAATGATCAATGGTCTGAAACGGATATGCAAGTCGCTGTTAAATCAATGGTTGATTCGCTGGTTGCAAATCCATCGATCGCAGCACTTAAAACACCACCAGATGTCATTGTTACTCAGTTGCAAAATAAAACTTCTGAGCATATTGATACTCAAAGTATCATGGACATGATTCGTGTTGAATTAACTAATTCTGGAAAAGTATCATTTTTAGATAAAGAAGCACGAAAAGATATTTCTGAGGAATATGATTATCAAAATTCTGGTATGGTATCAAACGATACAAAAAAATCTGCGGGTTCACAAATCGGTGCAGACTATATTATTAACGGACGTTTAGATTCAATTGTTCAAGAAGTCGGTAAAGATAAGTCTGTTTATTATAAATTAACGCTCAATTTAACAAGTATTAAAACTTCAAGAATTGTTTGGACCAATCAAAAACAAATTCGTAAATTATTTAAGAAAAAATCAATAGGATTATAGTTTTTTGTTAAAAATATTTTTTGTATTCTCATTATTTGTGTTTTCAGGATGCGCCACTTATCAAAGTAAAGTAGCCTCTGCTAAATCTGAAATAATAAATAAAAATTGTGACGGAGCTGAAGAAAGTCTTTTACAATTAAGTTCTGAAGCTGGCACTGATCAGTTGGCCTATCTTATGGAATTCGGCACAACTTTACAAATTTGCAAAAAATATGAAAAAAGCATACAAGTACTAGAACAAGCAGAAAAATTAGCAGAAAAGATTGATTATACTTCTCTATCTGAAGTTGCAGTATCAACCCTTCTTAATGAGGAATTTAAAAGCTACAAAGGTGATACCTTTGAAAAACTATTTCTAAATGCCTCGAAAGCCTTAAATTTCATAGAACTAAATAAATATGATGAAGCCCTTATAGAAGTCAGAAAAATGAATCAGAAATTTGATAAGTTTAAAGGCGAAGATAAAAAAAGCTTTGAACTTAATTCTTTTTCAAAGTATTTGTCAGGTTTAATTTGGGAAGCTACAGGTAAATACGATGATGCCTGTATTGATTACCGAGGTGCCTTTGAAACAAACCACACCAATTCCAGCGAAAATGAAATTAAACATTTAAGTACACAAATGCTTAAAGCATGCTGGTTAGCTGAACGCAGCGATGAATTCAAATTCTTAGCAAAAAAAACAAATTTAACGCTTCAAGAAATTACTGATATTAAAAAAGAAAAAAGTAAATCTGAATTAGTCGTTTTATTTTTAAAAGGGTGGGGTCCCCAGAAAAAAGAAAATCCAGTTCATCCGACATTTCCTTATCTGGTTAGAAATTCAATGTTGACCCAAAAACTTAAAATATCAATTACTGATCAAAATCAAAAAGAACTTGGACAATTTATAAGTCAACCTTTTTACAGTGTTGCAGAAGCAGCAAGACTTTCATTAGAAACTGATCAAGCTCCGCTTATAGAAAGAAGAATAGCTGCTCGTGTTGCTAAACAAGTCGTTGCTGATCAAATTCGTCAAAAAAATGCAGAATTAGGATTAGCAGCTCTTATCTTAATGGTCGGTTCAGAAAAAGCAGATTTAAGACAATGGTCATTTCTTCCCGATTCAATTCATGCCATTCGTGTTCACCTTCAGCCAGGAAGCTATACAGCTGACGTTGAAGGAATTGGTTTTAATGATACACTCACAGAGAAGTTTGAATCTTTTACTTTTACCATCGAAAAAAAACAAAAACTCATAAAAAGTTTTCGTAGTCTATTATAGTTATTTGCCAACAACACTTGTGACGTAATGACTGGAAAAAAGTTCTTGCGACAAAGAGCAAATATCATCTGCAGTAATTTCTTGATATATTTTTTGCAAATGCATTTTATCTTCTATGGGGTTTCCATAAAAATGATCAAAGGCGATCCAATTACAAATAGCAGATTTTCTTTGAAGACCAATATCGTTTTGACCTATTAAATATTTTTTAGCTCGTTCAAGTTCAGCAGTCAAAATCTTAGTTTGCATTAATTTATCAAATTCTTGCTTAAACATTTCAATCGCTTTATTCACTTTTTCAGGAGAACACGCAATATATCCACCGAAATATCCGGTCTCGAGAGTTTCCATTTTTAATGGAGATACTGTGTAAGCCAATGAATTTTTGTCTCTTAATTCTAAAAATAGGCGGCCGCCTTGACCAGAAAGAACGGCTTGAATAATTTCAAGACAATGTCTTCTTGGATCATTCAATGCTAAACCTTGCCACCCAATGATGACGTGTGATTGTTCTTTGTCTTTTTCTAGTTTAATAAATTTATTTTCTTTAAGTTTTGAGACTTTAAATTTATTAAGCAACCGACCTTCGTTTGAAAAATTTTCCTCGATTTTTTCTACTGTGTCTATCCAAAGTTTATGATCAAAGTCACCCACAACTGCTACTTGCATATTTTTTAAAGAGTGACCTTTTTTATATAAATTTTCTACTTGTGAAATGTTAATATTTTTTAATGTTTCTATAGTACCTGATTGCTCGAATGAAGCTGGATGATCAGGAAATAATAAATCTAAGAATTGTCTTCCGCATAAATAAGAAGGATTATCTTGTTTAGAAACAATTTGTTTTTTTAAAACTTCGATTTCTCGATCATAAAGATTTTGATTAAAAGTAGGCTTAAGTATAACTTCTTCTGTGAGCTGTACTAATTTTTTTTCGAATATTTTCATATATTCAAGTGATAATCCAAATGTATTTTTACCACTAAATGAATTAAGTCCCGCCGCATGATCTTCAATGATTGAAAGCAATTGATCTTCTGATTTTAATTCTGTTGTTAAAGGCCAAATTCGACCCAACACTTCATTCAAACCTTGTTGGTTTTTGGTTTCTAAACGGCCTCCGCCACCAAAAATTATTTTAGCGCTTACTGTGGGAGTTTCAGTCATTTTTTTAAATAAAATTTCTGTTCCCTTTTTGGTTTTGTAAAATTCAATTTGATCATTTTTAGAACTCAAACTTTTCGATAATTTTATAACTGGTAATTTTATTTTTTTATCAAAGGCTTTCTGTTTGCTAAAATGCGGTATATTATTTTTCCAATTTTTAATGGCGGACTCAAGTTCTTTAATTTGA
>JAYUJM010000026.1:0-1145 GCA_043765175.1 Pseudobdellovibrionaceae bacterium | reverse complement strand
CATTACTTTTTGAACTTTTTAAAGAAAACCGACTTGGTGAGCTTCCTGTTGCACTCTTGTATTCCGTGATCTGGTGCTTGTTGGGAATCGTCCCGCTTTATGGAACAAGGAGTATATTTTTTGCTATGTTAGCAATAGTCGGGGTTGCAGCACACTTTGCTTTTTCCCTTTACTTCCTTAGGTGGTTGGACAACATTTTTTACGGAAAGATGCAGAAGCAGGTTAAAAAATTTCAAGAGGAGTTCGACGGCGAAGGAAAATTTACTGGGCTGTTCGGTTCAGCCACAGGTCCGTACATTAGTTTTGACCAACAAAAAAAATTATTCGCACTGGTTACAGAAGATGAAATATTCATCAAGCCATTTGATTACATTAAATCTAAACAACTTACTTCGGTCGAGACTAGTTCAAATGGTCGGTTGTCGTACAGCAACGTGAAAATAAATTTCGTAACAAATGACCTAAACCGACCGCGGATGGTGGTTTATTTGGACTCAAGAAACGCAGGCGAGGATCTTGATGCTAGGTTGGATATCCTTCTGCAAAATTAGTAGGCTAATTTTGTTGCGCAAGACAACCGTCACACAAGCGTAAAGTTTCCGCTAAAAATTTCAGTAAGGGTGTGTTCACACAAGGCATTAACGGTGCAGCGCAAGAACTGCGGTATCACCAATTCAATAAAGTTATAAATATTTTTAATTTTTAACTTCCGATGATCAATTTCATCAAAAAGCCTGAAGTGCTAGTCTGTTCAAATCCGGAAAATAACCTAATGCATTCCCGCAACTTAACTTTAGATTTTTACTCCCGTTCAATCAATATTTGCATGTAGAAAGGGACGAAACCATTCGACTAGTTTGGAATTTCGGACATTCCATTCACAAGCTGGATAACGCGCCAGCCTTTTTTGTACAGCTCGGGAACAGTCCCGACAGTCCCGTTGTCGCATTTAAAAACCACTTTGTCTGACAACTTCTGCTGCGATGTCGCTTCAAGTGGCACTGAATCTGAGCGGCAAAAAGTGGCGTCTTTTGCGAACGCTGAAGTACATAGCAATACAAAACTAGCAAACATCGCGGTTTTATGTATAAACCTTATCATGTGATTATCTTTTTCTGTACTTCGATACGCTGCTGTGATAATTA
>JAYUJM010000025.1:0-9717 GCA_043765175.1 Pseudobdellovibrionaceae bacterium | reverse complement strand
ATAATAAAATGGGCTATGATCAAATGGTCTGCGTTCAGGATATTGAAGTCGTTTCGACCTGTGAACATCATTTTCAGCCTATCGATGGTTTTGCAACTGTGGCTTATATCCCGAATAAAAAAGTGATTGGCTTGTCAAAGCTTAATCGTGTTGTCGAGTTTTTTGCTCGTCGTCCTCAAGTGCAAGAACGTTTAACAAAACAAATAGCCGATTGTTTGCAATATATTTTGGATACTAACAATGTAGCAGTTCACATTAATGCCAAACATTATTGTGTTATTACTCGTGGAGTTCAAGATACGCATAGCACGACAACGACTTCGGATTTACGTGGGCATTTTAAATCTGAAGCAATAACTCGAACTGAGTTTTTAAAGCAATGTCGACTGCGTTTTAACGGATAGGCAACTGAATTTTAACTATTTATAAAATCTCGGATTAGTTTTTTACCGTGCTCAACGGCAGGCTGGTCAAAAGCATTAATATTTTTAGCTTCAGCCATCACAGCGATAATTAATTGATGGAGCATGAACAAATATCCTAGTGCTTTTTCATCTAATTGATCTAATTTAATTAATAATGTATTTAAGCCCTGATTTGAAAGTGCTTGATGAGTTGCAAGTGTTTCAGCTTTCATAAGGCTACCGTAATCTAAACCTGCCATCATTTTAGTTTCTTGAAAAAGAGGATTAGTGATCATTTGAAGACTTTTTTCTACTGATTTAAATCTAAAAATTGTCGTAAATTTATCTTTTGGCCCATCAATAAGTTGTTGAAGCACAGAGTGCTGATCAGTTGCTCCAATACAACAAAGTGGTGTACTAAACACAAAAGCTGGTTGTCCACTGCGATCAGTTTTTTTACCCAATGATTCCGCCCAAAGCTGCTGAAGCCACTGGCCAAACCATCGCATTCTTGAAGAATAAAACCAAAAAGAATTAATAACGTGGCCTTTTTCCATAAAATTTAAATATGTAGCTGATAAGTTTAAAGTATTTTGTCGATCGGTTAGGGCTAAAGCTGCGCCTTCACGAATAAGCGCTAAGTTTAAATTTAAATAGGAAGCCACCACTAAGCCTACAGGTGTTAATACAGAAAATCGACCACCTACATCAATCGGTATTTCTAAGCAAGGTCTGTCGTATTTTAAAGATAATTGATGAAGTGTATTTTGAGTGAGTTCTGTTATAAAAAAAGTGTGGGACCAAAAATCTTTTTTAATTTCAAGATGAAACTGATAAAGCATATCCAGGTTCCATAAAACTTCAACTGTTGTTCCTGATTTGGAAACAAAAAGCCATGCTATTCGAGCCTGAGTCTGAATTAGTTTTTGGACAGTTAAAATTTCTTGTGTATCGACATTATCTAAAAAAGTAATATTTGCAGTTGCTGCATATTCTGCAAAGCAGCGCGATCCCATAGAGCTTCCGCCTATGCCTATAACAACAAGATGATCATAATTATTTTTTAAAACCTGTCCAATTTCTGCAGAACGACTCCAGGCTAGATCTTCGGCTGGCGTTTTAAGAAAACCAAGTTTAGAATTATTAAGAACTGTATCCCAGCTTTTTTTAAAAAAATCTGTTTCAGGAGTTTTATTATTTGGAAATTGTAAATTAAGCATTAAAAAAAACTATCACAAGACCTAGTTGCAGACAACTTTGTTTATGTCATAATAGTTAAAATATATTTACAAAAGGAATTTAAATTGAAAACATATCAAGATATTACTCAAACCGTAGGACTAACTCCACTTGTTAAACTTAACCGTACAGCTCAGAATTTGCCTGTGGAAATTTATTTAAAACTAGAATTTTTTAATCCATTAAATTCAGTTAAAGATCGTATCGGAGTAAATATGATCGAGGCCGCTGAAAAATCAGGGAAGCTGACTTCAAGTCATAAAATTATTGAACCAACTTCTGGAAATACCGGGGTATCGTTGGCATTTGTTTGTGCTGCAAAGGGCTATGACTTAACGATTGTTATGCCTGAAACAATGTCGCAAGAACGCCGTACTTTATTGTTGTTACTCGGCGCAAAAATAGTTCTTACGCCAGGCCCAAATGGAATGAAGGGGGCCGTTGCAAAAGCCTTAGAACTTAGCTCAAAAGATCCTAGTTTTTTTATGCCTTCACAATTTTTAAATGAAAGTAATCCTGCTATTCATCGGACAACAACGGCCTTAGAAATTTGGAATGATACAGATGGTTTAGTAGACATTGTCGTTTCAGGAATTGGCACCGGTGGAACTATTACAGGTGTTGGAGAAGTGCTTAAACAAAAAAATCCAAATATAAAAATGATTGCTGTAGAACCGGTTGAATCACCGGTATTAAGTGGCGGCAAACCTGGTCCTCACAAAATTCAGGGGATTGGTGCCGGTTTTATTCCAGGAATTTTGAACACAAAAATCATCGATGAAATTATCCAAATCTCAAGTGAAGATTCTTTAAAAACTGCGCGATCAGTGATTAAAAATGAAGGCATTCCTGTGGGGATTTCATCAGGAGCTGCAATTCTTGCAGCGTTAAAAATCGCAGAAAGACCTGAATCAAAAAATAAAAAAATTGTCGTTATCATTGCCAGTCAAGCTGAACGTTATTTATCAACATTGCTTGCGGAAGATGAACGAAAAATCGCGGCTAGTTTGCCAGTTGAAACTGTGAGCGACGAGTGGTTAGCTCAAGTTAAAAATGGTTAGGATATTAAGTTGACAAATTTAATTTTCATACGTACAATGTACATATGAAAATTAAATTTGTCTGGGATGCTAAAAAAGCTG
This sequence comes from Pseudobdellovibrionaceae bacterium, assembly GCA_043765175.1. GTDB lineage: Bacteria > Bdellovibrionota > Bdellovibrionia > Bdellovibrionales > Bdellovibrionaceae > Pseudobdellovibrio. Next base: position 6,932 of record JAYUJM010000025.1, on the reverse strand, counting down.
ATTATAACTTTAAAAAACACAAAGTCAGTTTTGAAGAAGCTCAATCAATTTTTCTTAATTTTCCGATTGAGATCTTTTTTGATCCTGATCATTCTTTTGCTGAAGAAAGGTATATTGCTTTTGGCTTTAGTGAAATGAATCGAATTTTAATGGTCGTTCATATTGAAAATTTGAAGGGTACTGAAATTCGAATAATTTCTGCGAGAAAAGCAACAAACAGAGAATCTAAATCAATTTTTGGAGCTAAAAAATGAAAAAAGAATATGATATTTCGAAATTAAAAAAAGCTGAACCTAAATATTTAAAAAATTTAAAGGAACCTGTGACAATGAGACTTGATCCTCATGTTGTCTCTTATTTTAAATCATTATCTTTTAAAACAGGGATTCCGTACCAATCCCTTATTAGCTATATATTAAAAGATTATGCTAATACAGGTTTGGAGCCTTCTGCTCAATGGGAAGCTTTGAAGGTTAATCGCAAAAAAAGTGCTTAGTTTTATTTACAATTCTTTTAAATACTCAATCAGTTCAGAATACCCAGAAGCTGATTGAAATTGATTTTTTTCAACAAAACATTTATCTTTGAAAATTGTTTTCATCGGGCTTGATTTAATATCTGCAACAATATAATCTGCACCGCCACCTATGGCAGCATTTCCACTGCAGTTAGTGTATTTCATTTTGTTGTAATTAGAGTAAACTTGGTCAAGTTCTTTTGATGAAAGTATCTTAGTTTTTTCATTTGGTAAAGCTTGAGTGACGAGTTGGCCTTTTTGAACTTTAATTTGTAATTGACCATTGTTAAAATTGACTATGTATTCAACTGAATAGTTATAATTAGGCAATGGTACACTTGATGTAGCCCAAGCTAAACTGTTTAAGGGGAATTTGTTGATATACAATGGTGGTTGATATTCTGTAACTAATTTTAAAATATAAGCACTAAGTTCAGAAAAACCTGATTCAACTTTTGCATTTTTTGCACTTTTTGGAAGGCATTGGTTTTGATGTAAAATTAAATGAGCACTTGCACTCACATCATAAAATAATGAAACAGCGTTTATTCCACCACCGATTTGATTTCTGTCATCAATGCATCGACCAAATTTAATGCTTTCAACAAGCAATTTAATTGAGGCAACATGTTCTTTAGATATCAGTGCTTCAAAATTTTCAGGTAGATTTTTAACTGCTGTTCCTTTTTTAACAATGACATTCATTTTTTTGGTTTCTAAATTAAAAGCGTAATTAATTTGATATTGGTTTTCAGGATTAACGCTACCGTTTGAAACGGACCAATTGAGGCCTTTAATTTTTTGAAGATCTATTTCTGGCAAGACTTCAATATTTTGTGGTAATTCTTCAGGCGTAGGTTGTTCATTTAGAATGTTCATCGAAGTTTGATTGGAAGCCTGACTGGTCATTTGTGATTTGCTGCAATTTTGAAAAAAGAAAAAAACAGACAAGATTAAAACCGAGATAGCGATAAGTATTTTCATTATATCTCCAAATATTATTTTATAAGGTTATTTTATTGTTTGATCATTAAACAATCAATAGAGTCTAAGCCTTGGTTTACTATTATGCATTTGATCAACAAAACTTGACGTAAGTCCTTAAATTGTCTAACTTTATTCCTTTGTAAATTTATAATACTAAAGGAGTTTTCATGGATATGAGTCAGTCTTTTTTACTATCGCCTTTGATTGCCGGAGTGATTGGTTTAATCATCGCCGTTTTTCTTTATATTCGTGTGAAAGCTCAACCAGCTGGAAACGAAACAATGAATCGAATTGCTGGTTATATTCGTGAAGGATCGATGGCTTTTTTAGTTCGTGAATACAAAGTTTTAGCTGTTTACTGTGTTGTTGTCGGTGCAGTTTTATTTTTTGCATTAGGAGCAGTGGCTGCAACTTGGTTTATTATCGGAGCAGTTCTTTCTTTATTTGCGGGATTTGTCGGAATGAAAGCGGCCACTTTTGCCAACGTCAGAACAACTCAAGCTGCAGCTTCTTCAACAAAAGGAAACGCCTTATTAGTCGCTCTTGATGGTGGGGCCGTCATGGGACTTTGTGTTGCAGGTCTTGGATTAGTTGGTTTAGGCGGAGTTTATTATTTTTATAACGGAAGTTCTGATTTAGGAACAATACTTCATTCATTTGCAGTGGGTGCTTCATCGATCGCATTATTTGCACGAATCGGTGGAGGTATTTATACAAAAGCAGCTGACGTCGGAGCAGATATCGCTGGTAAAGTTGTTGAAAATATTCCTGAAGATGATCCTCGTAATCCTGGAGTTATTGCTGATAACGTCGGAGATAATGTTGGTGATGTGGCTGGAATGGGAGCGGATATTTATGAATCGATGGTCGCTGCTATCGTTTCAGCAATGGCTATTGGATTAACAATTGAAGAAAATTTACTTCCAAAAATTTTAGTGAACATGGAAAATAATGCCGTGGCAGCACGATGGATGACAGTTTCGTTACCTTTAATGTTGTCAGCTTTGGGTATGATCATTTCCATCGTTGTTATTTTTATGGCTCGTGCATTGAAAAATTCAAAGCCTGCAACTGTTCTTCGTTCGTCATTAATGTTGCCACCGGTATTATTGACTTTAGTTTCTTTTATTTTAATGCCGATGTTAGGTGTTACACAAAATGTAACTTGGGCTTTAGCAGCCGGAGCATTTGGTGGAGCATTGATCGGCTTAATTACTGAATACTACACGGCTATGAAACCGATTCGTTTAGTGGCAGAGGCCGCAAAAACAGGTGCAGGTACAGCTGTTATTCGTGGTTTAGCTGTGGGTATGGAGTCAGTTGCAATTCCAACTTTAATTGTTGTCGTAGCTGCTTACATTGCGGATCAAATGTTAGGTTTATATGGAATTGCTCTTTCTGCAGTAGGAATGTTGGCTGGAACTGCTGTTGTCATGACTGTTGATGCTTACGGACCAATTGCTGATAACGCTGGTGGAATTTCTGAAATGTCGGGGCTTCCAAGTTCAGTTCGTGAAATCACAGATGAATTAGATGCAGTAGGAAATACAACAGCTGCTATTGGAAAAGGTTTTGCTATTGGTTCTGCGATATTAACAGTGCTTGCTTTATTTTCTGCATTTAATATGGAAGTCAATCACGTGCGAGTTGCCGCTGGTATGGCAAAACTTCAATTAGACCTAACATCTTCAGGCGTATTGATGGGACTTTTATTAGGTTCTATTTTACCATTTTTAGTCGGAGCTACAACGATGACTTCAGTGGGAAAAGCCGCTGGAAAAATAGTTGAAGAAATTGCTCGTCAGTTTAAAGAAATTCCGGGTTTACGTGAAGGTAAGGCTGAACCGCAGCCTGCAAAGATTGTTGATATTGCAACAAGTGCAGCTTTGTATGAAATGATTCTTCCTGGAATGATTGCAGTAGTTGCTCCTGTACTTGTGGGATTTGTTATGGGTCCACAAGCCTTAGCAGGATTACTAGCAGGTGGTTTAGCAGTCGGGGCAGCGATGAGTTTATTCATGGCCAACGCTGGCGGAGCTTGGGATAATGCCAAAAAGTTTATTGAAAAGGGTGGTCTTCCTGGACACAAAAAGGGAAGCGACGCTCATAAAGCAGCCGTTGTCGGTGATACAGTAGGTGATCCGTTCAAAGATACATCGGGTCCTGGTATTGCTATTTTAATAAAAGTAATGTCAGTAGTTTCTTTATTAATCGCTCAATTAATTGCTTTAAAATAAATTTAAGAAGCTTGATCTAGATTAGTTTTTTTATTTTCGTTTTGAATCTTAGAAAAGAAATTATTATTTTTTTGAAATGGCAAAACGCAAATAAATCTGACAATGCCAGCAACAACGAAGGCTTTTTCATAATTTAATAAATAAATATATTTGACTAAGAAAGCTCCGATTAAAGTGCCGCAAACTTGAGTTGTTATGCCTATAAAATTATAAATTGAAACGGTTTCAATTTTGTCCTCGGCACTGACTTTTTTAAAAAAAGTCAGTGAAAGGCCAATATCCCAAAGTGCCCAAGACATTCCTGACGTAAAATTGAGAAGTAACATCGATTCAAATGAGTGGCAAAAGGGCCAAGCTAAGGGAAGTGGAGCGGCAACTAAGCCACCCCAGGCCATCATTTTCAAAGGTGAAAATTGTTTTTCTTTAAGACTTAAAATATAAGTCATGCTAATTTTTCCTAAAAATAAAAAAGCTGTAACAATCATAAACTGAAAATAATCAATTTTTCTTTCATTGATCAGATATCCTGTGACATACGGCGCAGAAAGATAAAGTGAAATGTTAAATAATCCATAGGTTGAAAAGAAATTTTTATTTGAAGAATAAATTTTCTTCATTTTTAAAAAAGAAAATTCAATCATTGAATTAGATTTTTGATGTTTTTTTAAAGAATTTATTTTTAAAATTTGAGCCAAAATGCCTAATCCGAATAAGGTAACAAAAAGAAACTGATGAGGAATTGTAAAAAATTTTGAATGAAGTAAAAATCCACCTAATACTAAACCTAAAAGGATACCAATTTGTGTCATCCTGGTTCTTAATGCAAAATAATCCGAGCCTTTGTCATGATCAATGATTTCAGAGATCCATTTAGTCCAGCTGGGGACAGACGTAAAATGACCATACCAATAAATTGAATAAAGTAACAATAAGGTAGTAAACATGAAGTTTGAATTTGAATATGAAATAAATGGGGATAAACACAAACCAAATAGAGCAAAAGCTTGCAAATAGACATTTCGCAAAATTTGATGTGTTAGATTTTGATTTTTAAATAGTATGTGTCCAATCAGATTTGAAAATAAAGCTAATATAAGCGGTAATGAAAGTAGTAAACCAGATTGTAAAGTACTCATGCCTTGATCAATCGAAAAAGCTGCAAAAAAATTTTCGGCTATTCCCACAGTAAAACTGGTTAAAAAAGCTTCTAGATAGCTGTATTTATATTTTGATTTCAGATGGTTAAAGTCATCAAGTATTTGTTCGTGAAGATCCTGCAGAAACTGAGTCATGATATAACTATTATAGTGTTTCAAATTGAAATAGAAAGCCAAGAAGTGTAAAAATTAATCCTAATGTATTATGTTGCGACCAAAGTCTAGCAAATAAGATGAAAAATCTAAAGGGATCAGGTATTCTAAATAAGGAGATAATTATGAATAAAAAAAATCTTACTTTAGTACTTTTTAGCTTGTTGATAACTCAATCCTTGTTCGCACAATCAGAAACGGCATTGCCTTGTTTAAGTATCAAAAAAGCTTGTGCAACTTCAAAAAAAAATTCCATTAAAGACTGTATGACCAAAATTTTAAAAGGTGAAACTGTTGAAGGTGTTAATCTAAATGCAGATATCATTTCAAAATGTAAAGAAAAGCAATAATCATTTAAAATTCAAAGAAAATTCAGTTAAAAAAATGAAAAATAAAATTAAACATAGCCATAAAGTTTATATTATCACAGGCTCATCAAGTGGCTTTGGCTTTGAAATAGTTAAACATATTTTAAAAGAAGGATCTTTAGTCATAGGATTGTCCAGATCAAAAGCTCTTTTTAGAAATCCACTTTTTTTTCAGTATCAAATGGATTTTAAAAAACCATTTCAAAAAAAAATAAATTTAATTTTTAAAAAACACAATCAGCATTTTCAAAACACAAAAGAAATTATATTAATTAATAACGCAGCAACTATTCATCCAATCCATCAAGTGGGTCAGTTTGAAGAAAAAGAAATCAGTGAACATATTCAAATTAATTTAGTTTCTTTAATAGTTATTTCAAATTTTTTTATACATAAATTTAAAAATTCTTCTCAAAATAAACTGATTGTTCAAATCACTTCTGGCGCAGCTCAAAATGCTATCGCAGGATGGTCATTATATTGTGCTTCAAAATCTGCAGTAAATATGTTTAATGATTCTCTTAATTTTGAATTGAGCCCTGAAAGTATGGTGAAGACTGTAACATACAGTCCCGGTGTTATGGATACTCAGATGCAAAAAAATATTCGAAGCCGAACTAAGAAACAATTTCCTCAAGTTGAAAAATTCAAACAAATGAAGATTGATAAAAACCTTAAATCTCCAAATTTAGTAGCACTTGATCTGTTAGACATAATTTCAAATTTTAAGAATATTAAACCAGGTGATAAATACAGAGTCAGAATTTAGTTAAAAAAAAATCTAAATCTTTGATGTAATTCTTTATCAAGATAAAGATCTTCTGGATTTTGAAGATCAAGATCTGAATATCCAGATCTTATGCTTAAGACTGATAATTGCTCATCAATTAAAATAAAATCAACTCTCCAGGTTCTGTAGGACAATTCCCATAAATGAGAACCTAGATCTAGAACTCTTTTTTTATTTTTATTGGTGGGATCATAACTTAATTGTCTGATGATAAAATTTTTAATTTGAATAACACCATTTGTGAAAAGCCAATCTAGTTGAGATTCAGCTAAAGGGGAAAATTGCACTTGATATTGAATGTGAATATTTTGTTCTAACCAATCTATTTTTGTATTTTGAACAGAGTCGTAAGCAGCATGATAAGGTTTTATATCTAGCACCGGTGTCTTATCCAATAAATCGTTTGGTCCAACATGCAGATTTAATCCATCGATATGTGTTAATGGAACAACTGATAAACCAATAGGGTTGGGTCGATAGGGGGCTCGAGTTGCAAAGACTCCAATTTTTTCTTTTGATCGAGGGGTTTGAATAAGCGGTTTCCAGTTTAGATTATGATGAAAATAAAAGATAATCCAAATGTGACTGCACCCATCAATGTTTTTCAAAGCTTGTTCAAATTGACATTTTGGATTGAGCTTAATGAGACCAGGTGCACTTAATTCATCGGGTTGAATCGATGCTTGATAAGGTTCAACTTGTGAGCTAGAGAAAAAACCAATA
>JAYUJM010000024.1:0-48710 GCA_043765175.1 Pseudobdellovibrionaceae bacterium | reverse complement strand
AAAACAACTTATTCATATATTTACTCAAAAAAATGAAATATTTATTTTTGATCTTTATAACGATTTAAGAAATAAAAACACCATTGGTGATCGATCGCTTAAAAATTTGTTGCTTATTTATTTAAATATATTTGATTCTAAAAAATATAATGCAACAGCTTACGAACAATATACACAATCAAAAAATATGACAGATAAGCTTGCAGCATTAGCCAGTTTAAATTACGAACATACTGATTTAAAACAATTAGCCCTTAATGATTTTTACACCTTATGGTCAAAAGATTCTGTAGTATTTAATAAATGGCTTCAAATGATTTCAACAAGTAATCACAGTCATACTTTTTCAGATTTACTTGATGCTTTAACAAAACCTGAATTTGATTATGGGACTCCTAATAATTTGTACTCACTTCACCGTGCTTTTGGGGATAACTTATCTCAGTTTCATAAAAATAGTGCAAATTATGAATGGATGGCAAAAGAAATCATAAAAATTGATAAAATAAATCCACAAGTAGCGGCTCGTTTAGCAAACTCATTTAGCTTAACTCCAAAATTAGCAAGCCCTTTAAAAATTGAATCCCTTAAATCAATTCAACTTATTCTATCGCAGAATAAACTTTCAAACAATACACGAGAAGTTTTAGAAAAATATTTGATCTAACGTGGTTGACTTATAATCTGGCGTTGTTGGATAAAATTTTAATAGACTTTGAATATATGAGTCCCGGTGATTTTTTATTTTTTCTTCATCTGAAAAATCAAAGTCATGACCTAAAAATGCAAAGTACAAAGAATTTTTGTTTTTTAATGACACAATGCCAGCAACATTTAAAGCTGGCACATTCATTAATCGACCGGTTTTTAAAACAACATTTGACTGAAAATTAAGGGGCTGGTTGGACTCAAAAGTTCCTTTGTCCAATCCTGCATTCAGTAATATTGAACCTAAATTAACATTCAATTGTTCTGCCAAAAGATGATTGAATTTTAAGACTTTTAAGACTGAAAGGCATGTTCCATAATTATTAGCTGCAATTCCAAATTGATCTATTGGTAAACCTGAACCTGTTAAAATTGATAATTCAGATTCGCTTATTTTTAAAACTTCGGTTTGAAATTTTTTAAATTTCTGCGATCCACCTAAAACACTAAAAAGAGAATCAGAAATATAGTTATTTGATTCGACATTGATTTCTTTGAGATATTTTTTCAATGACACTGAAGGAAAAATTATTTTATCTGAATATTCACTTAAATTAATTTTAGATTTTTCGATATAAATAGCATTCTCAAGCTGAAACTTCTGAGCCACTTGAATAGACTGTTTTTTTTGAAAAAAATAACTTTGTAAATTCTGACGAGCTTGTGCCGTTTGTTGCCCCCAATTACTTGAATTCAAAATTGTTTTTAAATTTTGAACCGATTGAGTCATTCCCACAGGCGTTTCTGTTGATTCATAATGGGGGTTATTAAGCACAGATAAAAATACACGAGTTGATTCATCAATGACTAACTGTCGAATCTGTGTAATACCTTTAGATTGCAGCACAGAAATCATATAAAGCATTTTTTCAATATTCAAAACAGGGTCATAATTCGCATGAAAGTACACATCATAACGACCATCATTTAATTTTTTAAAATACCATTCAGAAGTAAATTTAAATTCTGGCCCCAACACATTTAAGGCCCACGCAGTTAAAAAAAGTTTTGAAACTGATGCTAAAGGATATTTTTGTTGCGTACTAAGAATAACATCTGTTGAGTTAAACTGGTTTTGATCCCCATTCACTGATTCGCAATAATTAGCTTGTCCAGCATAAGCCATCGGTAGTGATCTATTATTAGACGCTTGAGTTTTAATATTCGTGTCTATATAAGCTACGACAGACTGATCGTATCTTTTTAATGGCGGCGTAGTTTCGACGGCCACTTGAGGTGAAAGCACTACAGAATCACTTTGTTGACGTTGACAAGAAGACGTTAAAATTAAAGTACATATTCCAAATAATAGATCCTTCAACTTAAACATTTTGCAATTATGCCCTGAATTAATCCACTTTAAAACAGACATATTCACTTTTGAAAAACTTCTAAAAAACTGTAAGGTTAATTGACAAATCCACTTCTAAAAATCAATATACACGAGATAAGGATTTCATATGTCTAAAGCCATTTACGAGTATAAGATAATTTCAATTCAGGATCACACGCATACAATCCGAGAGCTTGAGTTAGAACTGATTAACCCTGCTGAATTTAACTTTAAAGCAGGCCAATTTGTGATGTTGAATGTACCCACTACCGAAGCCAAGCCAGCACTAAGAGCTTATTCCATCGCTTCAACAGAACATGATAAAAAAAGAATGTCTTTGATTTTTAAATCCGTTGAAAACGGAGTTGCTACAAACTATGTTTGGGCTTTGAAGGGATCTGAAACCGTTAAATTTACAGGCCCTTTTGGAAAAGTTTTTTTTCAAGAACCGCCAACTGAACAAATCGTATTTTTAAATACTGGCAGTGGCTTATCGCAGCACCTTTGTTTTCTTTATTCAAAAATGAATCAATACCAACAGCTTAAGTATAAATTATTTTTTGGAGTCAGATCTGAAAAAGATATTTATTATCAAAATGAACTCGATCAATTAAAATCTTTAATTCCACATTTTGAGTATGATTACGTTTTAAGTCGCCCATCTGATCAGTGGTCTGGAAAAAAAGGCTATGTTCAGAATTTTTTAAATTTAATAGACTACAAAAGCATTCCAACTACTTTTTATTTGTGCGGAAATGGCGGTATGATTAAAGACGTTAAACATCAGCTTTTAGAGATTGATAAGCTCGAAAAAAATCAAGTTTGGTCTGAGGCTTTTGATTAGTGCCGTTATTCAAATCCGAAAAATCAATAGCCATTGCTCAATTACTTATAGCCGCTATTTTATGGGGGGGATCGTTCACTTGGGTTAAATGGGCGCTTGAGGGATTTTCCACAACTCAGCTTTTATTTTGGAGATTTGTTTTAGGTTTTTTATTAGGGGAAATATGTCTTTTTATATTTAAAACCCAAGAATATAAAAATTCACACACTGATATAAAATTAGCAAAATACACTGGTTTATTTTTAGCACTAACACTATTGTCCCAAATTCATGGACTTAATTTTACGACGGCTACAAACTCAAGTTTTATAACAACCACTTATGTAGTTATGATTCCTTTTATTTCTTTTATTATCTTCAGAAACAAAATTAAATTTCGCGATGTAAGCCTTGCCTTATTAGCCATGTCTGGAATGAGTTTGCTCCTCAATCTGCAAGAAACTGGATCACAATTTTTGAACACTTTAAACAAAGGTGATTTTTTAACTTTATTTAGTGCGTTCTTTGGAGCTTTACATATTATTTTTGTCAGTCGCTTTGCGAGCAACTGTAAAAGCGCATTTCGATTTAATACGTATCAAAATTTTTGGAGTGCTTTAGTTTTATTGCCGTTTTTACTTTTTGAAATGTCAAAATTGAATTTAAATTTTTATCCAACTTCACCGTCGATTAAATCAATTTTAGGGTTAAGCCTTTTAGTTGTATTTGTTACAATGATCGCCTTTTTACTACAAATTACCGCACAAAAAAAATTGTCCACTTCAACCTCGAGCATGCTTTGCTTACTAGAGGCCCCGTTTGCATTTATATTTGCTTATTTTCTGCTTAATGAAACAATAAATATGTTTCAAACTATCGGAGCACTTATAATTTTAGTCAGCGCTTTTTTAGCAGCTTATCTCGAAGATTCAAAAAAAATTCCTATTATTTCGTAGTCTAGTTTAGCTTTCAATTCTGCTTTTTTTGTCAAAACCATAGACAATAAGTTATACAATAAAGTCCTAGACCTTTGTGCCGATAAGTAACTATGAATTATATTTTATTAATTTTAACTATTTTAATAACCACATCTTGTAACATTAAGAAATTTCAATCTGAGTTAAAAAGTAGTGCTGAAAAAATGAATCAATCTACTGGGGTCCCTACGCCATCACCAGTTAACCCTATCGACTTAGAGCCGCCGCCATTTAATTTTAAGTTTGAACCACTTGCTTGGGAAAAAAAATCACCTATAAATACACTTTGGTCAAATTACATTTTTAATTACATTCAAAAAGAACAATCTCAAATGCTTTCTTCTAATTCTGCAAGTGATGTGGAACTATTTTGTCCTAAGTACAAATCTTTGAATGATTCACAACGACTTAATTTTTGGGGTCAATTTTTTGCAGCTGTTTCTAAATTTGAAAGTGGATGGAATCCAGCTTCAAGAATGGTTGAAACGACTATGGGAACAGATCCTGTCACCGGGCGACAAGTGGCCAGCGAAGGCTTACTTCAGTTGTCTTACCAAGATGATGTCAGCTATAGAAATCTTTGTGAATTTAATTGGAGTAAAGATCAATTTTTAAGTGATACAGATCCCAAAAAAACTATTTTTGACCCTTACCTGAATTTAAGATGCGGAATTAGAATCATGGCGCGCCAATTAGAAAGAAAAGGGTCTTTAACTTTATCTATTGGGGTTTATTGGTCTGTTCTTAAAATAAGTGGCCGATATACTAAAATAAATGAAATTTCTGCTATTACTAAATCACTCACTTTTTGTAAGTGATATTGATTGTGGAGCTACAATAATTGATCCTGCTGGAGCTTCTTTCATCACAACAGCATTGGCTCCAATTTTAGTATCATTACCAATAAATATGGGTCCCAGTACTTTAGCACCTGTTCCGATAAGCACACGATCACCAATTGTAGGATGACGTTTTATTTTGTCAAATTTTACTCCACCAAGTGTTACTCCATGAAAAATAATACAATCGTCACCGACAACTGCAGTTTCACCAATAACGCAACCTACTCCGTGATCAATCACTAATCTTTTTCCAATTTGAGCCCCGGGATGTATTTCAATTCCAGTAGTACTTCTTGAAACATCAGCCACAAATCTTGCGATAAAAAATAATTTATTTAAATATAAAAAGTGAGCTATTCGATGAAAAAAAACTGCACGAGGGCCTGGGTAAAGAAAAAAAATCTCAAGTACTGATTTGGCCGCTGGATCATACTTTTTATAGGCCATTAAAAAATCAATCATTTTTGCCACTTTTCTTTTAAATTATCTAAGTAAAAATATCTTTCAAAATGTTCATTAAATCGAGACCATCTTTCGCCAGTTTGACGCTCTTGCTGAACAAATTGAAAAACTTGATCCATCTTAGAATCAAAATCATCAATCATTGCCACCACTATGGCTTCAGGAAACATCGGAAGCTTTGGCGAACCGTACTCTAATTTTCCGTGATGTGATAATACAATATGTTTTAATAAAATTTTTAATTCATCAGGAAAGCCTAAAATTTTTTGTGCTTTCTTCTCTATGAGTTCACAGGATAAAAGCATATGGCCTAATAACTGACCACTTTCTGTATAATAAATTCGTCCATTTGAATCAAAATCAAGCTCTTCAATTTTTCCTAAATCATGAAATAAAGCTCCGAAAAATAAAAAATCTTTATTTAAAAAAGTATATTGTTGCGCTACACTTTCCATCATTCTAAAAATAGACAAAACATGTGTTAATAAACCACCTTGAAAGGCATGGTGAATACTTTTTGCAGCAGGAGCTTTTAAAATTTTTTGTGTTATAGTTTCATCTTTTACACAATCTAAACATAATTGACGAATATGCTGATTTTCGATTTTTTCAATATAACTTAACAATTGAATAAACAAATCTTTAGAGTCAGGCAAAGTATGACTAATTATATAATCTTCAGTTTTTAAATTCTCTTGCCCGGTTACATTTTCTAAGCGGTGAATGACTAACTGTTTACGCTGATTATATACTTGAACTACACCTTTAACTTTGACCAAATCACCAACTGCAAAAATGCTGGATAAAATGTCTACGTTGTCCCAAATTTTTGAATCAATTTGACCTGTTTTATCTGACAACAAGACAGTTAAAAAATTTTTTCCGTTTTTTCCTGAACCGAAAGTTTTATCTTTGACTAAACAAATAAAATCTTGAACTTGATCTTTTTCAACTAGTGTTCGAATATCTTTATGTTTTATACTTAATTCAGTCATTAATCCTACTTTGTATAAAGTGACGAGCACATAATATCTTCATATCTAGAATCTGTTATTTGCAAATGGGATAAATATACTTTATTTTTTTCACGAAATACAAAAATATAATATCCTGCAGTTGAATAAACATATCTTTTTTGATTTGTATTTAATTTTAAATAATCAATTTTTTGAAGCTTTTCAAATTGAGGACTTAAATCAACAAACGCTCCACACCCTAAACCAAAAACCTCTTGATCGATTTCTTTTTTAGAAATATTGCTAATATAAAATAAATTAACTAATGGCGGTAGGCTTAAAAACTGGCCTTGGGGAAAGCTCAGAAAAAAAGAACCTTCACCTATAACCAATTCTTTCAAATCTATCGATCCGCCACCATTTGGCAATTTGATTTTAATGGCTTTCTGACTTAAAACATCATCTGCTTCTGAAAACAAAATCGCTTCAAGTGGAGTATAAATATAAACCGGTGTTAAATTTTTAGATTCTTCATAAATCTGATCTTCTATGATAGAAAATATTTTTTTAGGAATTTTAAAATCACGTGGAACAATTTCAATTTTATACTCAGTGAACTGAATTTCTTTTTTTGCAAAAAAATGGCAACTTGATAAAAATAGAATTGCAAAAAAATACTTAATCATTAGATTTCTCGCTGAACTGAAACTTAAGATCAAGATAAGGAATAAAATCGTTAGCATATAAAGGCTCTGATTTGATTAAATTCAAAACTGTCAGTTCCTCTTGAGGATTTGATATCATTTGAATTCGACTCCAAATGGAAAACAAACCTTTGTCGTTAATCATCGATTCTAAAATCTCTTCTTTTGGGTAATTATTTTTAAAAAAATTATTAAACAAAACGTAGTAAAATCGAGTCGATATAAAATCAGATTCAACAACTTCAATTAAATTAGACTTGTCCTTGTCAGTAAAATTAATATAAGACTGAAAATTTTTAAAATGCTCATCAGGAATTTTTTTTTCAACTAGTTCTTTTTTTAGTTCACCAATTTGATTGGTTTCAGCTAAAAGATGCATTTTAAATAAATCTGCATTGACAGGATCCAATTTTGATAAATCATCAATTATTCCGCTTAACTGAGTCCAGTCAATTAAAGATCCATTGACTAAATACGGTAACTTAAAGAATGACTGAAATCGTATCGGGGTATTAAAAAAATCAGCATATAGTTTATCTTGCTTGTCTTGATCGTATTCAATTTTATTTTTTCTAATTAAAAATAGACTTATTAAAGCTAATTCTTTTTTAAAATCCCATCTTTGTTGAATGTGCTTGTCTATAGTTTCTAAAATTTCTATTATTTTAATTTGAGGATTATTGAGCTCTGAAAGAGTGTACAAATAAAGTGAACGTCCATTTTGTGATTGATCATATACTTGTTTAAATAGTTTAGAGCTGTCTGCATATTTTTTTTCAAAAAATTTTAAAATCCCATCATTTTCTTTTGTTTCCAAAGATGTTGAATCAAAATCATAAGCTTTAACTAAAGCGTCCTGTGCGTTTTGAACATCACTTAAATTAAAAGCTTTATTGAACTTAACAAGTTGATACTGAGCTTTTTTTTCATTGCTCGTGATTTTTCCTGAACTTAATATAGACATAGCCCGCTGATAATTAAATGCTCCAGATTTTTCTAAAATGAGCCACAGGGGTATCACTTCAGGTAAAATTTTATCTTGCTGTTCAGATGACATTTTTTTAAATACGTCAGTAATATGATCTGTTTGAAAATAAAGTTGATTTTTTCTTATTTTTTGTAAAAATGATTTTTCTATTCGAGATGAATTAACCGTATAATTATAGATAAAATATCCACCAAATGAAATCAGAATAAAAACCGCTACTGACAACAATATTTTAATACTATTATTTTTTGGAATTTCAGTTTTTACCTTTACAACTTTCGGTATTGTCTTTTGAGTTGATTTTAATATTTGCGGAACTTCGATGATGTCTTGCAAGTTGAGAGCTTCAGATTCTTGCTTTATTTGAATATCAGCTAACGTATCTTGAAGAAAAGTTTGCGTTAGCTGAGACTGCGTCTGAGTTGTCTGGGTCAATTCCTGCTTGTCATCCTGTTGTTGACGAATACGTTCTACTGTACTCTTAAAATCATTTTTTTCACGTATATGTAGCCATCTAGTCGACATATCTTTAATTTCATCAATGATTGAAATTTGTTTTTTAAGTAATAAATCTTCAACTTGCTCGAAAGAATAAGGGCCTAATATTTTAGAATTGGTTTTGATAAGCCACTTATTTTTAATACTCATAAATTAAAAAGGCGATTTACTCAGAAGTAATTTTAAATCATCGTTTGTTAAGAAAAGTCCTGCTCCAGCAAAAGCCGAACGAGCTTCTTTTTTATTTAAGAAATCGTTATACCCTGCCAAAACGTATAATCCATATTTAAATTTATAACTGACATTAGCTCTGATTTGTGCATTAGAAAATTCATAGGCCTCCATCGAAGCTGAAAATCCTGTTTGACCAGGTCGATAATCAATACCAACTCCACCCGTATCTTCGATAACACCGCCTCGAAGAGTAAGATCATAGAAATTTTTTGCAAACATAGCCGTAAATTTTGACTTATTTTTATAAGTCTTAATTTCATCATACTCAATATTACTTGATCCTGTTTGCTTATAATTAGTTCTATCGACTACTCCTGCAGGATCACTGACTATACCCAAATAATAATATCGATCTAAACCTGGTTGAATTTGAATTCCTATACTTGATTTTGTCTGTTTAATTTGATCAAGATAATATCCGTTAAAATCAAAAGCAGTTGTAATTCTATTTGCAGAATCAAGCATTCCACCAATACCTTCAATTGCTGTTGTTACTTCTTCAGCTGTTTTTTCATCTGACACAAGTTTACCGATTGTTCCTTCACCACGATTGATTTTACCTGTGATTTCATCAATGTTTTTAAGTGAACTATCGATACGTACCATTGCATTTTTCCATGTCGACTTAAAACCATGCTCTGATTCATCGTTGAGTAATCCATTTAAAGTTCCAGTAATACCTTTTACTTCGCCAATAATTTCACGGATTTGCTCTTTGTTGTCTTCAGTCATTTCTGCTAAATTTCCCGTTAATTTTTCAACATGCTTTACAATACGCCCAAGTATGTGCGCTTCAGTTCCATTTTGTGAAGTGGCTTCATTTAAATTTCTTGCTACTTCTTTTAAAGAAACTGCAATCTCCGAAACCTGTGACATGACATCATCAAGTCCTCCGCCTTTTTTCACATTTAGAATTTGACCACCGTCTTCAAGCTCAGGATCTGTAGATTCTCCTAAACGAACATCAACAAATTTATCTCCTAAGATTCCGTTGGCTTTAACTTCGACGGATCCAGAGCGAGTTAAATTAAGTTCTGATTTTAATGTAATATCCACTCGAGCTTGACCATCTTGTAATTGAATATCTTTAATAATACCAATGGGAATACCCGCAGATCGAATGGCTGAACCTTTAATAAGACCACTTGCCGAAGGCAATAAAAACCAAGCTTTTTTAGATCGACCTAAATAGCTGGGATCATCACTAATTTTTAATGACATAAATGCAATTAAACCAGCGATGATGACAACGAAGCTACCAACTTTAAATTCAGTTGTACTTAAAAAGTTCATGAGTGTTTCATTCCTTTATCTACAAATCTTTTTACTAACTCAATATCTGACTTAAAAAATTCTTCTGCTGTACCTGATAATAAAACCCGACCCGCATCAAGCATGACTACAAAATCAGCTATACGAAATGCTGCAGCTAAATCATGAGAAACCATCACAGAAGTTGCTCCGACCAATTGACGATGAGTCTCTAAGATTAAATTATCTACCATTTCAGTCAGAATGGGATCTAATCCTGTTGTTGGTTCATCATAAATTAAAATTTCTGGATCAAGGGCGAGGGCTCTTGCTAACCCTGTTCTTTTTTGCATACCACCTGAAATTTGACTAGGCAATTTTTCAAAGTGTTTAGGATCTAGTCCTACCATTTTAAGTTTATCAAAAGCTATTTGCTTCATTTTATCTGGCGAAAGCTGCCGTCGATGTTCTTGTAATGGAAACAACACATTTTCTAAAACTGACATATCATCAAAAAGAGCTGCACTTTGGAATAAAACTCCGTAACGACATCTAAATTGTGTTAATTGATTATTATTTAAAGTTGATAAATCAGTTCCAAGAATTTCAACTTTGCCCGCAGTCGGTTGATACAGTCCTAAAATGTGCTTAAGCAAAACACTTTTTCCTGTGCCTGAAAATCCGATAATTGCAGTGATGCTGCCTTTAGGAATTTGTAAATCAATACCTTTTAAAACAAAATCTTTACCGCCATCAAAACTTTTTTTAACATCAATTAATTTTACAGCATACTCATTAGTTTTCATTATTTTGCAATTCCCATAAAAAGGTAAAGTATACGAATCAGATTCATTAAAAAATAATCCAAAATAATAATTCCTACCATACTGACAACAACACCTTTATTTGTAGCTTCCCCTACACCTTTAGCGCCACCAGTAGTTGAAAATCCTTGGTATGTACAAATAATAGAAAATAAAATTCCAAAAATAAAAGATTTAAAAAGTCCTTCGTTAATATGATGAACTTCTAAAGTTTGACTGATCTTTTCAAAAAAAACAGCCTGATCTAATCCGACAATTTTTGTACATAGTATCCATGACCCAAACATGGCCATAAAATCAAAAAGCGCAGTGAGTAAAGGCATACAAAGTGCTGCAGCTACTATTCTTGGAGCAATTAAATACTGTTTAGTATTCACACCCATCACATCTAATGCATCCATTTGTTCATTGACTCGCATTGTTCCCAGACGAGCGGCCATTGCCCCGCCTGCTCTTGCCGAAACTATTAACCCAGTCAATACAGGACCTAATTCACGAGTTATACCAAGGGCTACAGTAGGCCCTACTAAATTAACAGCGTTCACTAATTTGAATCCTAAATAAACCTGAAAAGATAATGCTAATCCTGTAAATATACTTGTTAAAGTAATAATTCCAACAGACTGATTGCCCACAAATTCCATATGTTTAATTATTTCGCTGTATCTATAGGGCTGAGTAAAAACCAAGGATAAACTTTGGTAAGCAAAATAAGTGATTTCTCCAGTTTTTAAAACCATGTTTTGTAATTTTAATTTCATGGATTTAAATAAATTCAAAAAAACCTCAATCATTTTTATAAACCCGGTGAACTCGAGAACTCACCGAAGTCAGAACTTCATAAGAAATTGTGTCTGACAGTTTAGCTATAAACTGCACACTGCATCTTTGATCAATGGATCTATCTCCAAAAAATAGGACTTCTTGATCTACTAAATGGTCACCTACGAAATCAGTCAAATCAACCATTAAAAAATCCATACAAATTCGACCGACTATTGGCACTGTTTGTGATGCAATAGACACAAATCCATGATTTGACAAAATTCGATGAATCCCATCAGCATATCCTATCGGCACAACACCAATGATAGAATTTCGTTGAGCTATCCAAGTTGCCCCATAGGAAACGCTATCCCCTTTTTTAACCAACTGTAAGGATTGCAATGTTGATCTTAGCTTCATAACTGGTTGAATATTTAAGTGATGCGTTAAAGATTCTTCATGATAACCATAAAGCAATATTCCAGGCCTGAACCCCCATGTTTTTTGTTGATAAATTGTTTTCTTATTTTTTTGAGAAAATAAAATAATTCCATCTGAATTGAAAAAATGAAAAATACAATTTAACTGAGAAAAAGCAGCTTCTATAGACTCGAAATCATGAACTTGTTGTTGAGCCGAAGATCCCTCTACATCCAATAAAAATGATGAGTGCATATGGGTAAATACACCTTTTAAGTGAATCAATTTATTTTTTTTAAAAAAATCAATAAGGTATTCAATATCATCCAATACAAAACCTAATCGATTCATTCCTGTGTTAAATTCAATATGCACATTTAAACTTGAAAAATTATGTTTCAATATTTGATCTATTTGAAATTTATTATTGATCACAGCCGTTAAATTGTATTTCGTCAGCGTCTGAAAACTATTCAGATTAAATTCACCGATACCGTAAACAATAATATCAGAATTTATTCCACCTAATCGAAGTTCGATCCCTTCTTCAATTAAAGAAACTCCTAAAGGAGTTTTACAAACTTCCTGCAAAACCATTGCTGTCTGAACTGCTCCGTGACCGTATGCATTTGCTTTGATCATCGGACAGATAAATCGAGACCGTCCAGCAACATTAATTATTTGCTCAAAATTATTTTTTAAAACTTTTAGACTGATCTCTGCTTGAGTTTTACGAAAATGCATAAATCACCTAAGATTCGTTTTCATGAACTATAAAATCAGGAACATGTTGTTGTTTTGCTTTAGCTAAACATAATCGATCACCGCCTTTGTCAGCGATAAACTGTAATGCTTGCAATGCTGTTTCATTAAGACTGAGATCGTTTTCGGCTGTGGTCGGATATTCTGAAATTCCTTGGCTAATGGTTAATCTAAAATTAAATTTCGAATAATTTTCCTTATAAAGAACTTCTTTTAATCGATCAGCTCTAATAGCTGCCCCTTTGCGAGAACAATTAACGAGTATTACAGAAAATTCATTAGCATCAGTTCGACAGACATAATCTGTCACTCGACTAGATTGCTCGATACAATAAGCAGTTTTTTTAATGATGTCATCGACAACAACTTGTCCTTGCAAAGATTCCATTTCACTAAATTTATCGATTGCTATTTTAATGACTGACAATGGCATTGCAGATCGTTTTGCCCGTTGATATTCTTTTTCTAAGACACGTTTATAAAAAAGATGATTGTAAAATCCAGTCAGCGAATCTTCGACATCTAAATATTTGGGTTGGGATTCATACGTTAACTGAGTATAAACTAAAGTCATTAAAGAAAAATCTTCAGCAGATTCAGCTGTAATATCTTGAGAAGAAATCATCAAACCCTCTATTTGGCCTTTAATAATTAAAGGCAAGAATTTAATTTGATTAATTTTCAATTTACTTAATAAATAATTTTGAAAATCAACTGACAACTGACCTTCGATGATTTCAGACAAAATATTTTGACTAGGAGAATCTATTTTATAAGATAATCCTTCTACCCAATTTTCAGGCATCTCATGATGTGAAACTCCGATAAAAGTTTCTATGCTAGGAATATATTTTAAATAGATCCAGCTTTGCAAGCCAGCTTGCTGATAAAAAATATCTAATAGCTCTTCTTTTGACTGACAACTTTTATACTGCGCAATTCTAATTTGATAGGGCCTCACTGATGGACTAGCTCGTTCAGAATCAAGAATTTGCTGCAAATCAGCTTTGAGTTTTTTTTCGTTTTCTAATAATTCATAAAGGTGCTCATTTTGAAAAAAGCGATAAAGGGCTTCCGTCTGTAATAAACAAATTTGTGATAATTGAATCTCAACAAAAGGATCCTTTTTATCTAAGACTGCCACAAGGTTGTATTTTCTGTAATTTTCAAAGTTCAAAAATTGATTGACATTAACTAAAAAAATAAACTTAATTTCGCTTGAGATATTAAGTGCCGTTTCTATAAACTGCTGTAAAGGCATAACGATCGCATCCATATCTAAGATAACAATATGAGACGGCGCTTGATTTAGTTTTTTAATTAAACTTTCGGCATCTGACAAATATTCATATTGAAATTGATTTAACTTTAATTTTATACGAACACTTAAATCAATATTTTGTGATAAAAATGCTATTGAAAAATTTTCTAAAATTTGATCATCCATCAGCCTTTTCCTGGCTTTCTAATTTTGAATGACAAATCATCAACAGGTCGACTTTTAATATTTATTGTTATTTCTGGATTTTCAATGGGTACTGATTGTGTTGATAATTTTTCTTCAACTCGTACATTTTTAGGAGTCAGTTCGTTTTTCAAAAAAGCATCAGTATCCGACAAATCATCTAAATTAAGTATTGTATCAATATCGATATCTAAAGTCATTAAACCGGTTGAGCTGTCCGTTGTATGAATTACATGATTTTGATCAATCAATTTTTCATCAGCTTGCTCGGCATTCATAAATATTTTGACTCGCGTTCCACGACCAAATTCATGGCTGTTAGATTCAATCTTAATGTCCCCACTGTAACGACGAACGATACTTAACGCCTCAGGAAGACCTAATCCTTTGTGTTTCAATTTATCTTTAGTTGTAAAATAGGGCTGCCAAATTTTATCAGAAGATAGATCTGGAAGACCTGTTCCATTGTCAGTAATCTCAATGCAACTATCGTTTTCTATATCAAAAATTTTAACCAAAATTTCAGTTGCGCCAGCTTCAATAGAATTATGAAAAATATTTTCAAACGCTTTTCTGAATCGATTTGAATCTAATTCGTATTTCTTTAAAGAAGTGCATTCAACTTCAATAGACACCAATGAGCTAAAAATTTTCTGTGCATCTATTGCAATTTTTTGAACTTGCACATACTGAGACTTAGTTGGTGCAACTACTTCAATAGATTGAGTTGGCTCAGAAAAGGATGTCTGAGATTTTGTCATTCCATGACTTTCATTATTTTTAGCGGATAACCAATTTATACTTTGTTCGCTGAACGGTTCAATTTTCTCAGCTAAAGCTGCAGTCTCAGGCTTAATAAATTCAGAATTTGATTTTTTATTGTTTTGAACTTCATCAAAGGCCTTAGTTATTTGGGCTGCTTTTCTTTTTAACTGCTCTTCTGGCTTATATAAATATAAAAATAAACCAATAATAATGCAACTCAATCCAAAGATAAAACTACTTAAGAAAGGTGGAATAAATAAAAATTGACCTTTAGATTTTTTTAACGAGTAGGACGCAATGATTAAATTAGATGCATTGATTTCATCCTTTTCATAATAATACTGCTTTGAATTTAATTGCAGTTCTTTACTTCTTGTTGCGACATAGTCAGATTGCGTATGCCCTGCCACTATCTGATCCTTGGTCATCAACACATTAATTGATTTACCTTGCTTTTGAATATCAAAATATTTTTGAAAGTAAAATGCTTCACTCACAAGAACGACACCTTGGCGATTTTTTTGCCCGGGAACATCCGTAAAAACCAGAGCTAAAAATTTATCTGCGTTCTGATTTTGAAAAAGCTGAGCATGAACATTTAAACCAGAATGCTTTGTATAGCTTAAAGCTTTCTGAAGATATTCAATTGACCAATTATCTGCAGCAGTTCCTGACTTTACAAAAAGGTTTTTAAATTTATATTGTCCTTGAGAATTAATTTCAACTTGTGACAGGGTAAAAAATGGATTCAACTGAATCCAATTAATTTGCGTTTCTGATATTAAGCCTTGATAACTTGAAATGTTATTTTTAAGTTGTGTCAGCTGTCCTGCAATTGATGTTTTAATATTAATATTTTGCTGTTGAATTTGATTTTGCAAATAAGCAGATTTTTCAGATTTATAATAATCATTCAATTTCCAAATAAGTAAAACTAGACCTAATATAATAAGTCCGCAGTAAGTATATACAGATTTGAGTTTCATTTAGGTTTGCATCCTTGCACAAGTATATTTTAGTTTTGTTTTTAGCTGAGAATCAACTTATCAGTTTGATTTTTATGAAGTAATTGCCTATTTTAGTTGAATGGATCAACAAGCCGACAATCAAACTATTGACAGTGACATATTAATTATTGGATCTGGTCTTGCTGCTTTGAGCATGGCACTCAAAACTGCTGATATTTTTAAAGATCAAAATCCCCATCAAAATCTCCGCATAGCCTTACTGACAAAAGAAAGTTTGAATTCCACAAATAGTTCTATGGCCCAAGGCGGAGTCGCAGCAGTAACGACTGAATCAGACAGTTTTGAGTCTCACATTCAAGACACAATGACCGCAGGAGCTGGAATCAATAATATTGAAGCGGTGCGAAATGTAGTCTGCCAAGCTCCAGATCGAATTCAAGACTTAGTACGTTGGGGTGTTGAGTTTGATCCCGAAGTCACACGAGAAGGCGGACATTCTGCTCGAAGAATTTTACACTTCGAAGATCAAACAGGAGCAGAAATTCAAAAAAAACTCATACAACGAGTTTTAGAAAACCCGTCTATTCAAATTTTTGAACAAACATTTGCTATTGATTTGATTGTCAACAAACAATCGGATCCAAATTATGTTGGAGCCACTCAAGTCAATGGCGTTTATGCTCTCGATAAAATTCAAAATACAGTCAAAATTTTTAATGCCAAAACCACAGTTTTAGCCACAGGAGGAGCCGGAAAAGTTTACCTGTATACCTCAAACTGGAGTGGAGCCACAGGCGATGGAATAGCGATGGCTTATCGAGCTGGAGCTCGTATTTCAAACCTTGAGTTTATGCAGTTTCATCCCACTTGCCTTTATCATAATAATTCACGAAATTTTTTAATTACTGAAGCTATGCGTGGTGAAGGCGCTGAGCTTGTAGATCACAATAATCAAGCTTTTATGAAAAAATATAGTCCGCTAGGTTCCCTTGCACCTCGTGATATTGTGGCTCGTGGTATAGATGCTGAAATGAAAAAAACTGGAGCTCATTGTGTTTATCTTGATATCACACATAAGCCCGCAGAATTTGTTAAATCTCACTTTCCAAGTATTTATGCTAAATGTTTAGAGCTTGGCATTGATATTACGAAAGATAAAATACCCGTTGTTCCAGCAGCTCATTATCTTTGTGGTGGAGTTGTCTCAGATATAAATGGGGTTACAGATATCAATGGCCTTTATGCTATTGGTGAAGTTTCGTGTAACGGGTTACACGGCGCTAATCGATTAGCCTCGAATTCACTATTAGAATGTTTAGCGATGGCACACAACGCTGCTGATGATATTTTTAATAAATGGGCCTCTATACTCAGCGAGACTGCCAATAATAAAACTCCACGACCTTGGAAAAAGCCTGAAGAAAAAAACAACTCAGATGAAATGATTGTGATTCATCATATGTGGGATGAAATTCGAAGACTCATGTGGAACTATGTCGGAATTGTTCGCTCGAACAAACGACTTGAACGCGCTCAACATCGACTTCAAAATATTTTAATTGAAGTTAAAGAATACTATTCAAATATGAAAATTCACTCTGATATTTTAGAACTCAGAAATATTGCCATTGTTGCACAACTCACAGTTCAATGTGCCTTAAAACGAAAACAATCTGTGGGAATTCATTACTCACTTGATTATCCAGTTTCTGAAAAAATAAATGAGTTTGAAAAAAACACTATTTTACTTAAAGGCATTATTCAATGATACATTTGCGTTCTGATTCGTTTTTTAAAGGCTTTGATCAAAGCAAATTATTTATCCAAACTTGGCAACATCCTAAAGCATTAGGAACTGTATTTATTACCCATGGACAAGCAGAGCATTCCGACTGCTATCAAAGACTTATTCACGGATTAAATCATCATCTACCATTGAATTTTATTGCTTGGGATTTACGTGGTCATGGCAGATCAGACGGACTTCGGGGTTATGCTAAGGATTTTGATCATTACGTTTTAGATTATCATTGTTTTTTAGAAACTGCTGTGCAATTTGATTTTATTCAAAAAAAACCTTGTTTTGGACTGGGTCACTCAATGGGTGGTCTTATTCAAACTTGCAGTCTAGCTGATAAAAAAGATCATTTATTTAAAGCACAGGTTTTAAGTTCTCCATTTTTTGGCCTGACTATTGAGGTTCCAGCATGGAAAGATTTAGCTGCCACAGTTTTAAATCAATTTTTACCAAAACTGACATTAAGTAATGAAATCGAATTCAGCACATTAAGTCGCGATCTTAATGTGATCAGTGAATATGAAAAAGATCTTTATCGACATGATAAAATTTCAGCTGGTGTATTTTATGGCGTCAAACGTGAGTTCGAAAAAATGTCCACACGATATGAAAAAATAAAGTTACCCACATTTATGAGTATTTCAGATAATGACCCCATTGTTTCAACGAAAGAAGCTCTTCATTTTTTTAACGAAATTAAATCAAAAAACAAAGTGCTAAAAATTATTGAAGAAGGTAAACATGAACTTTATAATGACACTTGTCGCGAACAAGTATTCGAAGCAGTCGCTGACTTTATTCAACCTTTTCTTAAAATAAATAACTAACAATTTCAAAAGAGGACTAAATATGAAATTATTGATGACTTTACCAATCTTATTTTTTGCTTTTTCCTGTTCAACGACGGGGCCTCAAAATTCAGATGTACCAAGTATGAGTGAAAGTGAATATGAGGAAATTTTTAATAAAAAAACAAATAAAATTGAAACTTACTCGGGATTAACAAATGCACTCACTTTTTCTGCGACAGAAATTGATTCAGAAATGATTCATGCAACACTTGCCAGGTCAGCTCGAATTTACGAATGGAATAGCTCTAAACTTCAAGAGGAAACAGCAAAATCGAAACAAAACATCGATTCAAAATCTGAGTTTTTTTTAACAGTTTATACACCTGAACGAAACCATAATAATTTGAATTCAACAACTTCAATTTGGAAAATTTATTTAGACGTCAATAATCAGCGCTACGAAGGAAAAGCCACTAAAGTAAAGGGACAGCTGGTAGATATTCAAAGTGTCTATCCTTCTCATAATAGATTTTCAACGCCTTACAAAATTGAGTTTCCGATAAGCCTTGTATCTATTGCTAATGCACCTAAAAGCATTACCCTGACAGGCCCAAAAGCTTCAGCCAAAGTTGATTTCGTAAAATAACTTTTCATTTTAAATCAAGCTCTCCTGCTTCATTGATAACAGGCTTGCTGTCTGCTTTGAATACTTGAGTCAATGCAGGAATAATTTTTGGCGTTACGAAAATCATCAGCTCGGCTTTCTGCGTATTTTTAACATCTGATCTAAACAGTGAACCTAAAATTGGCAAATCTTTAAGACCAGGAATACCACTAGAATTGCTGATATTGTCTGTTGTAAAAACTCCTCCAATAACTGCAGTTTGACCACTTTTCACAATCACTTCAGTTTTTGCAGATCGACTTGTTGTCTCACCACCTTTAGCACCCGCAGCTAAAGCACTTCGATTAATATCTAACTTTAATCTAACTGTTCCAATATTAGATGCGAACGGAGTTACATTTAACTCTACACCCACATCAACAGCTTTAGTTGTTACAGTTCCAGCCGTAGTTGGGGTTGGTAAAGTTCCACCCGTAGTTTGAAGTACGATTGCAGTTTGTTTTATTGTAGCAGTAGTATTAGTCAAAACAGAAATTCGCGGAGAAGACAATACTTTAACATTTCCGTTGGCTTCGTTTAAAGCAAGACTTGCATCAATATTTCCAAAAACTCCTAGCGTTCCTAAAGTTAAAGTTGCATTTAATGCTGCACTTTCAAGACCTCCAGCAGTAGAAGCGATAGTGGGAGCTAAGTATTGTATATTAGGATTTAATGGAGTTTGAGTTATCATTGAACCAGCTGTAATACTTTGAACAGGGGGAACATCGGTTGAAGTTTTTAAAATAGATCTATTACCTGATAAATTAACACCGACAGATCTAGAAAAATTTTCAGAAGCTTCTACAATACGAGCTTCAATCATCACTTGTTGTGGCTGAGTATCTAATAAATTAATGAGCTGCCCAACTTGACGTAATTTTTCTGTTGTTTCAGTAACAATCATCACATTTGTACGTGCATCAGTCGTTACTTTACCGCGATTATTTTTTGCATCTTTGCCTTTATCTTCAATGAAATCTTTTACTTTTGCTTCTAAATCTTTGATGTCGGCATAGTTAATTGCAAAATTTTTCACAACCAAAGCTTCAGTTGTTGTTTTTGAATCTTTTAATTTAATGGCGGCATCGTCTTCTTTAATCAAATCATCCAATGTGGCTATTCTTAAAATATTACCTTGTCGACGAAAGCTCAATTTTTTTGATTTTAGCAAAGTCACTAAAGCCTGATCCCATGGAACTTTTCGTAGCTTTAAAGAAGCTGTTCCTTTAACAGTGTCGTCAAAAATCATATTGACTCCACTTTCTTCAGAAATAAATTTTAAGATCTCACGAATGTCTAAATCTGGAGCTTCAATAGATATTTTTTTTCCATAAAATTTACTGTTATTTGTTAAAAAAGCTTCTAAGTCATCTGATCCCATGATTCCATTTTTACTCATTTCAGCATTAAGTTCTGTATGATCCTCAGTGCTTATTGCAGCTGAAGTTGCTGATTCACTTTGTGTATTTACATCTTGATTAGAAGCAACACTAGGTGCTGATGTCGAAGGACTTCCCACTATTAATAAAGAATTTCCTTCAGGTTGCACTAACGGTTCTGGGCTATTATCTCGAAGTTGAATAACAAAACGAGCTATGGTTGATCCTTTTTTTTGATAAATATCTATGTTTCCGATCGAAGAAGCCATATCTTTGGTATTTAATGGACGTTTTAGTTTTTCTGCCACCTTCACATTTTGAGCTTCAACAATTATTTGATTTGTTGAAGAATTCATTCTTGTTGTATATGTAATTGGTTGATCTGCTGTTATCACAACAGTTCCACCACTGGCATTTCCTTTATATTGAACATTTGTAATTTGTGTGATCGAAGCAACGCTGTTTGTATTTGTAGAATTTGTAACTGCGAAACTGTCCGCAGAAGCTTCAATGACTGGAGGCGGAGTTTCAGCAACAACTTCTGGCGCTGGTGACGGTGGAGTTTCCGCAACTATTTCTGGAACAGGAGGAGCCATGTCAACTATTGAAACAGAATCAGACTTTGGTGCTTCACCAGATAGATTATCTAATTCTTTATCTAAATCGTCAGTGGCTTCAGCAGTATTTGCTGGTGGAGTTTGAGCATTGTTATCTGCAATATTTTCTGCTTTATCGAATTCAGAAAATTCATCAGTAGCAGCATCTGTTGATAAGGCCGCATCAGCCGCTGTCGCAGAAGTCGAATCATCTAATACGATGTCAGTATTAACAGCCCCTGTTGAATCATCAAAAGTCAAATCTTCACTTGTTAAACCGGCTTCAGCACTGTCAACTGCAAAGTCGTCATCAATAACTTTTTTCTTAGTCGTACAGCTATTTACAAAAACTAATAAAACAAATAATAATAAAAAAGACCATTTCATTTTTTTCATACAAACCCCTCTATTTATTTTGAAGATAAAAAATTTACTTTTTTATCCCTCCTGCACCTTTTATTTCAGCTTTTTCAATATTTAAAACTAAAGGCACACCTTCTTCAGTAACCATCACTTCACCTTCGTTGATAGCTGAAATAATTCCACTTTTATTTCCTATACGTTGATTCTTTTTTAAAATATGAACACCTTTGTTTTTATCGACAACCATAACTTTTGGATTTTCAATATTCCACATAATAGCTACAATTTTATATTCTCGTACTGGCCATCGGCGTATAGCTTCAAGCTTTTCATCTTCAGTTAAAACTGGTGGTGGAGCAGTTTTTTTTGCTTCAGAATCTTCTTCTTCTTCTAAATACTTTGGTTTGCGAAATGGATCACGTTCGCCAAGAATTATTTCCGTTGACCCTTGCTTTACATCTTTCATGTCTATGATTTTATCAGCAACTTGTTGAGAACTTTGTTGAGCATTAACTTGAGCAAAAACAAATTCTATCATAAAAAAAACTAAAAAAAACAAACGTTTCATGGTGTTGCCTTTTTTGAATCATTTTTTTCGACTGCAACTTGCTGCTTAAATCCAATAATTGTGACAACAAAATTGAGTTTCTTTAGTTTTTTATTTTCTTTAGCGTCTTTAGTTTGTGATGCATTTTCAGTTAAAGTAAAATCCCCGATTTTTACAATCTTATCTAAATTTGATATATCTACAATAAACTGCGAGATATCAACATACGTTCCTTCGAATGTATAATTTAAAGCAACACGTTCTATCAAATTTTCTTCGTCTTTTTCTAATTTTCCGAATGTTAATTGTGTTCGTGAACTGACTTTATTTGTCAGACTGTTTTTAGATGCTTGCTGCACAACAATTTCACGAAGTTCCGACTCAGTAAATTCGATTGGAATTCTTGATTTAATCACTTCAAATTTCTTAGCAAATTGTTGAACATCCTCTTTCATCTGCTGTTCTTTTTTTAAAATTTTATTTGTTTGTATTTTTTTAGTATTTTCTTCTTCAGATTGTGTTTTAGCAGCTTCAATACTTTGCTGTATTTCTGAACCGGAATCATAGACAGTAAAAAAATACCCCACGGTCAAAATCAAACTTAAAAGCGCTACTTTAGAAAAAGACATTCCACCGACAAGATCAACAAATTTGAGTATAATTGATGAGTTTCTCATTTTTTAAGCTCATCCTTTGTCATTTCATTTTTCTTATCCTGTGATTCACTTTTTTGTGGAGCTTCAGGAATAACAGGTGGATTATTTTCTGAACTCATTTGGCTAACTTTCTCAGAAGCCAATAATTGACGACCATCAACAAAAGCAGCCTTAATTGTAAAACTGTAAATTTGAAACTGAGCCAAAGATTGGGTTTTAAGTTGAACACCTGTTGTTAAAACATCTTTTAGAAAAGGAGCCCCTTCAAGTCTTCCATTAAATTGATTGATTTCAACTTCGGATTCAGCTTCGCCGACAAATTCAATACTGCTTTCAGTCAAACGAAGACTTGTTAACCAAACCTTTGAATCATTGCCAATAATTTTTTTGACATATTGCATGAGCTCAATTGGTAAGTTGCGCTCTTTTTGCGTTCTTTGAAGAAACTCAGTTTGAACATTTAATCGCTTTAAATCCTTTTCATAATTTTCTATTTCTTTTTTAAGCGAACTCATTTTATTATTAAATGTTGAGGATTCTGTGATTTCAGCTTGAATAACCTGTAATTGATTCTTAAGCTCAGGTACATTAAAATTTTCATAAATAAACAAGGCCCCAATACCTAAAAACATGACAATTATATGTTTAAAAAAATTAAGCTTACTCGAACCACTCTCCTCTGAATAATTTCCAGATTCAGAAACACCCGCAATCTGCGCAAGGGACTTGAATAAATTAATTTTAATCACGAGTCACCAACTTCACGTAAACCTAAACCTAAAGATACACTAATGAACGGTGCAATTTGATTCAAATACTCAGGAGTATATTTTTTATGAGCTTTAACTTTTAAAAAAGGATTAATGGCCTCAAAATTCATTTTAATTTCTTGTGATAAGGCTTCGATTAATCCTTCAGTTTGACTAGATCCACCAGTGTAAAAAGCTCGCGATAATTGAAAATCACCACCAGAAGCTGAATAAAAATCTAAACTATTTTTAATTTCATCAATAATTTGACTTATAGCCGTGGTTACTGCTGATTTCATATTTTCAGGAACAGCTCCACCTTTAAGACTTGATAGCTTTAATGATTCGGCTTCTTCCATTGTCATGCTCAAGCTGTTTGAAATCTCGTAGGTTAGTTGAGTCCCTCCAACTGGAATATCACGAGCAAATAAAACTTCTCCTTGAAAAACAACAACAAATTGAGTTGTTGTAGATCCAAAATTAAACAATCCAATAGGCTCATTAATTTTTCCATAATTAAATTCAAATGAATTTGCTAAAGCTAAAGAATTCACATCAATAATTGATATTTTTAAATTTCCGTAGGAAACAACTTCAATATACTTAGTCATTAACTCAATTTGACCAGCAACAATTAATACATCTAACTGCTCTGCTGTTGAAGCGAATGGTAAAACATGATAATCAATGGCCACTTGAGAAATATCAAAAGGCAAATACTGCTGGGCTTCATATTTAATTTGCTCTTTTAAGGCTTTTGGTTCAACCCGTGGTATTTTAATTTTCTTAACAATCGAGGTCGCACCCCACATCCCAATACAGGCATTTTTAGATGTGAATTTTAAATTTTTATGATTAATTTTTAAAGCTTCGCCGACTTGAAAGGGATCAAGAATATCTCCATTATTTATAGATTGTGCTGGAGTTTGGATAATAGCAAAGTGATCTAAAGTGGCTCCACTTTTTGATTTAGAAACTTGAGCTAATTTAATTGAACTTGATCCAAGATCAATTCCAACTACTTTTTTTGATGAAAACAACATGCTGTTAATCTAACTCCATCTGTTAAGATGCAAATTAAATTATCTGCTCTTTAGACGAGTCCTGTCAAAAGAGTTTACTACTGCATAGTCGGAAAAAAAAGATCTACATACCAAAGGCCAGCTGACTTTAGTCCAAATATATACAAGATCGCCCCTATTGCGATAAATGGCCCGAATGGAATCATCACTTTCAACTTATCTTGACTTTTTCGTGATAGATAAATTCCTACTATAGATCCTAAAACTGAAGACGATAAAATAATAAATGGAATGGCCTTCCAAGTCAGTAAAGCGCCTAACCAAGCTAAAAGTTTTATATCACCTCCGCCTAATCCGTCCCGACCAGTCAGTAAATAATAGACATAGGCCACTAACCACAAAATACCACCGCCAAATAAAAATCCTAAAAAAGCATCCATGACATTTCGTTCAGGATTTAAAAAAGCACCGATAAAACCAATCACAATACCACTTAAAGTAAAAATATCTGGCAAAATCATATGTTCCCAATCAATAAAACTGCAAACGACTAATGCCCAGACTAAAACAACGTATTCAAAAGTTGTCCAACTTATACCATAAAAATAATAAACAAGTGCAAATAACAAAGCTGTTATAAATTCAACAATAACATATCTGCTGGAATAGTTAGTCTTACAATTCGCACATCTTCCTTTTAAAATAAAATAAGATAATAATGGAATGTTAGACCACGCTGATATTTGCTTTTGGCAACTTGTGCACTGACTTCGTCCAAGAATCGATAAATTTCTAGGTAAACGATAAATAAGCACATTGGAGAAACTTCCAAAACAAGCTCCAAATAAGAAAAACATAAATAAATAATAAACGTCTAAATCAGACAATGTCTTTCCTTCGAATAAAAAATGAAGCTGCAGCAAAAAATAAGAAACTCCAACCTAAACAATGCGACCAAGCCCATATTATATCATTTGTTTCAACTGAAGATTTTAAAAATAAAAAGCTTTTCCAATTGAACAAATAAAAACGAGGCACTGTATAATCAAATAGAACTGAAAAAAAATAGCTATTCTCATGACTCATTTTTTCTATAAAATACAAAATATCTGGAACCGAATAAGCTAAAATCCAAAAGGTTAAAGTCAGCACTAAACTAAACATAGGACGCGCTAACACACTTAGCATCATTCCCACGGATCCGATGACTAAAGCTTTAAAAGCTATGGTCATAAGGCTGATGACTAAATTAAAAATGCTTTGGTCATATTCAAAAAAAGCGGCCATAGTTACACCTAAGGCAAAAATTAAAATAATATTTAGTGTAAATAAACTTCCTAAATATCCAACAAGTAAATGCCATCTTGATATAGGCCTGGCTAAAATAACTTGAAATGTTTTTCTTTCTATATCTCTGTATAAAGCATGCGTTCCCATAAAAGCTGATACAAAAAGCGATGCTAATTCAATGCCGGCTAATCCAAGATCATATTTAATTCGCATCTGCTCAGTAAAGCTTAAAGATCCCAATAAATAACTTATACAAACATAGGCCAATGATAAAAAGAAAACCACTTGTAAAAATTTAAGTCGAATCCACTCTTGAGTGTTAATTTTAATTAAGTTTATCATACGTTATAATTCACTTCCAATTGACCCTTAAAAGCCTTGTAGGCTTGTTCAAGTGATTCAAAATTTTCTTTAAAGCCAACAGTAGTCCCGTTAAAAAGTGTTTCACCCTTATGAAGTATAATAATTTCCTCACAAAGCTCTTCAACATCTTCTAACAAATGACTACTCATTAAAACAGTCATTCCAGAGTTTTTCAAATTTTTTAAGATCTCTTTAATTAAAATTCGGCCATCAGGATCTAAACCAGACATTGGTTCATCTAAAATCAAAAACTCTGGATAAGCTAAAAGTGATTGAGCTATTCCTATTCGTTGAAGCATTCCCTTAGAAAATTCTTTTAATTTTTTTTCTTTAGCATGAGATAGTTTAACTAATTCTAGAACTTCTAAAGCACGTGGTAAAAAATCCTGCTTTTTTTTATCCGACAATTTCCAATGCAAATTCAAAAACTCAAGAGCTGTTAAAAATTCTTGAAAATAAGGGCGCTCTGGTAAAAAACCAATGCGCTTTTTTGAATCTAAAAAATCATCTTGATTAAAAAATTGAATGTTTCCTGAATCACTAAATATAAATTGCATCATACATTTAATTGTTGTTGTTTTGCCTGCACCATTCGGCCCGATAAATCCTACGAATTTACCTTTAGTTATTTCAAAACTAACTTTTTTTAAAACTTGCACAGGTTTTTTATAAAAATCTTCTTGAAAAGATTTTGTAATTTGATCGACTTTACAAATGACTGACATTAAATTCTCCTAATTTGGCTTGATCTAAAGCTGTTACAAAAGCTTCAGCGGCATCGCTTTCAGTCAAACATGGAATACTATAATCTGTACAAGCACGGCGTATCGCAAAACTAGCTTCAATGGCATGCCGACCTTCTGTCGTATTAATTACAAATTGAACATGTCCTGATCGAATTCGATCCACACAGTGAGGGCGTCCTTCATGAACTTTATTTAGAATTAAACATTGAAATCCTTGTTGTTTTAAAAACTCAGCAGTTCCTTTAGTTGCAGAAAATTTATAACCCAAAGAATTTAAATTTTTTAAATAGGGTAATAATGGTAATTTATCTTTATCACGTAAGGATAAAAAAGCTTCTCCTGATAACGGTAACGAAATGTTTGTAGATACAAATGCTTTTACTAATGCTTCAGAGTATGTAGCTGCTCGTCCCATTGATTCACCAGTGGATTTCATTTCTGGTCCTAAAATAGAATCGCTCTCTGAAAATTTTTTAAATGGAAATACTACCCCTTTAACACAGACTTCTTTGATTGATCTCCAATTATATTTTGCTAATTCTTTTTCAGACAAACTGAGACCCATTTGTGCTGAAATTCCCAAATCAACAATGGGAATGCCCGTGGCCTTTGCTAAAAATGGCACCGAGCGTGAGCTTCGCGGATTCGCCTCAAGCACGTAAATATCATCATTTTTAATGGCTAACTGCAAATTTAAATGCCCTTCTATTTTCATGCGATCGGCTAAGGCTGCACTCATTTTTTCAATTCGCTCTTGCGTTTCTTCTTTTAAACGCTGCGGAGGCACCACACCCATGCTGTCGCCGGAATGGACTCCTGCCGCTTCAATATGTTCAATAATACCACCACTTAAAATCCAATCTTTACCACGAACTAAATCCACATCAACTTCTAAAGCTCCGGATAAAAACTGATCCATTAAACATGGATTTTTTTCACCAATAAATTCATGATGTCGTTCGAAATAGGATTGCAATTCTTGCCGGCTCTCGACAACCTCCATACGTCGTCCACCAAGGACATAACTTGGTCGGCAAATCATAGGATATCCAACCAAACTTTCAAACCTTAAAGCTTCTTCAGTATTTGAAGCCATACACGAATTAGGAATCATTAGATTAAGCTCACGACAAATCTCTGCAAACTTTTTTCGATCTTCTGCTAAATCAATGGCCTCTATTGAAGATCCAAGTAATTTAAATCCATTATCAATTAAGGGCTTAGCTAAATTAATCGAAGTTTGTCCACCCAGTTGAGCTATAAATCCAATCGGTTTTAAGATTGAAAAAATCTCTGTGACTGATTCTTCCGTCAGCGGTTCAAAAAACAAACTGTCTGAGGTATCATAATCAGTCGAAACTGTTTCAGGATTAGAATTCAGCATCGCCACACTATAACCTAATTTTTGCAAAGCTTTTACTCCGCGAACACATGAATAATCAAATTCGATACCTTGTCCGATTCGATTTGGACCACTTCCAATCACTGCAACTACTTTTTTTGATAAAACTTTTTCAATTGAATTTACTGCTTTATTTTTTTGATACCAATAAGTCGAATAAAAATAAGGAGTATTAGAAACAAATTCAGCAGCACATGTATCAACTTGAAAATAAATCGGCTTAATATCTAATTCGCTTCTTAAATTTTTAATTTTTTGAACACTGACTTTTTTTAATTGAGCAATGCGCGCATCAGTAAATCCAAAACGCTTTGCTTTTAATAACAAATTAAAATCTAAGTCATTTTTTTTAATCTGATTTTCCATTTGAACTATGGAAAATATTTGCTCTAAAAACCACGGCGTGATTGATGTGATCTTTTCAATATTATCAATAGTCAAATTGTGCCGAAAGGCCTGAAATATATGCCATATTCTTTCACTGTTAGGATAAGAAATTTTTTCTAAATTCAAATCAATATTGGGAATGGCTTCAGGATTTTTTTCTAAGGCGGCTATTGCTTTCATTAAGGACTCTTGAAAAGTTCGTCCTATGGCCATCACTTCGCCGACACTTTTCATTTGAGTTGTTAACAAGTCCTTTGATCCTTGAAATTTTTCGAATGCAAAACGTGGAATTTTCGTCACTATATAATCTAAAGACGGTTCATAGCAAGTTGGTGTTACTTTAGTAATATCATTTTTTATTTCATCAAGTTGAAACCCTATAGCTAACAAAGCTGCAATTTTTGCAATCGGAAATCCTGTGGCCTTACTTGCTAAAGCTGATGACCTAGAAACTCGGGGATTCATTTCGATAACTACTCGTTCACCCGTTTTTGGGTGAACTGCAAATTGAATATTTGCTCCACCTGTTTGAACACCGACTTTATTTATAATTTGACAAGCCTCATCACGCATCGCTTGATATTCACGATCCGTTAATGTTTGTTGTGGCGCCACTGTAATACTGTCTCCTGTATGAACTCCACAGGGATCAAAATTTTCAATCGAGCATACAACTACAAATGTTCCTGATGAATCTCGCATTACTTCAAGTTCGAACTCTTTCCAACCTAATATACTGGCCTCGACTAAAACTTCAGTTGTTGGACTTTCATGTAAGGCTTGCACAAGCATTTTTTTATATTCTTCAGGAGAATAAGCAATGCCTCCACCGCCACCACCCAAAGTATAATTTGGACGAAGAATCAATGGATAACCGAGCTCATCAGCAGCTTTTAATCCTTGCTCAAAACTTTTAACCATAAAACTTTGCGGGTACTTTGCACCAAGCTCATCCAAAATGCTACGAAACTTTTCACGATCTTCAGCTGCTTCAATAACTGACGGAGTCGCACCTAGCATTTGAACATTAAACTTTTTTAAAACTCCAGTTCGATCCAACTCTAATGCTAAATTCAAAGCTGTTTGACCGCCTAAAGTGGGAATCACAGCATCTGGTCTTTCCTTCTCAATTATTTTTGTTAAATAATCTAATTTGAGCGGTTCAATATAAGTTCTTGTCGCTATTTCAGGGTCTGTCATTATTGTTGCCGGATTAGAATTCACTAAAATGACTTCCAAACCTTGAGACATTAATGCTTTACAGGCTTGAGTTCCCGAGTAGTCGAATTCACAAGCTTGACCGATTTGAATAGGTCCGCTTCCAATAATTAAAACTCTTTTTAAATTTTTAATTTGCGGCATTTTTTTCCTTTTCAATATGTTTCAAAATTATTTATAAATTTAATTTATTTTCATTCGTATAAACCATATCTGGCTTAATGTGTCGGTACTGTTCTAGCTTGTAACGCATTTTATTTAAACGCAATGCAAAATCATTAATATCTAAATCAGGATTTTTTCGAATTTTTTTAAGTTCTTCAAGAATATACTTCTGCGCTGAATCTGGATGAAAGCAAAAACCTTTTAAAAAATAATTTCTGTCTGCAATGCTGATATACCGTGCTTCAAATGTTTCCTTAGAATCAAAACTGAACATTTGCCCCTCAGAAGCAACTTCAATTTTTTTTTCAGTGAGTAAATTTTTTAAAAAGACGATTTCTTTTTTTACTTTAATAAATTCAAATAAAGAATGCGTGTGCGAACTTAAAATTTGAACACACTTTAAATCATCTTCATTTAATCTTAAATCACGTTGGTCAATACAAACAGCCATCGGCGTTTGACTATGACTAGAAAGTTTTCGAGTTAAAAAATACCAATCATAAAACTGATGAAGCCGTAAACTATAATTAGGCTTGTTTTCATCGAGCGTTCCAGTATTGCTAAAAAAATCCTTCTGAGCAGTATGTAATTCAGCCAAATAAATACCGTTCGTAAAATAACCGATCAATTTTTGATATGAATTTTCAAAATCATTCAAATTCATTTCAAACTTCCTTCAGCATTTTTTTGATTCATTTCATTGATAAAATAAGTAAATAACTCAATGGCTTCATGCGGACCAGGATGACTTTCAGGATGATATTGAATACCTAAGCAGTTTCTTTCTTTTGAATAAAAGCCCGCTACAGAATTATCATTTAAATTAACGTGTGTAATTTGAACATCTTTAGGTAAAGTTTTTTCATCAATAGCATAACCATGATTTTGGCTTGAGACATAAATGCGATTTAAAAGCTGATCCTTAATTGGATGATTAACTCCACGATGTCCAAATTTAAGTTTATATGTTTTTGCCCCTAAAGCTTGACCTAAAACTTGATGTCCCATGCAAATACCGAAAATGGGTTTTTTGCCTAAAAAATGTTGAACTGTTTCTACAGCCACTTGAACTTGTGAAGGGTCTCCTGGACCATTAGTTAACATCAATGTATCTGGAGTCCACTGCTCGATGACTTCCCATGGAGTTCTCGACGGATAGATTCGAAGCTCTGAAGTTCTTTTCTTAAGCTCACGTAATATATTTTCTTTAACTCCAAAATCCAAAACAGCAACTTTTAAACCATTTGAAATTTCACCAGAAAGCACTTCAATTTTTTTTCGAGAAGCTAAATGAACCCAATCCTTATCAATTTTTTTGGCCTCAAAAATTAACTTCATCGCTTTATTGACTGCATTTTTTTCATCGACAGCTGTCACAAGAGCTCCCCATGGAGTGCCTTGATTACGAAGATGAATCGTCAAAGTTCTTGTATCGACTTCAGTTAAAATGGGAATATCATTTTCCACTAAACGATTTACCCATGATGAATTTTCATTGGTATTTTGCATTTGTAAACAAACAAAACCTTGAATCCAAACTTTTGAAGATTCCCAATCAGTTTGAATAGACCCATAGTTTCCTTGCATCGGAGCCGTCATAACAACAATTTGATTAAAATATGAAGGATCAGTTGCGACTTCTTCATATCCAGAATGAGCTGTGTTAAATACAATTTCTCCAGCACGATCTGGAAATGAGTTTAGCTGTTGACCCACCAAAACACCGTCAAACACTTCACCATTTTCTAGAATTAAATAGCTTTTCATTTTAGTCTCCAGAAATTGTTCCTGATACCGCACTTTATAAGTCGCCTGATATTGCTTTTTGTAAAATAACTTCTCGAATAAAAACACCATTCTCAACTAATTGCAATATGACACTTCGAGAATCTAGCAAAACATTTTTTTCAATTTCGACACCGTAATTAATAGGTCCTGGATGCAGTATCACACCCTGATTTTTTAATCTTTTTGCTCGTTCTGAATTAAGTCCGTATTGTAATCTATACTGTTCTGAATCGAGTCCTTTGATAAGATGTAGTCCGTCTTTATGACGTTCTTTTTGCACGCGTAATGTTATAACCCCATCGGCCCATTCAAGAGCCTCTTCTATTTTATCAAAACGTAAAACTTGTGCATATTTTGTTTCAGAAGTTAATTGAAATTCCGTAGGCGCGCAAACAGCCAAATTATACCCCATGATTTGAGCTAATTCTAAGTGTGAACTAAAAACTCTAGAATGCAGAACATCTCCAACGAACAAAATTTTTTTCTGATAGATTGCAGTCCACTTTTCAAATAATGTTGTGATATCAAGCAACGCTTGTGTTGGATGTCCTTGAGAACCCCATCCTGCATTAATAATTGGAGTAGACGTCATCTCTGCTATGGCCTTCAGATTTGTTTGTTCTGAGCATCTAATTACAAAAAATAATGGTCCCATAGCTTCCAAATTCAAAACTGTGTCCTCAATGGATTCACCTTTTTCTAAACTCGATCCAGCTAAATTATCCATGACCAACGGATGAACGCCTAGTCGCGCACAAGCCATTTCAAAGCTAAATCGAGTTCTTGTGCTTGGTTCAAAAAAAAGCAAACCTGCAGCCCCGTGAACGGTTTG
Source organism: Pseudobdellovibrionaceae bacterium (assembly GCA_043765175.1). Taxonomy (GTDB): domain Bacteria; phylum Bdellovibrionota; class Bdellovibrionia; order Bdellovibrionales; family Bdellovibrionaceae; genus Pseudobdellovibrio. The sequence continues at coordinate 16,209 of JAYUJM010000024.1, read as the reverse complement.
TTCAAATTTATTTTTTAAATATTTTTGTCGATTTTTAGCATGATCAAATTTATTTTTCAAAGATTGATCAATAATTTTCAAAACAGTATCTTGATTCAAAGACTTTAGGTCTAACAAAGATTTTACCATTGAAAAACAGCCTAAAATCTCGAGAGATCATTGTCAAAAAAAATAGATTAAACTTTAATGCAATGTTTTAAAGAACTGATCCCACCTCATGGTGCTGGGATCACATACCGATGGTGCTGATTCCAACATTTCTTCACAACTCATCCAAATAGTAAACGCCTTACCTATAAGCAGATTTTCAGGAACAGCTCCCCAAAATCTTGAATCATGTGAATTAAAACGATTGTCGCCCATTACAAAATATGATTTTTCTGAGACTGTAAAAGTTTTCCAACCCTCTTCATCAGATGTAAGATTTTCTTTTTTGTTATCACTCAAACTTTGATCAACCACATCAATCCCGCTAACCATCACCGAATATTTTTTCGAACCATTATTTTCGATAAATATATTTTCAAATTGGGCATCTGGCTCAAGTGCATACAACTGATTATTGATTTTCAGACTCATACCACGAACTTCTATTCTATCGCCGGGTAAACCAATTAATCTTTTTATAAAAAAAATGTTTCTATTTTCTGGATAACGAAAAACGATGATATCTCCACGCTGAGGTTGATTCCAACGAATCAACCAGGTATCAGAAAAAAACGAGCGCAAACCATAATGATATTTATTAACTAGAATATGATCATGAATTTTAAGTTGCGGCAGCATACTTTCTGAAGGAATAACAAATGGCTCCAAGATAAAATGTCTAATTAAAAAAAACAAAATAAATGGAAAAAAAAATAATAGTAGCGTTCTTGGCCAACGGCCTTGTTGACCTATTTTTTTTTGAATCATATTAATTAGTCGCAGTTCTTATTGACTGACTCCGTGACCAAATCGAGTCAAGCGCACTGTCAATGGGTTACAAATAACAGGTATAAATGGAATCATACTTTCACAGCTAAGCCATACAAAACTTGCTCGTCCTAAAATATTTTTCTTTGGCACAAATCCCCAAAATCGTGAATCATGCGAATTATAACGATTGTCTCCCATGACAAATAAACTTTCCTCTGGGACTATCCACTCACCATCGCCAGAAAAACCTGTGACCTCAGTTTTAGGCATCAATAAACTGTGTTCAATATCAGGTCTTCCAACAGATTTAAGCTTTTCTGTGAAATGAACGTAATTTGATTTTGAATCTGTGTAAGCTCCATCATGAGTATTAAAATCCTCATCACGTAACCAATCAAAATCAGCTGTTGACGAAGGAACAGTTTTTTCCTGAGCTTCTCCGTTTACAGAAAGTACGCCGTTTTCAAATTTGACCTTATCCCCTGGAACACCAACAACTCGCTTAATAAAAAAGGTGCTCATATCAACCGGATATTTAAACACAACGATGTCGCCACGATTAGGCTCAGAAAACTTAACTAACCACTGTTCACTGAACGGAGCACGCACACCGTAAACAATTTTATTTACGAAAATATGATCATTTATTAACAATGTTGGAAGCATTGATCCTGAAGGAATAACATAGGCCTCAAGAAACAACCAGCGTATAGTAAGGGCTGCAAGAATTGCAATTCCCATCGAACCCCAACCTTCAGTCCAAAATAGTCGATTTGTAAAATCTAAACCATTATATTTTTTATATCCAACAGGTTTTTTAGAACTAAAGAACTCTTTTACAAAACTTGGCTTTTTTTCTGATGATTCCATAGACACACTTCCTTATGTTTATAATTTGAATATAGTTGCGGGAAAAAGACAATCTTAATTGCATTGGTATCACAATGCTATAAGACAATTTCTGATGTTCTTGCAAAAATGGGAAATAGCAAAAAAAGACTAAATAAAGCGTACTTGTAAAATACAACATCAAACAGAAAACCCATCCACTTTGGCGCCTTCGAAAGCTCTGCTTGCCCTCTATATATTCGATCCATAACTTGATCGGCGAAATGATCTTGTACTTTAAAATCCTGACTAGATTTCATTTGTTTTTCAATATCTATTTCAGATTTAAACATTACGGACTCCTTGAGTAATATTTTGTTTTAGTAACTCTTTACCTCGAAACAATCTAGATTTAATGGCCGATTCAGTCGCATTTTCAATCACAGCTATTTCATTAAGACTAAGTTCACTCATGTAAAATAATTGCAAGACAATTTTGAACTGCAGTGGCAAATCTGAAATCGATTGCTCAAACAAACGCTCTTCTTCACTTAAATTCATTAAACTTTCGGGCGTATTCAATTCAACAAGAGAATCAAAGTTTTCAGTGAGTACAGAATTATTTTTAGATTTTAAATAGTTTAAAGTTAAATTTTTTGCAATTGTATGCAGCCAGGTAGAAAAAGATGACTTTGCAGGATCATAGCTGCTCAACTTAAAAAATGCTTTTTCAAAAACCTTTTGAGCGATTTCATCTGCAATTTCACGCCGATGACAAAGTCGATAAATAAACATGATAATTAATTTTTGATACTTAATAACAAGCTTTTTATATAAAAAACTTTGTCCATTTAAAATATTATGTATCAATTCGATCTCGTTCATTTATTATAGACTTGTAGGTGTTTACAAGCTCCTTTTACAGTTATACAACAGCAAGCGAAAAAGGTTTCAAAAATAGTTTTAACTTAACTGAATTTTAAAATCTTCCTAAAATTCCCGAAACAACTCCCTCAAAGCTACCTTCCAAGGTAATACCCTAACCCCAGTCATGTGTTTTCGCGCAGCTTTTTCAGTACAAATAATCCATCGTTCATTTTCACCAGCAAGACTATTCAAAGATTTTAGATCTTCATCTAAAACTTGATTAGTTGATTTAATCTCAATATATAAAAATTGATTTGGTCTTTTTTGTATAATTAAATCAACTTCGACATTGTCTTTCGTTCTTAAATAAAAAAATCGATAGTCTGTTTCGAAATAATCATTTAGTTTTCTTATCTCGCATATTATAAATTGTTCGAATAGTTTTCCATATTCAGAGCTGCCAATAATTAATTTTGAAGACGCACTTTGATTAAGTGATCTAACCACCCCTGTATCAAATAGATAAAATTTTGGCTTTTGTGCTTGTCGTTTTCTGACTGATTGCTCAAAGGGTTCTAAATAAAATCCGACCATTGTATCCACTAAAATTTCAAAGTAACGACTAATTGTTGTTTCATCAACAGCACTTTTTTTTGCGATATTTGAAAAGTTTGTAATTTCACCATTCATTTGTGTAGCAAAATCTAAGAACTGTCGAAACGTCGTCATATTTCGCACGAGCTGTTCGACTTGAATTTCTTCTTTTAAATAAGTTTGAGTGTATGTTTTTAAGTATCGAATTTTATCTTTATCGTTATCGTAACTGTAAATTTGTGGCAAACCTCCCCAACTTAATAAGTCGACGAGCTCTTTTTTTTCAAGCTCTAAATAGCAAAATGGATGCAAATAAATTGAAAAAGCACGCCCTGCTAATAAGTTCGCAAGTCCTCGTTTTAATTTTCGGGCACTTGATCCAGTTAGAATAAATTGAATATGCTTATATTTAAATATCGATTTATGAACAATATCTAATAACTTTGGAATTTTCTGAATTTCATCAATTATAACGACTGAATATTTTTTTGGATCTTCTGATATTATCTGAAACAGCAAATCCGGACTTCTAGAATAACTTTCTTCTGAATCTGCATCCAACAAATCTATATAAAGTGTTTTTTTTGTGATTTGATTTTCTAAATATGTTGTTTTACCTACACCACGTGGTCCAAACAGAAAAAAGCTTTGTTTTGGAAAAGGTAAAATTCTGGATACCATACCGGAATTGTCCGCCATTTCCGGCACGATGTCAATCTGTTGAAATAGCTAGGCTTTAGCCTAAGAGACCTAATCTTCAATCTTCAGTATTTTCAACTAACACTTCTTAATTCGCTGTATAAAAATGTGAAAACAAATCCAAACTAGTTTGAAATAATTACCATACAAACTCTGTAGAGTTTGAAACTTGTACCTAAAGTTTGAAAAATACGATAAATAAGAATAACAATAACTCAAGAACCATAGGAGGTCTTATGAATTTCAAAAAGTTAGCTGTTGCTTTTATATTAACTATATCAACCACTGTTTTGGCGGGCGGAGCAGATTTTATGATATCGATTGATAAAGCAGGGGTAAAATCAAAACAAATCAAAAAAGCTGTAAATGCTTTGAATTTTAAAGATTTTTCAACAGGTCAATGCTTCGTTGATAGCCAAGTTACAGATTATATCGATTATTCAGATATTCCAGACGAGCCTGGTCAGCCAAAAATACCCTACTACGGAGTTGCTATAGTAAATATTAAATGGGAGTGCTTAGAAAATTTAAATACTTTTTTAAAAAAAATTGATAGCTCAAAAAAATACACAATTTATTCAAATCCTACAATAAACCCTAATCCAGCAGTTTCAGGAAGTAATTAGTGTCGCTTTCGAACGAAGCTATTAGTCGAATATTAGAAGTTAATGATTATAGATCTTTTATATTAACTTATAAAAAAGAGAAATCTATAAAAAGTTCCTTTTCATATTCACAAATAGCTCAACGTGCTGGTTTTTCTTCCAGCTCGTTTCCTCGAGACGTGGCTGTCGGGCAAAAAAGACTTACAGTCTCCTCACTTTACTTAATGATTAAAGGATTGGGACTTACTGGTGATCTTGCCGATTACTTTAAAATGTTAGTCAATAGCGAACATGCTGACACAATAATAGATGGAAAAAAAATACTTGAAATCGAAAGAACTAAACAAAATCTAAAAGATAGAATACGAAAAAAGAAAAATCTTAGTTTTGAAAGCGATCCTTATAAATACGAATTTTTTCCAATTATTTACGCCGCCTGTGGGAATGAAGCAACTGGCGCAACCATTGATGAAATTCAAAATAAAACAAATCTACCCACCTTAGAAATTGAAAATACTCTGAATGCACTTATTGGATTTAAATTAATAAATAAAAAACAAACCCGTTATATTCCTTACAATAGTCATTTGTTTTTTGAAGCCATAGATGAAAGTACCGCCTTTAAAAAGTTTTTTAATTACTTACTAATACAAGCCTCCGTGAAATCAAAAAAAGATTTTAAAAGTCAAGAAAACTTGTTTTTTGCTTCATCTTTTTCTGTTAAAAAAAGCCAGCAAGAAAATCTAAAAAAAGATTTGAGAACATTGTTATTAAGCTATATTGATAAAGCTGAACAAGCAGATGGAGATAAAATTAATTCAATTATTTGTTCCATGTTCTAGGCTTAGGCCAAAGACCTAATCCTCGATCTTCAACACAGCTAAGAAAGCTTCTTGAGGCACATCTACAGAGCCAATCTGTTTCATGCGTTTTTTACCCTCTTTTTGCTTTTCTAGTAGTTTACGCTTACGTGAAATATCACCGCCGTAACATTTTGCAGTGACATCTTTTTTAAGTGCACCAATCGTTTCACGGGCGATAATCTTTGCGCCAATAGCGGCCTGAATAGCAACTTGATACTGTTGGCGAGGAATTAATTCCTTCATTTTTTCACACAATAAGCGACCACGATTTTGGGCTTTCGATTGATGCACAATCAACGATAAAGCATCGATAGGCTCACCGTTGATTAAAATATCCATTTTAACTAAATTAGCTTCTTCAAAATCCATGAACTCATATTCTAGTGAAGCGTATCCTTTAGTAATCGATTTTAAGCGATCATAAAAATCCATGACCATTTCATTCATTGGTAATTTATATTCAATCATCACTTTTTTCTCAGTGATGTAATCCATTTTAATTTGCGTTCCACGCTTATCTTCACAAAGCTTCATTAAAGCGCCGATATAGTCTTTAGGTGAATGCAAAGTCACTTTTACGTAGGGTTCTTCCATTTTTAAGATTTGAGTCTCTTCGGGCATTCCAGAAGGATTTTCAAGCATTAAAACTTGACCATCATTTTTTGTTATTCGATATACAACTGTTGGAGCCGTCGTGATTAAATTTAGGTTAAATTCTCTTTCTAGACGCTCTTGAACAATTTCCATATGAAGTAAACCCAAAAATCCACATCGATAACCAAAACCAAGTGCTAAGGATTTTTCAACTTCAAAACTTAATGATGAATCATTCAAACACAATTTATCTAAGGCATCTTTTAAATTTTGATATTCACTGGCAACTACTGGAAAAATTCCAGCGAACACCATGGGTTTTATTCTTTGAAAACCTGGCAGCTGTTCTGTAGCCGGATTTTTTGATGATGTGATTGTGTCACCAACTTTGACATCACGAATATCTTTAATGCCCGCAATGACAAAACCCACTTCTCCGGATTGAAGAGTGTCTACAAAATCAGGAAATGGCGTATATTTTCCCATACGTAGTACTTCATAATCACGATCGGTGGCCATAAACTTAATTTTATCGCCTTTTTTAATATCACCGTCGATCATTCGAATCAAAATAACTACACCTTGATAAGCGTCAAACCACGAGTCAAAAATTAATCCACGCATTGTCAAATTACGATTCGCCTTAGGCGGAGGGACACGCACGATAACCATTTCAAGAATTTCTTTAATGCCTAATTTTTCCTTAGCCGACGCATGAATGATTCCAGTACAATCCAATCCCACGGAATCTTCGATTTGCTTTTTAACACCTTCAGGATCTGCTGTTGGCAAATCAACTTTATTCAACACTGGAATAATTTCTAAATTATTTTCTAGGGCTAAATACACATTTGCTAAAGTCTGTGCTTCAACACCTTGAGCAGCATCAACAACTAAAATAGCCCCTTCACAAGCTGCAAGTGATCGGGAAACTTCATAGGAAAAATCCACATGCCCCGGTGTATCAATTAAATTCAGCTGATACATTTCGCCGTCGACTTCAGAACGATAATTTAAACAAACTGTTTGCGCCTTGATCGTAATTCCACGTTCACGTTCGAGATCCATGTTATCTAAAAATTGATCTTTCTTTTCACGATCAGAAAGCGAACCTGTATAAGACAACAAGGCATCAGCCAATGTCGACTTACCATGGTCAATATGAGCAATAATAGAAAAGTTTCGGATAAATTTTGGATCCATTATTTTATAAAATTCCTATTAAATATTTTGTTTAAGTTGTTCTATTTTATTTACTTTTTCCCAAGTAAAAAATCCTTTATCTAAGTTTTCTTCGCGACCGAAATGCCCGTATGAAGAAGTCGAAGAATAAATGGGACGCAGTAAATCAAGTTCTTTAACTATTCTTGCAGGCCGAAGATCCCAAGTTTTTTGAACAGCTTTAACTAGTTTTTCGTTATCAACAGAGCCTGTTCCAAAATCATTGATGGCGATACTCACGGGATGAGCCACACCAATAGCATAAGCTAATTGTACTAAACATTTTTCAGCTAACCCTGCCGCAACAATATTCTTCGCTACATGTCTTGCTGCATAAGCAGCGGAACGATCAACCTTTGAAGGATCTTTACCAGAAAATGCTCCTCCACCGTGCGCACCGTGCCCGCCGTAAGTATCCACAATAATTTTTCGACCAGTTAAGCCTGCATCACCCATAGGTCCTCCAGTAACAAAACGACCAGTTGGATTAATATGAAATTTTGTATTTTTATCGATCCACTTTGATGGAATTGATTTCTTGATTAACTCATTTAAAATAAAATCATAAATATCTTTTTGTGAAGCGCTTTCTGCATGTTGAGTAGAAACAACAATTGTATCAATTCTAGTAGCTTTGCCATTGACATACTCAACAGAGACTTGTGACTTTGCATCAGGACGAAGCCAATTGACTTTGTTTTCTTTTCTAAGCGTCGCTAAATCTTTAACTAACTTATGCGACATAGATAAAGTCAAAGGCATATATTCAGCCGTTTCATTCGTAGCGTAACCAAACATTAAACCTTGATCTCCGGCACCTTGATCATCTGATCCAGTTTCTTTAACACCCATTGAAATATCTGGAGATTGCTGACCTAATGAAACCATGACCGCACAGGTTTTATAATCAAAACCTTTATCTGTATCATCATATCCAATTTTTTTTACAGTTTCACGAGCGATCTCAGAAAAATTAACTTTAGCCGTAGTCGTAATTTCCCCTGCTACAACAACTAAACCCGTGGTTAGTAAAGTTTCACAAGCAACTCGTGCTTTGCTATCTTGTGCTAAAATTGAATCTAGCACGGCATCGCTTATTTGATCTGCCATTTTATCCGGATGACCTTCAGAAACAGATTCACTGGTAAAAATATAGTTTTTCATAGTTCTTTTCCTTATTTTTTTCAATTGAAATCAACAAGAAAAAGTACCCTGCACTTCAGCAGGGGTCAATTCATTTTAGCCAGTGAATTTTAGCGTCAAATTTAAGGCATTTCAAAACATACTTAAACTTAATAAAGATGTTTTTAAGCTGCCATTTTTTTATGGCTTGTATAGATTTCTTTAACCTTTAAAAATTGACGTTCTAGCTTTTCACAAACCATATCTACTGATAAATAAATATCATCGGCATGAGCAACTGCTTTAAAAAATTTTTGACGCGTGTTTACAGTTACTTCAGCAAAAAACTGATGCTGTTCTTTCCAAAAGTAAACATGACATTCACCATGTTTAAGTAGAAATTTTCCCACTTCATTAAGTCGCACTTCTGAATAAGTGACTAAAGATTCCGAATAATCAAGATGCTTAAATGAGTACTGAGATTTCATGAAATAACCTTTCTATGTTTGTATCGTGAAGCTTAGCGAATTGATAAGCCACTGACATAAGGCTTTTCGGCAAAACATCTAAAAATATTTAAGGAAATTTTACAGATGTTAAATAAAAAAAATATCTTATTATGAGATTTTATTTTAAATTAAATAGAACTAAAATATAAAATCTAAATAAAAAATTTTAAATACTAGAGCACAACTTAACAGTTACTTAATTTAGTAACTAAATTGGAGATTTATATGCTTAAACAAGCTTTAAAAGAGATTCGAGTATTGACACTTGTAACCATTATTTGTCATGTCTCATTTTCATACAATCAGATCAATTTTTGAATGATGCCGTGATAATGCTTAAAGATGCAAATGCTTCGACTCGTCTTTCTGGAGCGCAACGAATTGCAAATCGATCAGGAGAGCACATTCTTGATCTCATTGAAAAAGCACTTCTTGATCCATCTGTTCCAGTTCGTGAAGCTGCTGCTGATGCTCTATTTAGGCAAAATGGGCCTAGAGCCTTACAAATTATAGAGACAACAATGTTATATTCAAGCCTTCCCGAGATTAGATCAACAGCTGCTCAAGCACTTTCTCATCAACCGCCGTCAGCAGATTTAATCTTATTAATAAATAAAGGCCTAGATAGTCCTGATGAATCAGTTCGAATTTCTTCTGTAAATGCATTAGTTAATCAGTACAATATTGATCAAGCTTTATCAACTTATGAAAAAGCACTTTCACATACAGATGAATTAGTCAGAAACAATACTATTAGTGGTCTTCAAATTCAAAAAGATACTGACAATATTTTTAAACTCATTTCTAAAACTTTTGAACATCCAAATGAAAATATTCGAGCAAGTGCAATTTATGCAGTCTACGAATTAACTGGACAAAATGTGACCGAGCTAATTAAAAAAGCATTAAGCGAAGAAAGCTCAATTGTTCGAACTGCAGCGGCAGAAGTTTTAAAAAATCAAAAAGGCTCACAAGCTATTAGTTTAATAAAATTAGCCCTTAAAGATTCCTCTGAAGAAGTTCGCAGAGGAGCTACAAAATCTTTAAAAGATCAAACATTTAAAGGAGTCATTAACTTAATCGTTAAAGCACTTAAAGATAAAAATGAGTATGTCAGATTTGAAGCTAATGCTGCACTAGTTAGTAAAGTAAATGATAATAAAATAGCAGATTTTATTCAAAAGGGAATTCATCACAAAAATATATTTATACGCGAAGCTGCAGCCTCAGCAATTTATAAATTAAAAGATAAAAAAGCAATTTATGAGACTCTTCAGAAAGCTCTTAAAGATCCAGTTGAATCTGTTCGCTTAACTTCGATCAGTACATTATATCAACAAGATGATCCACTTTTTTTAGATTTAATTGAGCTTGCACTAAATGATAAAACTAGCTCTGAAGTAAGAAAAAATGCAACAAGTAGTTTAGATCATTTTGAAGGTAAGCAAGCCTCGAAGTTATTTATTAAAGCACTTAGTGATGAAAATGTTTCTGTCAGATTAGCGGCTACAAGACTTTTAAGTGGAAAAGTTCATGAAAATTCGGTCACTGCAATTAAACTAGCTTTAAGTGATAACTCGGCAAATGTTCGTCGTGCTGCACTAGTTAATTTGAAAAATGTAAAAGATCAAAAAATTATTCAGCTTGTTGAGGCTTTAATAAATGATCCTGACAATAATGCAGGCCCACTTAAAGTTAAAATAATTGCTCGTGAATTTTTAATTTATAAAGCTGGTTATAAAATAGAACAAGTGGAAAAGATTTCGAAAAAACTTGCATTAACATCAAATGTTAAAACATGCAAAAGTTTATTTTGAAATGACTAGTTTAAGAACCGACCTTAAAAAATCGCGCCACAATTTCAAATCAAAAAATATGAAAAGGCATTGAACGAAATTGATAATGAATTTGAACCAATTCGATCAGAAGCTCATCAGGATATTATAAATTTTTTAATTTCATATTAAATGCGATTTAAAAAATTGATATGCCACGGCGACGGATAATTTTTGTTTGTCTCTGGATGAAACATTGTTGCTATTTTATTTGTAGATTCAACCCAAGTCGGTGAATTATTAAAAATATGTTTTACTGTTACTTCATTTGAAACTTCCTTAATTTTCGGCGCACGAATAAATGAAACCTCATAATCATTAATGTAATGAAAAAAACTTTCATTTTGTCGACCATAAGAATTTCTTTCAATTTCATAATTCATCGCTTTAAATGAAAATTGATCTGGATTCGTTACTTTGCTTGCCATTAAAATGGCTCCGGCACAAATTCCCCAGACAGGTTTTGTTTTGAAAAATATTTGAAGTGCTTCCTTTAAATCTGATAGTTCGATCAATTTCAACATCACACTGCTTTCACCACCAGGTAAAATGAGCGCATCAATTTTTTCTAAATGTTCTTTTTTTGAAACTTCAAAATACTGACAATTTGGCATGGCCTCAATATGAGGCCGATGTAAAGCAAAGGCTCCTTGCAAGGCTAAAACTCCAATTACCATCCACGCTCAGACATCTTTTGATCAGCAGTTATAGTTTTCATTTCAAGCCCTGTCATCGCTTGTGGTAAACCCATTGAGGCCTCAAGTAATACTGCTGGATCATTATAATGATTCACAGCTTTAACTATAGCCTTTGCAAATAATGATGGATTTTCAGACTTAAAAATTCCTGATCCCACAAAAACTGTTTCAGCTCCTAATTGCATCGCAAGTACTGCATCAGCTGGAGTCGCAATTCCACCTGCAGCAAAACTTGGAACAGGTAATCGCCCCTGTTGTTTTATTTGATAAAGTAATTCAACCGGAGCCCCTAAATTTTTAGCTTCTGTAACAAGTTCTTCGTCAGCTAAGGAAAGGACTCGTTTAATATCCTGATTTAATTTTCGTAAATGTCTGACAGCTTCAACAATATTTCCAGTTCCAGGCTCACCTTTTGTTCGAATCAATGCTGCCCCTTCAGAAATACGTCTTAAAGCTTCACCTAAATTAGTGGCACCACATACAAACGGAGTTTTAAATAAATTTTTGTTTAAATGATATTGTTCATCAGCAGGCGTTAAAACTTCACTTTCATCAATGTAATCAACTCCGATATGTTGAAGAACTTGCGCTTCAGCAATGTGTCCAATACGACATTTTGCCATGACTGGAATACTCACTGATTTCATAATATCAATAATCAATTCTGGTGGAGACATTCGAGCAACTCCGCCCTGCTTACGAATATCAGAAGGTACACGCTCTAACGCCATAACGGCAATCGCACCAGCGTCTTCGGCAATTTTTGCTTGATCGACATTTATCACGTCCATAATGACGCCTTTTTTTAACATTTCTGCAAGACCGATTTTTAAATTCATAGAAGATACTGAAGTATTCATAGAAGCTCCTGTAGTTTTGTAAAGACTAAACTAATCAAGTCTTGAGAAGAGTCACTTGTTATTCTTGCTGCAGCGGACAAAACGTGATTTTTTTCTGCAATAGGCATTTTTAGGGTTAATTTTTGAGGCGAAATACAAAATCCGCAAGTATGCTGCTGAATTTGTTACATTTTCGGCATATATACTGCCGATTTTGTTAGATTTTGAAATTAATTTAAGATTTTTAATAAGAACTAAAACTATACTAAAAAGTTTAAAGCCAGATTTAATCATCAATTTTTCTAACCAAAAAGAATTTCTTGAATACGTTACAAATCCTAATGCTTTGATTGAAGCCAAAGAAACATCAAAACCCAAGTCTATTTTAATTGATGAAATTCAAAGATTGCCCTCAGTATTAAACACTGTTCAATCAATTATTGATGAAAACAAACAAATTAAATTTTATTTAACTGGTTCAAGTGCTAGAAAATTAAAGCGTGGTAATGCTAATTTATTACCAGGTCGGCTACTTGATTACAAGCTTGGATCAATTGTTTCGTCTGAAGTTGATTATAATATGAATTTAGAAAAAGTGCTTTCCTTTGGAACTCTTCCTGAAATTTATTTAAATTTAAACAAATCTGAACCGAAAAAAATTCTGAAATCTTATTCAACTTTATACTTAAAAGAAGAAATCCAAGCCGAGGCCTTAACCAGAAATTTAGAATCATTTTCGCGTTTTTTTAATGCCGTTATCGAAATGTCTGTTGAATTTATAGATTATACAAAATTAGCAAAAATTGCTAAAATTTCACGACACAGCTGTTCCCGTTATTTTGAAGTGCTTGAAGACACGCTTATTGCCGATAGAATTTTTCCTGAAAAAAATAATGACAGATAATTATGATTTAATTAAACACCCTAAATTTTTTTTTCGATGTCAGCGTCTATAACGGCTTAGTCAATAACTTTATACCCAGTCAAGATCACATCAGAAAATTATTTGAACTTTTAATATACACACAGGTTAAGCACACTTGTTCTGCAAAAGTTCTCAGTTTTGAAGCTTTTTCTTTCAGAACGCGTGGAGGATTAGAAATAGATTTTATTTTTAAAATTGAAAACAAACTTTATGCTGTTGAATGCAAATCTTCAAAAAATATAAATTCGGATGATATTAAATCTATTTCTAAAGTTGATGACACAAGACTTGTTAAAAAACTAATAGCTTATACTGGCAAAGAAAAAAAAAATAATTAAAGGTGTTTTCATACTTCCGTGGCAGCAGGCCATCAATGAGATGACACAGCTGTAAAAACTGCACGTGTACTACAGATTTTGTAATAAATTCGGCAGAACATATATGGATTTTATCGTAATCAATAAAAAATTCTTTATTTGCCAGATCTTTTCAATTTTTTATAAATGTCAGAGTCATTCCGTTTACCAATAAAATCTATAAAAAGTGTTTCATTTTTTATATAAAAAATAATTCTGTATTCGCCTGAAGTGGCCCTTTTATATGGGGCATGACCTTTTAAATAACTGACATCATTTTGCATTTTGTTTTCCATCAATTCATGAATTTTAAGTGCAATTTGTCTTTGGATCTTAATGGGAAAATTTAAAATGTCTTTAGCTGCAACTTTTGAAATTTCAATCTTTAACATTTAACATTTTTTCAAGTAGAGCCTCAGATTTAGTCTTACTTAAGTAGCCACCTTTCGAAGCTGCTTTTGCTTTTGATATAAACCAACTTTCTTCAAGATCCACCAATCGATTGTATTCTTCGATTGAAAGAACTACTGCAATTTCTTTATTATTTCGAGTAATCTTGACAGGCTCTTTTCTTGAATTATCCAGAAGTTCACCGAAACTGTCTTTTGCTGCTGTTGAATTATATATTTTCATAAATACCTCATATATGAGCTTACCATGTAAAGCTGTTATGGTCAATATAGCTTTATAATTTGATCCAAATCGACTATAGTAATTATAAATGTCAAATTTTGCAAATGTTCTAAAGTCTTACCAAAAATGCCAGCGCGGTAAAAAGAAAAGCTTGGACTGCACCCGATTTGAGTACCGTCTGGGACATGAAATTAATCAATTAACAAAAGAACTCAAAAATAAAACTTATCTTCCAAAGAAAGGAAAATATTTTTGGGTCACAGATCCAAAAAATCCTGAGATCTGGGCCAGTCATTTTCGTGATCGGGTAATACATCATATGATAATTGATCCGCTAGAACATATCCAAGAAAAAAAATTTATTTCAATCACCTATGCTTGTTGCAAAAATAAGGGTCCTTATCAGGCACTCAAAAATCTGCAAAAACAAATTAAAAAAATAAGCCAGGGTGAGTAAAAAATTGCCTGGGCCTTGCAATTAGATATTGAATCCTTTTTTGTGACCATCGATAGATTAAGACTTGTAAATCTTTTTTTAAAAAATAACGTTAATGAAACGACTAAATATTTAATTAAAACAAATTTCAAATTTGATATCAGAAATAATTATGAAAAAATAAATTCTAAGCCAAAAAATATGTCAGAACTTGAATACCAAAATAAATCTTGGTTATTCAAAAACAAAAATCAAGGCATTCCCATTGGAAACCTAACCAGTCAGTTCGGGGCAAATCTTTATTTAAATTCATTGGATCACTTTATTCAACGGACATTAAAACCAAATGGCTATTTACGATATATGGATGATTAGCTTTTAATTGATACCGATTCTAAAAAATTAGAGCCCATGAAACATGAAATTCAAAAATTTCTTCAAACTCAATGCAAACAAAATCTAAATTTTAACAAAACAGAGTTTGCACCTTTAACTAAAGGAATCACTTATTTAGGTACTGTTTGTAAACAAGTCTTTAATGCCCAGCAACCTTTACAGCTTTAATCCGCTAAAAAAAAGAAATGGCAGTTTATTCAAGAACTTAAAAAAATTGAAAACCAATTTAAAAAAAGTAAATTGAATCAAAAAAATGATCCGCATCCGTTTGCTTTTTTGATTTCAAAAGACAAAAGCGAACTGGCCAGTATCAATTCACGATTAGGGATTTTAAAAAACGTCAATGCAAACCGATTTAAAAAACAAGCACTTGAAAAATTTAAAAATAATTTAACAGAAAACTATATGGAACCGAAAAATATCAGCAGCCAATACTGCCGAATTGAAGTCACTAAAAATCAGCGTTCAGTGAAGTTTTAAAAAACTAAAAATAAAAAATAGGGGATGTTTGCACATTCCCTATAAATCTATTTCCCCAAGCCTAACGGCCCACACATCGAACAGCATTGTTGTTGTTCCTATTGTTGTTGTTCCTATTGTTGTTGTTGAAATTGCCGTTGTTAGGATTGAATATCCACGCATTGTTTCTATTGTCAAAATTAACCGACGCAGACCACTTCAATCAATAAACACCCTTTTCAAGTCCCGCAAGAAGATCATTGGATTTAAGCCCAATTTAATCTTGCTTCGTCTATGTAACTTTGTAAAACAAAGAGGGTTTCCGTGGGAAATCTTTTGCACACTTAAATTATCCTTGAACAATCTAATTCTGGCTTCAGATTTATTATTTTTTAATATTTTTTTTAGCCCAATTCAACCAATTTTGAATTTGAATTGTGATTTCATGAAGTACTTCTGATAAAACTTGAAATTCACCCTTTGAAATTGCTTTTAAATCAAACATTAGGCGTAAATATTGCCAAATCACATCGATTTCTAATAAAATTAAATTCAAAAATTTAATTTTGTTTTCACTGCCATTTGTGATCACGACACCTTTTGTGAACTTAAACGCAGATTCAAAAGCCATTTTTCCTAAGTCATATTTTAAATAATTCGGTAGTTTTATTTTAGTTTGGTAGATCATTTTTGAAAACCGGTAAGATAATTGATAAACTTTTAAATGCTGAAAACGTGCCAGACCGTACCCCCAGGCGCTGTTTGCGCCCCACTAGCATTCGCTAGTGGAATAACCAAATCATCAAATTTAC
>JAYUJM010000023.1:0-1152 GCA_043765175.1 Pseudobdellovibrionaceae bacterium | reverse complement strand
TAATATCGGCTATTTGATCGAAAGCTTCGCTATCGAGCATCAAACCACCGAGAACTGAGAATTCTGCCTCAAGACTTTGAGGAGGAATTTTTTGACTCATTCAATACCCCTCTAAATAAAAAAAGCCCGTAGATACCACGGGCTTTTAAATATTTTATATATTATTGAGTTAATACAGTGTTCGACTCTAATGTTTGAGTCGTCATCGCTGGGATGATTTGATTAGCTTGAGCACCTTTTTTAGGTTTCAATTTGTAGTTATCAATTTTCTTTTTAAGAGTGTTTCTGTTGATACCTAACATTAAAGCCGTTTTAACTTGGTTTCCGTTATACGCTTTAAGAGCAAGTTCAATAAGAGGTCTTTCAACTTGTTCTAATACGATATTGTATAGACCATTTAACTCTACTTGAGCTTCTTTTTGTTGTTGGAATAATACTTCCAATTTGCTTTTTACTAGCTTCTCTAAGCTAACTTGTTGAAGATTTGCTACAAAAAGATTTTCCGAGTTATTGAGATTCGGCGTCATGGAACTCCCTCTTTCGATCGTGTTCATTGTTATTGTTTTAGTTAGGGTGTTTTTTTAAACACCGCGAGTTGTGGGTAACCAAATATACTTATGTTGTTGCAAATGCAACCTAACTTTTAATTTATTTTGCAAAATCTTTTCTGCCAACCAGCGTTCAGGTACTTGCGCGTGGGATGGACTAAACAATACTGTAAATTTTTTTGATAAATCTAGTTGACGGCAAAAATTTTCTGACCAGTCGAAGTCTTTTTCGCTAGAAATTACAAATTTAAATTCTGTTTTTTCATTGGTAAATTCCATGTTTTCCATCATGAAACTATCAGCAGCGCCGCTGTCAGGCGTTTTAACGTCTAGAATCGTTTTAACACGCGGGTCAACGTCTTTAATCGATTTGCCGCCACTTGTTTCTAACGACACCTTGTAGCCAGAATCACACAAAATGTGGATCAATCTGTGGATATCTTTTTGTAGGAGCGGTTCGCCACCAGTAATACAAATATATTCGGCGCCATAACCCTTGACGATCTCTAAAATTCTTTCAAGGGACATCATCTCGCCCTCAAAATATGAATATTTGGTATCGCAGTAAGTACAACGCAAATGGCAGCCCGTTGTTCTTATAAAG
>JAYUJM010000022.1:0-48992 GCA_043765175.1 Pseudobdellovibrionaceae bacterium | reverse complement strand
GTCCCGCGCGGCCGCGCAGCTGATTATCAATACGACGTGATTCGTGACGTTCAGTTCCAACGATGTATAAGCCACCAGCGGCCAGAACTTCTTTTTTTTCATTTTCACATTGGTTTTTGAATCGAATAAGCGCGTCTTTATATTCTACTGAAGTCTCGTCATCTATTGTTTTTTTAGCTAGGACCTCAGGATTTCCACCTAATACAATATCGGTACCACGTCCGGCCATATTTGTAGCAATAGTAATGGTTCCTTTTCGCCCAGCTAAGGCAATAATTTCAGCTTCACGCTCATGATGTTTAGCATTTAAAACATCATGTTTGATTCCTTCATTTTTTAAAAATTTGGAAATAGCTTCTGATTTTTCAATAGATGCCGTTCCTACTAAAACAGGCTGACCTTTAGCGTACCGTTCCCGAACATCTTTAACGATAGCTTTATATTTTGCATTTTCAGTTTTAAAAACAATATCTTCAATGTCTTTACGTTGAATGGGCTTATTCGTTGGGATAACTTGAACAACTAAATTATATATTTTTTTAAATTCTACGGATTCTGTATCAGCAGTTCCAGTCATTCCTGAAAGTTTATCATACATTCGAAAATAATTTTGAAAAGTGACTGAAGCTAAAGTTTGATTTTCATTTTTCACATCCACTTTTTCTTTAGCTTCAATGGCTTGATGGAGCCCATCAGACCACCTGCGCCCGGGCATTAGCCGACCTGTAAATTCATCAACAATCACAATTTCACCATCTTTAATCATGTACTCGACATCTAAACGATATAAGTAATGAGCTCGCACAGCTTGGTTCACATGATGTAAAATTTCAATATTGGCTGGGTCGTATAAGTTATCAAGCTTTAATAGTTTTTCAACTTCAGAGTTACCCTCTTCAGTTAACGTTGCAGATTTAGATTTTTCCTCAATATTAAAGTGAATATCTTTTTTTAAAAAAGGAACAATTTTATCAACAGAATAATATTTATCTGTCGAAGCCTCTGCTGGACCAGAAATAATTAAGGGCGTTCTTGCTTCATCAATTAATATTGAATCGCACTCATCGACAATGGCAAAATACGGAGTTCTTTGCACATATTCAGATAAATCGAATTTCATATTATCACGAAGATAATCGAAACCTAATTCATTATTAGTGGCGTAGGTAATATCACAATTATAAGCAGCTCGGCGTTGATCATCTGATAATCCGTGAACTATTATTCCAGTTGTGAGGCCTAGCCAATTATAAATTTGACCCATCCATTCAGCATCACGCTTAATTAAATAATCATTTACAGATACAACGTGAACACCGCGACCTGTGAGGGCATTTAAATAAACTGGTAAAGTAGCAACAAGAGTTTTTCCTTCGCCGGTTCTCATTTCGGCTATGGATCCACGATTAAGAACAATACCACCAATCATTTGCACATCATAGTGTCTCATTCCTAAGACGCGTTTCGAGGCTTCACGACAAACTGCATAGGCCTCTGGTAACAAGTCTTCGACTGTTTCAGTTTTTTTAAGTCGATTTTGAAATTCGATTGTTTTATTTTTTAATTCTTGATCAGACAATTTTTGCAATGCTGATTCATAGGAATTAATTTTATCAACAAGTGGTTGAATTTTTTTTAATTCGCGTTCGTGATTAGTACCCAAGATTTTTGCAAACATTTTCTGTATCATAGCTTATAAGAATAATTCTTTTTGCCTGAAGTCGTCAAATAGTGGCTAACGCATGTCGAGTTAAGTCTTAAAGCAAAAAAAAAGGTCTGATTTTTCAATCAGACCTTTGTCGAGTTAAATTAAAACTAACTATAAAAATTAAAACTGAATTCCTGTTTCTTGAACAACCCAGTCAAATGCTGCATTAACTTTGCTGTAAACTCCGTATTTATCAGCTAAAGCACAACCTTGTCCCCAGCTTACGATACCGACAAGCAAAGGTTTTCCATTCGCATCAATAACAACTAAAGGACCGCCGCTATCGCCTTGGCAAGAATCTTTTCCACCTTTACGAAATCCTGCACACATCATTTGATTTGTGATTTTTCCACTATAAGCATATTTTTGGTTACATTCTTTTTGGCTGACTAAAGGAACATCAACTTTTCTTAAAATTTTTGGTAATGACGAACTACCTGAAGATAACGTACCCCACCCAGCGGTCATAGAAATGATTATGTTACTATTCGTTTCATTTGTATCTGAGATAACGATTTCATCTTTATTGATTGCTACAGTAGCATATGAAGAATTTTGATCTAATTGTAATAATGCATAATCGTAATCAGTTGTACCTGAACTATATTTTGGATGTCTGATTTTTTTAAGCACTTTCATTTTTTCTACACCTTGAGTTTTAGAATGATCATATGATCCAACCCAAACTTCATCAATTGTTCCACCTAAACAGTGAGCAGCTGTTAACACCCAATTCGGTGCTATAAGAGATCCACCGCAAAAATGACCGAAACCTTTTTGTTGTAATGAAACAATGTAAGGAATTTCTCCAACTTTAGCTTCTACACCACCAACAATCTTTGTCGACATTTGAGCCTGTGCTACTAATGATAATCCGATCATACTGATTGATATCCACTTTGCAAAATTCATATAAGTCCCCTCTATATGGTTTTTTTGAACTCGATACTGATACACTTCATGCGTAAAGAAATAGCTTGTTCGTGAAAATATTTTTTCGTGGATACTCAAATAATGTTAGTGATTTTTTTATTGATACAAAAAACTAGACCCAACTATAAGTTTTGTCTATATCCTTCATAAATAGATATAGCAACTGCAGTGGCTAAATTAAGACTTCGTACTGGGCCAGGCTGGGGAATCGTCACGGCTTGATCAATATTTGAAAAAATAAGATCTGGTGTAAGGCCTTTAGTCTCTTTACCAAAAACAAGCCAATCGCCAGGTTGGTAATTTATTTCAAAATAAGTTTTTTCAACTTTAGTTGTAAAATAAAAAACTCGACTTGGATCTTCCACATTAGAAAACCAATCTTGAAAACTTTTATGTTTAAACCACTTTAAATGAGTCCAATAATCAAGCCCTGCACGCTTAAGCTGAGCATCCGTAATTTCAAAACTCATTGGTTCAATAAGATGAAGTTCACAGTTTGTTCCAACACAGGTGCGACCTATGTTTCCGGTGTTTTGCGGAATTTCAGGTTCAACTAAGACAATTCGAAAAAGTGTTTGGTTTAATTCAATACTCAAGCAAGATATTTATACACATCTTTTCCGAAAGGACTCAATGCTAATTTTCAAAAAAATGTAATGTCGTCATCAATCCCCCTCAGAATAAAGACAGCAAACCTTTAACAGTAGGGCTTTTTAACAATAAAATAGAATTTTCACAAATTTATAACTGAGTTAACTTATTTTATTCAAAAATTCTTTAAAAATGCTCGAAATAGTGTCGAATTAATAAATTATTAATTCTTTTTACTAAACTAAAAAAAAGACTTTTTTTCCTCAAAGATAATTAAACCAATCTTAAAAGTGAGTTCGACAATTATGGGCCCAAGAAATAAACCGATAATACCAAAAACATTTAATGCGCCAATAATTCCTAAAAGTATTAATAAGGGACTGACGCTATCTTTTTTAGAACTAAATAAATATGTCTTTATAATGTTATCTATCAAGGATGCAAATCCTGCAGCAATAGCCATCATTACAGCGTCTCCGTAATGACCGCTTGATAAGCTATAAACAACTAAACTAATAGTCAAAGGAGCAGATCCAATGACAGGGATAAACGACATAAAAAAAGCGATCAGAAAAATAATAAAAACATCATCAAAACCAACAATCAAACTAGCTAAAGAAACAACCAATGATTGAGCTAAAGCTATCAGGATTGTAGAAACTAATACTAGTGAACTTACATTTTTAAAAAGTTCTGCAAGACGATCGATTTGATTTTCAGCCAAAATTGCAGAATCGATAAGTGTTAACTTAATTTTATTTCTGTTCAGCAAAAAATAGTACAACATTAAAATAAATATCAGAGTTTGAAAAAGTGCTGATGGTATATTCGCAAGCAAACCGGTCACATTTGAAATAATGAATTGTCCCGTAGTGCCTGCTAACGATTTCAAATCAATTTGTGAAGCAATATCAAAACCAAATTGATCAGAAAAATAAGCTATTTTGTCAGTAACTAAATTTGCGACGGATTGCAATTTTTGAAAAAGTGGAAGTTGTAAAATATTTTCATTTCCGATTTGAGATAATGTTTTACCTGCTTTAGTCAAAATTAAAACCAGAGGCAGAACTAAAACTATTAAAAGTGAAAAAACAAGAATACTTATTGATTGAATCTCTGTCAGTTTAACTTTTTTAAAGTGAGAGAACTTATTCAGAGTTGGCACCAAAGCAAAAGAAAATAAAATTGCAAAAATAAGAGCCTGCTTGAATGGCCACATAATAAAAGCAAAAGAAGAATACACTAAAAGAACAAGACTTAAATCAACTATTTTTTTTAAATTCATAATTTTCCATTTATTTTTGATATTCGACTATTCAGTGATTTTTTCATATATTTTTCTAATTCATGTGAAGCAGAAACTAACTTTTTTAAATCGACACCAGTGGCCACTCCCGATTGATGAAATAGATTAACAACATCTTCTGTCGAAACATTTCCAGAGGCCCCTTTTGCATAAGGACAACCACCAAGGCCGCCAAGACTAGAATCAAAAATTTTTACTCCTTGTTGATAAGCCGCCCAAATATTAGCAATGGCCAATCCACGAGTATCATGAAAATGTCCGGCACATTTTTGACGAGATATAACTTTTACTAATTTTTTAAATAAACGACTGACTTGTTCTGGGTAAGCAATTCCAATTGTGTCACCAATTGAAACTTCATAACAACCCATTTGGTATAATTTTTTTGCTAACTGAACTACTTTTGATTCTGAAACTTTCCCCTCGTAGGGACAACCAAAACAAACAGACAAATAGCCTCGCACTTTGATCTTGTTTTTTTTAGCTAGCAGAATAACTTGTTCCACACGCTTTAAACTTTCAGATATTGTACAGTTAATATTTTTCTGCGAGAAAGTTTCAGATGACGAAATAAAAACAGCCACTTCTTTGACTTGATTCTTAACAGCATCAGACATTCCAAATTCATTCGGAACCAATACGCTTGCAGTAATATTTTTTTGCCTTTGAAGGCTATATTTTTGATTAAATAACTGGACCAGTTGATCTGTTCCAGCCATTTGAGGAACCCACTTAGCAGACACAAAGGAACCAACTTCAATTTTATTTAAACCCGATTCAATGATTTTATTAAGCACATTAAATCGCTCTTGAACTGTTAAAAATACTGATTCATTTTGTAAGCCATCTCGAAGCCCAACTTCAACGATTTTAACTTTTTTCATTTTCAACTTTCTGCAATTGAATCAAAAGTTGTCCTAAATTAACTTGCTGTCCTAGTTCAATATTAACTTTCTCAACTTTTGTGGCTAAATCAGATTTTAAGGTGTATTCCATTTTCATAGCTTCCATAACAACTAAAGCTTGGCCAGGTTTAACAAGATCATCGACTTTCACAAAAATCTTAGTTATTTTGCCTGGCATTAAGGAAACAATTTTTTCTGGAGAAGTCGTTTTTGATTTTTGCCTACGATTTCCTTCTGAAACAATATCAATTAAATCATAACACCAGGTTTGAAAATTATTTTTAATCCAAATCTTTTGACCAACTATTTCTACTGCAGAATTTAAAATTTGTTTCATTATATATTTCTCCAAAAACTTCCCCATGGATCAGCTTCTTGGTTTTCAGATTTAATTTGTTTTTGTTGAATCATTTCTTTATAGACTTCTTTTGAAAAACTAAATCGTTCTTGTTCATTATGTTGACTTTTTAATCCTTCAGGAAAATAGGTTTCAATAAATCGAGTTGTCATTGTTCCATTGATGAATTCACCATGAGACAAAATGGCAATCAAATAGGGAATATTTGTATGCACTCCAAAAACAATAGAATCATTGAGAACTTTTATCATTTTTTCGATCGCACGGTTTCGATTTTCATCCCAAACAATAACTTTAGCAATCATGGGGTCGTAATGTGAGGTAATTGTGTCCCCTGATTCAAAGCCGAACTCAAATCGACGTCTTGGTCCTTCTGGCCAAGACACTTGACCTAATAGTCCTGTAGATGGAACTCCAGCTTTATAAGAATCTTCTGCATAAACACGACACTCAATAGAATGACCTTGAGGTCTACGAATTTCTTGAGGATTAAAAACGAATTTATTCATGGCAGTCAATATTTGCATTTTAACTAAATCAACTCCGACAACTTCTTCAGTAACAGGATGTTCAACTTGAAGTCGCGTGTTCACTTCAAGTAAATAAAATTTTCCGTTTTGAAGTAAAAATTCAACTGTGCCTGCACTTTGATACTGAGCTAATTCAGCTATTGAAACGGCGGCAGCCCCCATTTGACGACGCAAATCATCCGTTAAACTTGGAGAAGTAGCTTCTTCAATAATTTTTTGATGACGACGCTGTACTGAGCATTCGCGATCAAATAAATGCTGCACTTGTCCAGTGCAATCACCAAAAATTTGAAACTCGATATGTTTTGCACGATCTAAATATTTTTCTAAAAATACTTTTTCTGAACCAAAAGCAGATAACGATTCACGTTTTGCAGATTCAATAAGATCACGAGCCTCAAACATTTGATGGATCAACTTCATTCCTCGTCCGCCACCTCCGGCGGCAGCCTTAACGATCACTGGTAATCCGATTTTTTCAATTTCTAAAATAAGGCGATCAACTGACTGATCTTCCCCTTGATAACCTGGGACCAAAGGCAAACCTGCTTTTAACGCCAAGGCTTTACAAGAAATTTTATCACCTAAAGTTCGAATTGACTGCGGACTTGGGCCAATAAATTTCAACCCTGCATCATGACAGGCTTGAGCAAAATCTGCATTTTCTGATAAGAAACCAAAACCTGGGTGTACTGCATCAGCACCACCGGCCAGAGCACCTTGAATATTAGCTTGAATATTTAAATAACTGCTTGCAGTCGCAGCCGGTCCTATACATATTTTTTTATCTGCCATACGATAAGCGCGGGATTGAATATCAGCCTCAGAGTGAAGCAGAACAGTTTTTAATCCAAGCTCTTCACAAGCTTTAATAATACGTACGGCGACTTCGCCGCGATTAGCAACAGCAACTGTTTTAATATCATTGGAATGATTTAAATTATTCATAAGGTCTAGGTATATAATTGTTTTGATAAGATGTCTATTTTTGATAGACTAATTTTATGAAAATAGGTCTCTATTTAGATAAAGTTTCTATGCATGTTCTTAACCAGGGACTTTTTGTTAGCTGCGAACCTGTAGAAAAAATAGAATCTGTTCAGCCAGGCTTAGTTGGTGAAAGACTCAGCGAAGTCGGACAATACTATTTGGTTTGTGATTTAGAAAAAGAAATTCAAGGAAAAGCAAAGCTTGTCGATGCATTTATAACAACCTACGGCGAGCCTGATCCCATCATCTTAAAACATATGGGTTTTGAAAATAAAATAGATCAGTTTAAATCTGAATATGCAGGTCTTTTTAAAAAACAATTCCCCACTGAATCACTGATTGATGACACTGAATTATTTGTTTGTGTTTATGAGCCTATAAAAGATAGTTAATGCTTTTACTAAAAAATAGTACTTTTTAAATATTCGACATTTTTAAAGTGAATTCTGTGCCTATATCAATTTTTGTTTTAATCTCTATAGTGCCGCCTTTTTCTTCAACTTCTGACTTCACTGCATCCATTCCCACACCGCGGCCAGAAGTATCACTAACAGTGTCATTTGTAGATAACCCGGAATGAAAAATAAGATTAATTTTCTCTATTTCACTGGCTGATTCTGCTTTCTGAATTGACCATAAATTATTTTTGACTGCTTTCTGCACTAACCGATCGGTCTGAATTCCTTTACCATCATCTTTAATAGTGAGCTCAAAAGATCCATCAGAACTTTCAACAGCTTTAATAGTAATTTGTCCAATAGGATTTTTATTTTTAAGTTCTCGATCTTCCGAGTTTTCAAGTCCATGATCAAAGGAATTTCTTAAAATATGACCCATGCAATTTGCTAAATTCGACAAATGTTGTGGTCGAATTTCGAGTGAGCTTGTCGAGTCAATATTTAAATTTATAAATTTTTCCGGGTTTTTTTCTGCTAAACTTTCTAAATACTTTTTATATTTGGATATCTGATTTTCTAATGGCAATTTTTGACATTCAAAGACTGCTTCGGTCATTTTTGGATCTTGAGCTAACTGAATCAATCTTACGAGAGATAAAAAATCAGCTTTCTTTACACTTAACAAATCTACATTGTTATTCAAACCAAAAATAAACTTGATTTGTTCATGCAACTGATGAAATTAAATTTGTAAATCTGTTAATTGTTGTAAAATATTTTCAGCAATATCATCAAGTTTATGAATTTGAAGCTCGTCTTCAATTAAATGAATCTTCTTTGACAAATCTGTAAATTCATAAGAAGCAAGTCCACCTTTAATGCTGTGTAAATTCCTTTTAAATACAACTAAATCAATCGTCTTATAATTATTCTTATTTTTTATTTAATTGTTTAATGTTGTTATTCCACAATTGATCTAAATCAGAAAATACTGTTAAATAATCAGATAAATTTTGTCCTACAAATGAAATTCGCTGAACAAATTCGGTTTTACTTTTTGACTCTAGCGCGGACAAAACTTCATTCGTCTTATCGGCTCCTATGACAATAACACGTGATAGTTTGTCATTTTGATTTTTTTCAGATTGATAATCAAGTTCAATATACTTTTTAGACTTATCATTTTTCTCTATCACGATATTTTTAGGAAGCATGGCAGATAATGAATCAAAACTTATGAGCTGCTCGTCATTCCAAAATAAAGTTATGAGTTCTTGAATATCTTCAGAGTGGGATCCAGAATAATAATTATAAAATTGCTTTATGTTTGTTTGATTTTTTAATTCACTAAAAATAAGGTCTGTAGCCAAAGATTTTTCTTTTGAAATTTCACCATTTGCATCAAAAAAAAATACCGCGCTGGGAATTCCATTGAGCAAAGACTTTATGTTAGAATCTTTTCTTTGCAACTCATCAAGCATATGATTAAAAGAATCTGCCATCACTTTAATTTCAGATACTCGGTTGATTTCAGCTCTAGCAGAATGATCTCCTGACACAATCATTCTACAAACTTCTGTTAGTTTTGAAATAGGCTGACCAACTAGCCTTAATAATGACATCGCTAGAAAAAATGCCAGTAGAATTCCTGCTATTGTTAAAAAATAGGCTGTTTGAGCAATTCCACTGACTTGTGCTGCAAATGCAGAGTTAAGACTAACGATTTGATCGATGACATAAACTTGCTGTGCTATACCAATAACTGTAATCAATACACAAATAGCTAAAAACAAGAATCCAAGTTTAATATTTTTGTTTCTGAAATCACCAAACTGTTTCTTTAAATTATTATCTAGAAGTAAATGTCCTACAAACGGAATTTTTTCGCGCTCGAAAAATAAATTAACAAGTGAGGTAAGAAACACAACGCAGGCTAACGCAAATAACAAACCTTGATCATCCTGAACAACAATACCAAGTAATGTTAAATGACTAAAGACCGCCCCTAACATAACTGTTGCACTCATAAATGAACCCAGCCAAGAAAATCTAGGCCACAATATAAGTATACAACTTAATAATTCTATCGTAGCCGTACCATACCTGCCCCAGGGTTCCATTCCGACTCTTGTAAAAATATAAATTGATTCTTCTGCTCCTGAAAATTTAAAAAATAAAGTTTGTCCCATAATAGCCACAGCCAAAATACGTAGAAACCATTTAATATAATTCATTTTTTTGCTTTTCATTGATATTGCCTCTTTTATTTTAAGCGAATTAAAATCTGATCCTATCATCTTCATATATCATTGACCAACAGGTTTGTTATTAAGTCGTATTTTGCTTTTGTTTACCAACCTAAGTAGGTCGAGTTTTTTCGTAATAATTTCTTAATAAATTACTAATTGATGACACTAAATTATTTGTTTGCGTGTACGAACCTATAAAAGATAGTTAGATATGAAAAAGTGCTTTTTTACCTTGTTTTTTCCAATAGCATGACCGAGAATACAAGGTATGATAAATCGTGAAAATCATTTAAAAAAGCTTAAAAAACGACTTCAATCAGCTCAAGTTGTCGCTATACTTGGCCCACGACAATGCGGAAAAACAACGCTGTCAAAATCATTTAAGCACAGTCTTTATTTTGATCTTGAAAATCCTGAAGATCTAGTAGCATTAGAAAACCCAAGCCAAGCCTTTAAAAATGCGAAAGGATTAATAATTATTGATGAAATTCAAAGAAAGCCTAATTTATTTTCATTTTTAAGATTTTATGTCGACGAAAACACGAAGTCAAAATTTCTAGTATTAGGAAGCTCATCAAAAGATCTCATAAAGCAATCCTCAGAATCATTGGCAGGTCGAATATCCTATTATCATCTGAGTGTATTTTCTTCGACTGAAGTTGAAGCCAAAAATGCTGATCGCTTATGGCTGCGCGGCGGTTTTCCAAAATCTTTTTTAGCAAAAACTGACACTATTTCATATCAATGGCGTCAAGATTATACCAGAACTTTCTTAGAACAAGATATTCCTCAACTTGGAATACAAATCCCTGCACAAACCTTGAGAAAATTTTGGCAAATGCTATCTCACTATAACGGGCAAATTTTAAATTTTTCTGAAATTGGAAAAAATTTTGGTGCTTCTGATACAACGATCAAAAAATATATCGATATTTTAACAGGTACTTTTATGGTTGAATCAATTCAACCCTGGTTTGCAAACATCAGCAAAAGACAAGTGAAAAGCCCCAAATTTTATTTTAGCGATACAGGAATTTTTCATTATTTAGTAAATATTAAACAAAGAAAAGATTTATTAAGTCATCCTAAATTAGGAAGTTCGTGGGAATCTTTTGTTTTACAAAATATTCGCTTTTTTTATTCTGATGAGATTTATTTCTGGAATACACAATCAAATGCCGAAATCGATTTCATCATCCAAACTCGAAAAGGCCTCATTGGCATCGAAGCAAAATTTAACGAAGCTCCGAAGATGACCCCCTCGATGCGTAATACACTGAAAGATTTAGAACTGCACAAAATTCTAGTTGTTTACCCTGGGGAAAAATCTTATTCACTAGATGATAAGGTGCAGGTTATTCCGTTAGCTAGCATGAAAAGCGAAGTTGAAAAGTTACTTCGTTGAGTTTATTTTAATGTCTAGTTTTTTGAAGTCCTCAACAGGCATTTCAAGACTAAATGATTTTTCTAATTCAAATTTAAACCCAGGCTTAAAATATTTCTTAGGAATAAAATAAGTTTGTCCGTCAGAATCAATAACACGTACACGGTTTTTTTCAATGACACGCATTATCCTACCAGTAATAAAAACTTGATCATCAACAGCTGCAAACAAAATCGTTGAAACAAAAGTAAATATTAAAATTAAAAAATGAAATGTTAATTTCATATAAATTAATTCACACTGCTATCTGACGAGCCGGTTGGTTTCACAAAAGGATCAACTCCAGCAGGGGAATATGATCCAAAGCCCAGTTGCTTTGAACATGCAGCCGCTTGACCATCACCACAAAGTTTTTCAGTGCACGTTGCTAACCGATTAAAACTAGCACCGCCTTCTGTACAATTAACGTAACCAATGCAAATTTTAGTGCCTTTACCACTGCATCCAGGACCGCGCAGAATTTTTCTTGGAAATATGTCAGACCATTCACAAGTTAAGGTGCCCGATGTGGATGAGGCTGGCTTTGCTGTTGGCTTTTCTAATTCTTGTGTAGCTCCAGGCATTGAGTCCGATTTTGGTGCTGTTTCTGGGGTAGTTACAGTTGCCTGCGTGGCTACTTGATCTTGAGTTTTAATTTGTTCGGCTCGGGAGCCTGATGCATAACTCCATTCGTTGCCTTGATCAGTTGTCAGAATTTTATTTTTGACATCTACACTTCGCACGAGTTCGATTTGCTCGGGCTTCTCATAATTGTAATTTAAATATTTATCATAAGGATAATCGTCTTTATATTTTTTTCGGACTTTTATAATTCTTTCCCAATCTTCACAATCCTTATTTACTAAACAGTAAGAATAGGACGCGTTTAAAAATGCTTTAGTATCTATTACCCTACAACTTTCTTTAGTGTTTTTTTGTGAATTTTTTAGAAACTCTAAATATCCAGATGATTTTAAATATTGATATCTGACAGAATTGAGATGTATTTGTGATAGCAGCTTAGCCTTATCGTCCAACTCCTTCTGACATCGATTCTGACCCATAGCATTTACAGAAATCAAACCAATTAAAATAATTAAACGTAACAACATAAATCTCCCTTATGTAACTATGCTTAAATTTTACCCCCCCCCGATTTTTTTCAAGTCTAGATCTATCTGGCCAGTATTACCGAGCTGAATCAAGACTTAAGAGCAGCAAAACAGATTTTAGAAACAGTGTATTTGATTTACATGTGGTTATTTTTACGGTAAATTTAACCACATGATAGACAGAATTTTATTGGGTAAAATCAAAAAAAGTAAGAAAAGTATTTTGATACTGGGCCCCAGGCAAGTTGGTAAATCAACTTTAGTAAAATCATTGAAGCCTGATTTAATTATTAATTTAGCCCGAGAAAATGAATATTTAAAATACACTTCTGATCCAAATTTATTTATTGAGCAAATCGAAACTAATAAATATGAAACTATTTTTATTGATGAGATTCAAAGAATACCCAGTTTGCTAAATTCGATTCAGGCGCTGATAGATGATAAAGGAAATCGACAGTTACAGTTTTTAATAACTGGATCAAGTGCCCGAAAATTAAAACGTGGACAGGCTAATCTGTTGCCAGGACGTATTCTTGCGTACCAAATGAGTGGCCTGTGCGCACAAGAATTAAATTATAAATTAGATTTTAACCGTTGTCTTAAATATGGATTTTTACCTGAACCCTTTCATTTGAAAAATAATGAAGAGGTTGAAAAACTTCTTGAAACGTATTCTGCGACATATTTGAAAGAAGAAATTCAGGCTGAAGCCCTTTCAAGAAACATACAGGGTTTTGCAAGATTTTTAGTAAACATTGCTAACCGTGCTGGTCAAATATTGGATTTTTCCAAATTAGCTACTAAGGCTAAAGTTTCAAGAACAAGCTGTGTTCGATTTATCGAAATACTTGAAGACACCCTTATTGCAGAACGGATTCATTCATATCAGGATATTGAAACTGCAGATACTGTAAAACACCCTAAAATATATTTTTTTGATACAGGTGTTTTAAATGGTTTAGTTAATGATTTTTCAATCAGTGAAAAGCGAAAAGGTTTTTTATTTGAAAACTTAATTTACACACAGTTAAAAAATTCAGCCTTGGCAAATGATATTCCCATAAAAATTGAATACTTCAGAACTCGCCATGGAATTGAAGTTGATTTCATAATTAAAATAAAAAATAAAACATGGGCCATTGAAGCCAAATCAGGTGAATTTAATGCTCAAGATCTTAACGGGTTAAAAGCATTACAACAGTACTCATCAGAAATTGATTATTATGTCTTGGTTACACCAAACGAGAAAAAACGAATCAAAGAAGGAATTCTTATTTGCGACTGGATCAGTTTGTTGAAAGAAATGGGGTTTTGATTTTTACGCAACAATCTTATCAAGCTGATCTAAAAATTCTTTCCATGGTAATATTTTAATATCTTCATGCATACGCGGAAATAATTCTTCACAAATTAAAAACTTTTTTATATTTGGATATTCAGTAGCAATACTTTTCAATCCTGAAAAATCTTTACTACTAATTGTTTTCTTGGCTTTGATTTCAATCACAATTAATGGAATATTATTTTTAACTAAAATTAAATCGACTTCATTACCCGCTTTTGTGCGCCAAAAATAAAGCTGATAAGGTAATCTCTTATAACTGATGAAAGCTCGGATTTCATTAATCATCCACTGTTCGAAAAGTTTACCCCTAAGTTCTGATGTTAGTTGAGGATTTTTTGTTTGATTCGTGATTGCATTTAAAACTCCGTTATCAAAAAAATAAAATTTAGGATGCAAAGCTAATTGTTTTCTGATGCTTTGATCCCAAGCTGGAAGACTAAAACCAATTAGCGTGTCTTCTAATATTTGAAAATAATTTTTTATAACATGAGCTGCCGCTGAGCTTTCACGCGCTATGTTTTGATAACTAAGAAGCTCAGTTGTGTGCTGAGCTGCTACTTCAAGAAATCGATGAAACGTAGCCATATTACGAATGACAGCCTCAGCTACAATTTCTTCTTTTAAATATGTTTCAACGTAGCTTTCAAGTTTTTCAATTGCTAGTTTGTGAACATTAAAATAAATACCAGCAAGACTTCCGAACTGAAGCGTTTTTTCTAAATCAAAATCTTGTTCTAATTCAAAATAAGTTAAAGGATACAAATATCGTAAAATGGCACGCCCGCCTAACATATTTGCTGAAGATCTTTTTAGTTTTCGAGCTGATGAGCCTGTCAAAATAAATTGAATCTTTTGTTCTTCAATTAAATGATGAACTTCATCCAGTAATTCTGGAATTTTTTGAATTTCATCAACAAAAATAATATTTATGTTATTTTGGTGAATCTGAAAAAGAATATCATCACGAAATAATTTTGGATTTTTGAGATAGCGTGAATAAACATCCGACAGCAGTAAATTAATTTGGAAAAATGCTTTACCTTCAAGTTGAGACCTTAAATAAGTTGTTTTACCCGTTTGTCGCGGTCCAAACATAAAAAAAGAGCTATTTTTAGGAAAATCGACCATATTTCTAGTTTTTATTTAATAAATAGATCATATTTATAATAATTATTCAATAAATCGATCATATTTCTAAAAATTCATAAATAAATAGACCAAAATCTATAAAATTTGAGTTATTGTGACAAAAAACGATATTTATCAAGTTATTGTGACAAAATATAATCAAAATCAGATTATTGATCCATTTATTCTCTCAGGAATTACTTCGACTGAAAAAAAAATAGCAGAACTTGTTAAAGCCAAAAAAATAAAAAAAATTGCCCCGAAGCTTTATACATCCTTATCAGAAGATGAATTAGATTCACAGATCATAAAATCATGGGCTTTTATTGTATCATCCCTTTATCCAAAAGCATTGATTTCACACTCTACTGCTATTTCTTATCAACCAAATCAAGAAAATGAAATTTTTTTAACTTCAAACAGATATCGTACTATTCGAATTAGAAAGCTAAAAATTTGTTTTGTTAAGGGGCCAAAAGCATTAAAATCTGATATTGATTTTATGGGATTAAAAGCTTCAAGCTTTGAACGCGCACTGCTTGAAAATTTATCTTCTACAAAAAATACAAATTTTAAAAAGAACAAATCCCAAGATGTTATTGAACAAATTCTAGAAAAACGGCTTGCATTAAAAGGTGAAAACGAACTTAATCGAATTCGCATTCAGGCAAAAAAAATTGGCTCTAGTCTTAAAATGGAAAAAGAATTTGCAAAAATTAATTTAATTATTGGTGCTTTATAAGGAACAAAAAAGGCAACTCTGACGAATGAAAATGCGCTCGCAAGAACGAACGGTACACCGTTTGACATTGATTGTTTAAATCGTCTAGAAATACTATTTGCGTACCTACGTCATTTGCCATTAGATGAAAAAAAAATGAAATCAAAAACTACTGATCATTTTATAAATAAATCCTTTTTTGAAGCTTACTTTTCTAATTATATTGAAGGAACAATTTTTGAATTACCCGAAGCTGAGGATATCATTTTTAACAAACGTGTACCAATTAGTAGGCCTAAAGATGCACATGATATCTTAAAAACTTTCAATATTATTTCTGATCCTAATGAAATGAAAAAAATTCCAGAATCAGCCAAAGATCTAGAATTGTTAATTAAAAAAAGACATTCTTTTTTATTTTAAAACAGAAACGAAGTTCAACCTGGAAAATTTAAAGCAAAAAATAACCAAGCAGGATCAACTTTATTTTTGCATCCAGATTATATTATCGGAACACTGAATCGTGGATTTGAATTGTATCGAAGTCTTCCTGAGGGATTAGCACGAGCCATATATATGATGTTTTTTATTTCAGATATTCATCCGTTTAATGATGGCAATGGACGTATTTCTAGAATTATGATGAACGCTGAGCTGTATTCTAAAAGTTTATCTACGATTATAATTCCAAATGCTTACCGTACAGATTATTTATTAAATCTAAAAGGAATGACTCGAGGATCGAATGTTGAAAACTATAGTCAGATGCTTTGTGTTGCACATGAATTTTCAAATTTAGATTTTTCAAACTATGTTGAAATCAAAGAACTGATCACAGAAAAAAACTGGTTTCTTGATTCTGAAGATGCAAAAGTTATTCGATAAAATTCCTAACCACCCCGTAACCACTTCGACATATCTTTAGCAAAATACGTTAATATAATATCTGCACCTGCGCGCTTGATCGAATATAAAGTTTCAACCATAGCCTTGGTTTCATCGATCATTCCAGCAGCGTGTGCGGCTTTGATCATGGCGTATTCTCCACTGACATTATAAGCGGCCACTGGCACTGAAGAAATTTTTTTAACATCTGAAATAATATCTAAATAACTGAGTGCTGGTTTGATCATGACCATATCTGCACCCTGTTCGATATCTAACATGACTTCACGAATGGCTTCGCGACGATTTCTAAAATCCATTTGATAAGTTTTTTTGTCCCCTGATTTTGGTGCTGAATCTAAAGCATCACGAAAAGGGCCGTAAAAACTGGAAGCGTATTTTGCAGAATAGGATAAAATCCCAGTATCAATAAACCCATGATCATCAAGTGCCCTTCTGATTTCACCGATTCGTCCATCCATCATATCTGAAGGGGCTACGATATCAGCACCACATTGGGCTTGCAAAACAGCCATTTCAGTCAATCGAAATACTGTTTCATCATTTATAATCTTATTATTTTCAACAAAACCATCATGACCATCAGATGAAAATGGATCTAAAGCCACATCCGTAATCAAAGTTATATTTGGAAATTCACTTTTTATTTTCTTTATAATTTGTGCTTGAAAACCTTGAGGATTTATTGATTCGCTGGCCTTTTGATTTTTACTTTGACCTTTCAATGCTGGGAACAGGGCAAAAACTTTGATACCTAAATTCAAAGATTCATGCATGTCTTGTAACAATGAATTTTCTGAATGGCGAAACTGTCCAGGCATCGTTTTAATTTCAGTTTTTTGAGCCAACCCTTCGGCCACAAAAACTGGCAATATTAAATTTTCAACAGTTAAGTGTGTTTCACTTACTAAATCGCGTATATTTGAATTAATTCTGTTTCTACGTGGACGCTGTACAAGTTCGAGTTTTTTCATATAATATTTCTAATCAAATTCATTTAAAATAGCAATCACAAGTCATTAGTTGAAATGAATTCGAAAAAAAGGTCCATGAATGACATTTAGATGACACTTTAGGGTTCAATTTGGCATAAATTACCTGTGATGGAAAATTTAATTCTTATTAACCGTAAACTTCAGGAAACCACTTTCGGAAATGGTCGTGTTTGGAAAACATGTTTACGTCAAATATTATTTACTCATCCAAACGAAATATTAAATATTTCATTGTTAGATTCGGATCAAATTTTTTCCGAAGAAAAAGCGATGCAATTTTTAATTGAGGTGCTTTGCGGTTTGGATTCACCTGTTTTTGGCGAAACAGAAGTTTTCGGACAATTTAAAAACTTTATCGATCAGCCCCAATTAGAAAAAGACGAGTCATTTGCTTTTAATTCATCTACGAAATGGGTTCGCTACGTACTAGAACAAGTTAAAAGTATTAGAACTGAAAGCATCGTCGGGATTGGATCTAATTCCTATGGAAGCACGTTGCGGAAATTAACACGCGATAATCAATCGCTATCGATTATTGGCGCTGGACAATTAGCGACAGAAATACTTCCTTGGATTGCTAAAAATAAAAAAATTCAAATGATCGTTAGAGATACTCAAAAATATAAAGAAAAATATAATGACATTGAATTAGAATTAGTTAGTATTCCGAATGCCCATGATTTAAAACAGGTCTTAATAATAGCTGCACCCATCGATAATAAAGACCTTATAGACTTAATTAACAACGCTCAACTTAAACCTGGGTTTGTCTATGACTTGCGAGATCGCGGGTTTGAGCAACTTCATCGATCAGTTAAAAATATAAAAATGCTTTCTTTATCTGATTTTTTTGAAATTTTTAGCGCTGACAAAATTAAATTTGAACTGCTTAAAAAAGAAATAAAAAAAACAATTTTAAAAAGAACCTATGATTTTTATAACCGCACAGAAAATCGACCTCATGGCTGGGATGATTTGTGCTAAGCACATTAAGAATTTCATCAAGAAAAAGTGACCTTGCACGATTGCAAACTTATATGGTTGCAGATGAAATAAAAAAAATTTCTCCAGATATTAAAATTGAATTTCAATTCAAAGAATCACTTGGCGATATCAATTTAACAGATCCCCTTTGGAAAATGCCTGAAAAAGGTGTCTTTACTGAAGATTTTAATCAAGATCTTTTAACTGAAAAAACCGATTTAGTTGTACACTCGTGGAAAGATCTTCCGACACAAAACAGAGGAGATTTAATAATCGCCGCGACGCTACCAAGAGCTGATCAAAGAGATTTGTTACTCATCAAAAAGTCCGATTATAATCTTATCTTAAAAACCCAAGAAATTAAAATTTTTACTTCTTCGCCAAGACGGTTTTTCAATATTGAGCCTTTTTTAAAATCACATTTTCCATTCGGCCTTAAACGTGTAGATTTTTCGTCTGTGCGTGGAAATGTTCAAACTCGCTTAAAAAAAATGATGGACTCAAAAGAAGTTCATGGACTTGTTTTAGCAAAAGCGGCATTAGACCGCCTTTTGAATAATAATTTTTCTGATTTGAAAGCCACTAGGGATTATGTTCATTCTGTAGTTCAAGACTGTAAATGGATGATTCTGCCGCTTTCAGCAAACCCGAACGCAGCAGCTCAGGGATCAATAGCAATTGAAATCAATGGCAAAAGAAATGATTTGAAAGAGTTTCTACAGCAAATAAATCATTCAAAAACATTTGAACACACTCAAGGTGAACGGGAAATATTGGCTAGTCACGGTGGTGGTTGTCATCAAAAAATAGGTGTCACAAGCCTTGAACATCCTTACGGAAAGGTTTTATTTACAAAAGGATTAACAGATCAAGGTTCATATCTTTTAACTGAAGTTTTAAATAATTCTGAGCAAGTCAAAATTAAAAATAAGTTTTCTGTTAATGAAATTTGGAATTCGACTTCAAATAATCTTTTTTTTAATCGCGTTGATTTAAGCTTTGATTGGTCTAAATATAATTCACTAAGTTTCGGTATTTTTATAACTAAAACCATTAATTTACCGAAAATTAATGATGATCAATTAAAATGGACATCTGGAACTTCGACGTGGAAAAAATGTGCTGAACTGGGATATTGGATTAATGGCTGCCAAGATCAACTAGGAGATCAATTTCCTAAAAATTGTGATTCTCTGTTATTACATGAAACTCAATGGGTAAAATTAACACATGATCAAGCGCCCGAAACAGTAAATCATCAAACAGTATCTAATTATAAATTAGTTCGAAATGAACAGAAATTTGATTTTGATGGCAAAAAATGTTTTTTCTGGGCGAGCAGCAGTCTTTATTTAGCCGCTGTCAAAGATCATCCTGAAATCAGATCGCTGACTCATTGTTGCGGCCTAGGTCAAACGGCCTTAGTCATTGAAAATGATTTAAATCTGCATTTATATAAAGATACTAAAAAATCACTTTGGACTAATTTATTTATTTTTTGCAATTATGAGCAATGGAGATCTTATGTTACCCGCTAATTCCTATGACTTGTTTGAACGAGCTAAAAAAATTGCACCAGGCGGAGTTCACTCTCCGGTGAGATCTTTTAAAGGTCTTGATAGACCTCCAGTTTTTTTTAAATCTGCGCGAGGCGCGTATCTAACTTCCGTGGAAGATAAAAAATATATTGATTATTGCCAAAGTTTTGGTCCGCTTATTCTTGGACATTTAGATCCAGATGTTAAAGAAAAAGTTTTAAGTATGATTGATACTGCATGGAC
Source organism: Pseudobdellovibrionaceae bacterium (assembly GCA_043765175.1). Lineage (GTDB taxonomy): Bacteria > Bdellovibrionota > Bdellovibrionia > Bdellovibrionales > Bdellovibrionaceae > Pseudobdellovibrio. The sequence goes on along the minus strand of JAYUJM010000022.1, from coordinate 28,626 downwards.
TTTTGGTGCTGCTGAAATTTACTCTTTAGAACTTGCAGAATGGATAACTTCAAAAATTTCATTCATTGATAAAGTACGATTTGTATCCTCAGGCACAGAAGCAGTCATGAGTGCTTTACGAGTTGCAAAAGCCGCCACAGGACGCAGTAAAATTTTAAAATTTGAAGGCTGTTATCATGGACATGTTGATTCTTTACTTGTGAAAGCTGGTTCAGGATTAGCAGGAGTTGCAGCTTCATCAAGCGCAGGTGTTACTGAAGAAACTGCTTCACAAACATTAACTGTTCCCTTAGATGATGAACAAAAAATGAAAGAGCTTTTCGCACGAGAAGGAAAAAGCATCGCTGCTGTTATTATTGAACCTTTGCCAGCTAACTATGGATTATTGATTCAAAGAAAAGAATTTTTACAATCTGTAGCTGACGAGTGTAGAAAAAACGGAAGCATATTAATTTTTGATGAAGTGATCTCAGGATTTCGAGTAGCACTTGGTGGTATGGCAGAAATTTTAGATATTAAACCCGATTTAGTTACCTATGGAAAAATCATGGGTGGCGGTTTTCCAGTGGGGTGCTACGGTGGTCGTCATGAGTTAATGGATTTAGTAGCCCCGCTTGGACCAGTTTATCAAGCAGGGACTTTGAGTGGTAATCCGATTGGTATGGTTGCAGGTTTAGAGACCCTCAAAAAAATGGAACGCTTGAATGGCTGGAATCATTTATCAAAAATAACTTCAGAATTTACGACTTCACTACAAAATAAAATGAATGCAAAACAAAGTGGTCTAATTGTGGATCAATTTGCATCACTCTTTTGGATTCGAGAAAATAATTCAAATTCACAACCTATTCGAACTATAGAACAAATCTCTGACAATCAATCAGCACGATTTAAAAAATTGTTTTTAAATTGTTTAGAATCTGGCGTTTACCTAGCGCCCAATGCGTATGAAGTGGGTTTTGTTAGTATGGCTCATACTCAAAGTATCATAGATGAAACCGTGGAAATTATAGATCGTGCAATTTAAAAAAAATACTGCCAATAAATTAAATTTAAAAGTTATTTTGACTGTTTTGTGGTCAACATTAACTTTAGCTTTAATTGTTTGGTGGTGGATTTGGGCATTAGCCTTAAGTGATAACTTGTCACCGAGCTACCATCGCATGATCAAATATGAGGGCGCGACACTTATAGCAATTATCATTGCTGGTTCAATTTTTCTAATAACCTATATAATTCGAGAGCATCAACAAACTGAAAAACTGAAGTTGTTTTTTTCAGTTTTCACCCATGACATCAAAACTTCTATAAGTCGTTTGAAATTACAAGCCGAGCTTATCACAGAAGAAATGAAAGATGAAAAAACAAATACTTTGCGTTTTAAAAATGACCTTGCCAGACTGGATTTACAACTGGAAAACTCGCTTTTATTAACACACAATCAATATCAAATTCCTTTTTATGAAAAAATTAAGCTGAGTGATATTGTCAAAAATATTAAGCCAGATTTTGAGTCTATTCTAATACAGTTGAATCAGGATGTACTTCTGAAAACTGATAAAAAGTGGTTTCTGTGTGTCTTAAGAAATTTATTACAAAATTCATGTCTTCACGGTCAAGCGACTGAAGTTATAATTGATGTAGAAAAAAAATTAAATTCCCAGATTCAATTAACAGTCAGTGACAATGGGCAGGGATTAAATTCAGATTCAAATAAACAAATTACAAAACTGGGTTCTGAAATTTTGTCAAATCAACTTCAGAATAGCAACGGTGTGGGTTTGTATTTAACCAAAATTCTTCTTAAGAAAATGAAATCTGATATCCAATTTAAAATCACCTCAACTGGTCATTTTAAAGTCATTCTTTCAGCTCATGGTGAACTTCTATGAAAACACTCTTGTTAGTAGAAGATGATATCAGTTTAGGCGAAGTGCTTAGCGAACGCTTACTTAAAGAATATAATGTGAGTTGGAAAAAAACTTGTTATGAAGCCCTTTTATACTTCACTGAAAATTTAAACAAAATTGATGTTATACTTATGGATGTTGGTTTACCTGATGGTAATGGTTTTGATTTAGCGAAAAAAATGCAAAGCATAAAAAAAACTCCTCTTATCTTTTTAACAGCTCAGTCAGATGCTGAAAGTCGACTTTCAGGTTTTGAGATCGGAGCAGAAGAGTTTATTCCAAAACCATTTCATTTAAAAGAGCTTCTTTTACGCTTAAATCATGTTTTAAATCAACATGCACCACTGAACATTTATCAAATCGAACAAATTATTATTAACTTTGATGAGTTATCTATTAAAACAGCGGACGGGAAAATTCATTTTCCAGCTGCAACTGATTTAAAAATACTGAAAATTTTAATAGAAAAATCAATTCGAGTCATCAGTCGTGATGAACTTATAAATCTAGTTTGGGGCGAAGATAAAATGATCAGTCATCGAACCATTGATAATATTATTGTTCGCCTAAGGCACTTTGTCGGAGAAGACTCTATACGTTCTGTTCGTGGAACAGGTTATCAATGGCAATCAGTCAAATAAAAGGATACAAAAATGAATACTCTTTATCAAAATGCACTTCATAAAATTTCTCAAAAAACTCCTCCGATTTGGTTTATGCGTCAAGCTGGTCGGTATCACAGTCATTATCAAAATTTGAGATCAAAAAACTCATTTGACCAGCTTTGCAAAATTCCTGAATTAGCGTCAGAAGTGGCATTAGGACCCATTCAAGATTTTGACTTTGATGTTGCTATATTATTTAGTGATATACTTTACCCACTGCAAGCATTAGGCATGGGTTTAGAATACACTGATCACGGTCCTCGACTTGGATTTCAATTAAACGACGAAAATTTTTCGCAACTAAAATCAGTTGAAGAATCCATATCATTTATGGAATTTCAAAAACTTGCAATGATTCAAACACGTGAAAAATTACCAGAAAATAAATCACTGATTGGATTTGTTGGTGGTCCTTGGACACTTTTTGTATATGCAGTGGAAGGTGGACATGCAGGATCTCTGATATTATCGAAAAAAAATCTTCTTTTATTTCAAAAATTTTCTGTCTTGATCGAAAATTTTCTCATACAAAATATTCAGCTTCAACTGGATGGTGGCGCTGAAACAATTATGATTTTTGACACGGCCGCAGGCGAAGTAAGTCCACTTTTTTTTCAAACCTATTTACAACCTATTATTTCAAGACTTGTTTTAAAGTTTCCAAAAAAATTGGGTTATTATTCAAAGGGCACACAGTCTGTTTTTTTTGATGAAGCATTTAAAGCATTACCTTTAGCTGGTCAAGGTTTTGACCATCGCTGTAGCTTGCCAAAAATATTTCAGGAAAAGCATCAAGGTTTTGTTCAAGGAAATTTTGATCAAGCTTTCTTGCATATGGAAAACTCTGATTTTAAAAAAGTTCTTTCTGCTTATATTAAGGATTTAAAAAATCTGACGGAACAAGAACGAGTTGGTTGGGTCTCAGGTTTGGGTCACGGTGTTTTACCAAAAACACCAGAACAAAATGTTCGTGATTTTGTTGAATTAATTAGAAAAGAGTTTTGATATGTCGAGCACTTCACTATTTAAAAAATATGACGTTCCAGTCCCAAGGTATACTTCATACCCTACTGTTCCCTATTGGAAAGAAACTCCGACAGTTGAAATATGGACTGAACATCTTAATCAAGCTTTAAGTAAAGAAGATTGCACTTGGTCGATGTATATTCATATTCCTTATTGCGAATCACTTTGTACGTTTTGTGGTTGTAATACAATTATAACAAAAAATCATAATCTTGAAAAAAATTACGTTGATTTAATATTAAAGGAATGGAAAATTTATTTAGATAAATCACCAGAGTTAATTAATAAGCCGCTTAAACACCTTCATTTAGGTGGAGGCACGCCAACTTTTTTAAGTTCTGCTTCTCTTGAAGCTTTACTTAAACCGCTTTTAAGTGTTCTTAAAAAAGATATTCATTTTGAAGCTTCAATTGAAGTAGATCCTCGAAAAACTAGTGAAGAACAGCTTCAGACTTTAAAAAATTTAGGCTTTGATCGTGTTTCAATGGGTGTACAAGATTTTAATCCTGAAGTTCAAAGACTTATTAATCGCATTCAGCCTTTTGATATGACAAAAAAACTTACTGATTATGCCAGAGAAATAAATTATAAATCAGTTAATTTTGACTTAATTTATGGTTTAGCTAAACAAACTGAAGACTCCTTTAAATGGACAATTGAAAAAACGCTAGAATTAAGACCTGATCGAATTGCATTGTATAGCTTTGCTTTGGTTCCTTGGATAAAGCCTGCACAGAGACTTTTCAAAGATGAAGACTTGCCAGTGGCTGATGAAAAAAGAAAGCTTTACGAACTTGCTCGAACTTTACTAATTAAAAATGGTTACATCGAGATTGGAATGGATCACTTTGCACTTCCGGATGAAAATTTATCACTTTCATTAAAATCTAAAAATCTACATCGTAATTTTATGGGCTACACTGATCAAAAAACAGATATTTTACTTGGCTTAGGCGTAAGCGCAATATCCGAAACCCCTTTTAGTTTTCATCAAAATGAAAAAGTTTTTCAAATTTATGAAAACTCGATTAGCAAAAATAATTTAGCCACACATCGAGGTCATATTTTATCAATGACTGATATAAAAAGAAGACAACAAATTTTACAACTTATGACTCAGTATGAAGTTCAACTTGAATCAAATCATCAACTAGAACAAGCACAAGTTTATTTGCAAGAAATGATTAATGATAATTTAGTTGTTATTGATCAGAATCGAATAAAAATGACTTCTGCTGGAAAACCATTTTTAAGAAATGTCTGTTCTTTTTTTGACGAACATCTTCAAGCACATAAACCCGAGACTAAAATATTTTCGCAGTCTATATGAATAGTCAAAAAACAATTCATATAGTTGGAGCTGGTTTTTCAGGATTAAGTTTAGCTTGTCTTTTGTCGGAACAAAAAAATTTTCGCATAGTTATTTTTGAAAAGTCAGAAAATGTTGGTGGATTAATTCAATCAAAAAAAACAAGCCACGGTTTAGTTGAAACTGGAGCAAACTCGATCATTGAAACTGAAGTCGTAAAAAAGTTTTTAAAGCAAATGAACATAAGTACTATTTCACCGAAATTAACTGCAAAGGCTCGTTACTTTTATAGAAAAAAAATGACTAGATGGCCACTCAATTTATTAGAGACACTTCATTTTTTATTAAAGCTATTATTTCATGTATCCACACTTAAATTTTTTTTAAAAACAAGTACACATCAGACATTAGAAAACTGGGCAACGAAAAAATTCACCACTGCTTTTGGAAAATATATTTTATCCCCTGCTTTTCAAGGAATTTATTCATTGCCTGGGCAGTATTTAAATGCAGATTTAATATTAAATGAAACTCTGAGTGGAAAAAAGAATACATCAAAAGGTATTGTTACTTGTTCTGCAGGGATGCAAGACATCATAAATAAAATGGCTGATTATTTAAAATCACAAGATGTACATTTTCAATTAAATACTCGATTTAGTTTTGATTCTCAAACTGCAGATTATACAGTGATTTGCACTTCAGCAGCAGATGCGGCTTCACTTGTTAAAAATCACGACCCAGAAGTTTATAAATTACTAAAAGTTATTAGTATGAACAACCTGCTCACTGTGACCTGTTTTGTTGAAAAACAAGATCGACTCAGAGGCTTTGGCTGTCTTATTCCCGAAAACTCTGGTATAGATTGTTTGGGTGTGCTTTTTAATTCAGATTCTTTTGACGAAAGAGTTTCGACAAATAACCAAGTCAGTGAAACTTATATTTTTGGAGGCATTAAAGCAGATATAACTAATAAGTTATCACAAAATGATTTAATGAGTTCTATTCAAAAAATAAGAAAAGAACTTTTTTCTTCTCAACAGAAAATTATTTCTATTCATAAAACTCATTGGGAAAATGGCTTACCAATATATAACAATAATATGTTTGAATTCCAAAACGCTTATAAAAAATATCAAAATAAAGAGATTTATTTACATGGAAATTACACTGCGGGTATTGGACTCAGTAAAATATTATCTCAGTCCATAAAATTAGCTCAAAAAATTAAAAAGGATATTCAATGAAAAAAGGATTAGTAGTTATTAATATAGGTACTCCTGATAGTTACGAAACAAAATCAGTAGGACAATACTTAAAAAGGTTTTTGATGGATGAAGATGTCATTTCCATACCTTTTTTTTTTCGTTGGATATTAGTTCATTGTATTATAGTTCCTATTCGAGCCTCTAAATCCGCAGCTAAGTATAAAAAAGTTTGGACCCCTAAAGGATCACCATTAAAAGTGATTACAGATGAATTTGTGATCGAATTACAAAAACAGCTTCCAGATGTGGCTGTCAAAGCCGGTATGACCTTTTCTGAGCCATCAATTTATAATTCACTATCAGAACTTAAACAAATGGGAATTAATCACTTAACTATTGCTCCACTATTTCCACAGTATGCAGATGCAACGACAGGCTCAATTCTTAAAAATGTAAAACGTATTTTAAAAGAAATTAATTTTAATGTGGACACTCAAGTGATGAAGCCATTTTATAAAGAAGATTTTTATATTGATGAACTGAATGAAGTTTGCCAACGGCATGCTGAAGGAAAAAATATTAAACACTGGCTTTTTTCTTATCATGGGTTGCCTGAAAATCAAATTACTAAGAATTCTGATTGCAAGCTTGCAGAGTCTTGTTGTTTAAGTCAAAAAGACTGCACAAAAAAATGTTATCGATCACACTCTGTGCAAACCACACGAGCCTTAGCTAAAAAATTAAATTTAAATTCAGACCAATATTCAATGACTTTTCAAAGCCGCTTAGGCGCACAGAAATGGCTACGACCCTATACAGATAATTTTTTAACTGAGAATTCTCGAAAAATAGAAAGCATCGCTGTAGTATGCCCTGCTTTTGTGGCCGATTGTTTAGAAACATTAGAGGAAATTGACATTGAAAATAGGCAAGTTTTTAAAGACAATGGAGGTGTCAACTTTACCTATGTGCCATGTTTAAATTCTGACAAGAAATGGGTCAGAAATTTCGCTCAATATTTGACAGATTCTAAAAATACGGTGCCTTTGTAATTAAAAAGGTGGATTAAAAGGAATAAATTTTTCACTGATCATCAAGTGAATTTTTTCGCTGACAACAGTTCGGTCATCTTCAGGTTTAGTTTTCACCAGTGGTAAAAATTCAATTTCACATTCAAGCTGTTTGATTTTTAAAGACTTCCAAATGGCTGAAACAAATCCATTATCATCATACCAACAAAGGGAATCACGATCTGAAAATTTGATTTCACGATTGTTAATTTTTCTATAATTAAAAATATAAGGTCGAATAGGCACGTCAGCAAAGGCTGCTGCTGTCATAAGTGTTTTTTTGAATGGCAATACTTGTTCACCATTTGAAGCTCGGGCTTCTGCATAAAGAACAACACGAAAACCTTGTTTCAAAACAAGTATTATATCTTTTAGTTCATCTTGAATATTTGAACGGTTATTACGATTTACAAATACTACTGCACCCAAAATGGCTATTTGTCCTAAAACTGGAGTTGATTTCATTTCAGTTGATGTAATAAATGCGCTGGCTTGAATGGTTTGCAAACAGACAATATCTATGAAGCCCATATGATTTCCAATGACAAGACTATTTTCATTGGCTTCGATTGGGTTTTTACAAATTAATTTAATATTATAAGCTTTGAGCATAAGTTGACTAAAAAATTGAGTATTTTGAATTAAACTTCGTCTTCTTTTTATTGGATCCTGAATCAAACAATACTTAATCAAGGCTGATATCATATATACAGAGATGATTAATGAAAATTTGATTAATTTGAGTAGCGCACGAGTATTTTCAATAATTAAATTCATAATTAATCGATAATAAGACTTGCGGCCTTATAAAGTCTATCAAAAACACTTTCCCAAAGTTCAGATTCTAAAGAATAATCTTTGGTTAAGATTAAGCAAAGCAAATCAGGTCGTCGTTCGCTAGCTTGACGTAATTGTGAATAAATTTCACGTGCTGCTTGTTCAGGTGTATTTGCCAATTTTAAAAATTCTATTTTAGAAAATAACTGTGTGGGTTTAGCAATTTTAATGCTTTCAATTTCATCCGGCAGCTCATTTAATCTTTTCAAAACGATCTCAGAAAGTTGTTTTACAGTGAGTGAAGAATTTTTTGTGATCACAAATGGTATTTCGGGCATATAGTGATGTTTCATGTGACCAGGCGAATCTTTCTTATCAACAACATCTATCCAATGAAATTCTATGCCAGATAATGCATTTATAATTTGAGTTTGAGTCAATGCTCCTTTTCGAAGGATTGAAATTTCATTTGATTCAGTTATTAGCAATACTGTGGACTCAATTCCTATGCGACATGCCTCGAGTGTATCAAGTACAAAAACTTCATCACGAAATTCCTGACGAACATGTGCTGCACTCGTTGGACTGGTTTTACCAAATCGATTAGCACTTGGAGCAGCCAAGGGAATGCCAACTTCGTTAATTAATTGCAACGCAAGCGCATGTTCAGGAATCCGCACACCTACTCGTGACAAACCTGAAGTGATTAAATCTGAAATAATATCAGATTTTTCCATAACTAAAGTTAGTGGCCCTGGCCAAAATTTTTTTGTTAATGTTTCAGCGATTATGTTCCAGTTTTTAAAACAACTTTTGGCTTGCACCAAAGTACCTGCATGAACAATAAGTGGATCAAAAAATGGTCTTTTTTTAGTAAAAAAAATTTTTTTCAATGCTACTTCAGAATCAATTCGAGCACCCAAACCATAAACTGTTTCAGTCGGAAATGCGACAACATCATGATTATTAAGCTTTTCAACTGCGATTTTTATTTTATTATTCATGATTTAAACCAAATATTTCTTTGATTCCATTTTGCCAATGCATACATGTTACATTTTCATACTTTTGTGAAACAGAATCTTGAGAAAATAGATAGCCTTTAATTTTTGTTCCTTGAATTAGATTCGAAAGTTTTTTTGCAGCCTCTAAATCAGCTTTAACTGAAGATTTAATCTCGATGAATAGCACTTCTTTTAATCCACGAGTCAAAACTAAATCGACCTTAGAACCTTCTTTGGTCGCAAAATAACTAAGTTTGAAATCTGTTTCATAATATGAATTTAGTTTATAAATTTCTGAAATAATAAATTGCTCGAAAACTTCACCGAAATAAGATGTCTGAGGAACAACATCTGAGCGTATCGATCCCTCGAGTGTTCTTCTAACGCCTGTATCAAAAAAATAAAACTTTGAAGAAAGAATAATGCTTTTTCGTAATGATGTGTGATAGCTAGGAAGATTAAAACCCAAATAAGTTTCTTCTAAAATTTGAAAGTAATTTATAATTGTTTTAGTATCCACACCCACTTCACGAGCAATTTTTGAAAAATTTAAAGGCTTTCCATTCATTTGCGCAGCAAATTCTAAAAATAATCTAAAGGGATCTAATCGACGAAGAATTTGTTCAGCTTGAATTTCTTGTTTTACATAAATAGAAATATAAGTTTTTAAGTATTTAATTTTATCTGCTGTTTCATTGAATTGGAATAGACTTGGCAGTGAACCATAATTTAACAATTGTATTAAATTGAATTTCAAACCCAATTCAATAAATGTAAACGGAAATAAACGATATTCAAAGGCCCTTCCAGCAAGTAAATTCGCACTTTCTTTTTTTAATTTTCGAGCACTTGAACCTGTTAAAATAAACTTATATTTTTTTGTTTCAATTAATAAATGAACAATATCTAGCAAACGTGGAATCTTTTGAATCTCGTCTATAATAATCCACTTTGGTTTTGTAAGGCTTTCTGTTAAATCCAACTGTAGTAAACTAGGCTTCCGGGATAATCGCTCTTCTGTCTCGTCATCTAATAAATTATAATAAATATACTCAGTTTTTTTCAATCAAGGTAAAACCTGCCCTTGTATATAGGTCGATTTACCTGCTCCACGAGCGCCAAAAATGAAATAACTTGAAATATTTGAGGTATTTAGAATTCTATGGATCATACTCCATAATAGTCGACTGTTTATGGAGTACAGTCAATGAGTACTTTGTTAAACTAAAAATAAAACTAAGCCTTAACTAGCCTTTATTATTTTGCCTGCCCAGAGATTTTTTAAAAAATCAGTATAGCTAAAATAATCAATGTCTTGATTACGCCCGCTGGATTCAAATCTTCCAACCAAGCAATATTTTTTCAAAAGTTGCTCTTCTCTCAATGCTTGCAGCCCATTTAAAAAATCTGGCTTAAATATTTTAGAAAATTTGAATTCTATGGCAAGATCATTTCCGATAATAAGATCGACTTTATAATCTCTTGTTCGCCAGTAAGTCATATTCTTGTTCATTTTATTATATGATAGGTAAGCACGAATTTCTTGAATCATAAAATGTTCAAAACTGACGCCAAGATCTGAACTATTATCAGCTAATGGCAAACGTCCAGCAAAGTAATTTGCTACTCCGCAATCGAAAAAATAAAATTTTGATTTAGTCGTAGCCTTGCGTTTTAACGTTTTATTATAAGGCATTAATTCAAATCCAATAAGTGTATCTTTTAATACTTCAATGTACCCTTCGATCGTACGTGCTGGAACACCTGAATCTGAAGATAAAGCTGCATAATTAATTTCTTGTCCATTTGATAAAGCCATTGTTTCCATAAATCTAACGAAGCGATCATAATTTCTTACGGCTGCTTCCATTTTAATTTCTTCATTTAAATAGATTCGTCCATAGGCCTTTAGATCTTCAATCGGATTCTCTGATTGATAAACACGCGGCAATCCCCCAAATCTTAAATATTTCAATAAATTAAAATCTGAAATTTCTGCAGACACCAGCGGAAACAAATGAGCTTCACGAGCACGTCCGCCAAGCATATTAACGCCTTCTTTTCTAAGCTTTCGAGTTGAGCTACCTGTTAATAAAAAACGTGTGCCATTTTTTTCAATTAAACGATGAACTTCATCTAGCAATATAGGAAGTTTTTGAATTTCATCAATAACAACAATTTTTTTCGAATTTAATATTTTATCTGCTAGCGCCTGAGACCGACGTTGAAATTCATCATAAATGTCTCCTTCTAGCAAATCAAAAGTAATCGCATCTGGTAATTCATTTTTAATAAGCGAAGTTTTACCTGTTGTTCTTGGGCCAAAAAGAAAATAACTATTTTTCACAACTAAATTTGATAGATTTAATATTCTTTTATACATACATTGATTATACACTCATCGGCAGCTTATTGCCGATTTTAAAAGTATAAGGTAAACATTAAATATTTCAATTACTTATACTAAATTTCAAGTCCCTTTCAGTAAAAAATATAACAAGGTAACTACTTCACTTCATCAAAATTAGTGAATGCAATATGATTACAGATAGCCCAAAAATCTCATAATGAGCTTGTATAGTGTTTTAGAAATTTAACACTCAGGGTGAAAATTTGTCATTTCCAAAATACCGAGAGCTTTTTTGAAATCAAAACTTAAAAAATAGTATTTTCATTTTTTTTAGAAGTTTTAAGACTTTAGAAAATGCTCTGACTGGGAATTGCTGTTATTAAAATATAAATTTAGTTTCAGCTTATAAACTGCTTTTACTGAATTCAGGTAGGTTTTGCATACATTAAATCGATTTTTGCTTGTAACGAAGCGTCGTTAGGTAAATCAAAAGCTATTATCAGAATTCACCAAAACGAACAAGATTAATTATAAATATAAAAGGCCAGCTTAGCTGGTCTTTTTATTACTTAATCTTCTGAGTACAATTATTTTTCTTACAAAATTCAATATTCGATTGAATCATATGCTCAATTTCTAAATCATCCCAAAGCAACGGTAAAATATTATTTAATTCTACTCCGCGTGAATCCAAAATTCTTAAGATATTTTCAGTTTTTGGAATCGTCTTATTTGCTAAATAAACATAATCGTCATCGTAATCGTAATCCATACCCATATATATTTTTGCATCTTTGGTTACTGTAATTCGCTTTGCTGCATTCGCTGCCGGATAATTAATATCCCAAACTTTAAAATAAAAAGATCCATCTTTATCAAGTGGACTCACTTCATAAACCTGTAACACATGAATCCAAAAATGACTTGTATCAGGCTGTAGTGTCTTCTTTAAATCTTCAGCGAATTCTCCAAAGGCTGATAAAGTTTCGTTAACTTCTTTACTTTCTTTAATTGCAAACTTGAAAACATCCTTAAAATTAGCATAACTTTTTTTTGCATTTTCTTGCCAGACTTTAGAATTTAAAAATTGGTCATTGTATTTAGATAAATAAACAATTGGATTATAACCGTAACTTACCTTTTTGAATAAATTCTGTTGAACTTTTTGCATATCTTTTAATGTTGGTTTCTTTTTTGTAGAACCCATACCACCAATTGCACCTTGCAAAACATTTATGTTAATGTTTTCCCATTGTTTAACAATATGCTTTTTAAAATGAAGCGACAGAGTTGGATCTGAAACAAACTCATAAACGTTATTATAGCCTGGAATAACAGTCATTCTATTTGACATCATTTCATCGATTTTAGTTTGATAAAAAGCGATTTTCTCTGCTGGTGTTACTGGAATTTTTTGAGCTGTAGAATTACTTGGGTCAAAGAAAGCCATCATATTTAATTTTCGTAGTGCCGCAGTAAAACCTGCACAGAAACCAAATTCAGACTTAATAACTTCACTTAAATCTGAACCGTTATTATAGATTGGTAAAGACCATTCTTTAGAAGGAAATCGGCGGTGCGCATTTGCATTAAACATCGAGAATGGCGAAGACTCGGGATTTTTTTCAAAAGCTTTTACATACTTTGGAAATTGATTTAGACCACTAATTTTTAACAAATTATCTGCAATGTTGGCTTTTAATTCTGGATAATAAGTTTTTAATCCATTTTTAACTAAATCTGACTGAGTTTTTACATTGTCATAATTAGGAACAGTGGAGACACTATTTTTTTGAGCTCTTGCTTGAAAAACAAAAAGTGCAACAGATAAAATAACAAAACTTTTTAGCATAATTTTTCCTTGTTAATGAATAAAAAATAGCGAATTTTTATTATTTCAAATATTAATGTAAAAATCCACAAAAGACGACTTATGACCAGACCTTCGTCTTAGCTTATTGACGAATTAAATCCATAGGAGTTGAGGTTTTCAATTTTCTAGTGACTACAGAGATTATTGTAAAAACTGAAATGATCAAAATAAGAATTAATTGAAAAATCGCATAGTAATCTGGACTAAAACTAATATTAAATAAAACTTGTGTCATAAAATAAGAAAAAATTAGCCCAAAAATTGAACCTAAAATAACACTAAATAATGTAATAATTAAAAATTGTATATAGACTGTTTTTTTAATTGAAGTTAAATTTGCCCCGATTGTTTTAAGCAAATTGAATTCTTTAATTTGTTCAGCAATTTGTGTTACTGTCGTTATAAATAAGATCATCAAGCCTAAAAGCATTGAAATTAATGCCATAAATTTTAAGGCTAATGACATTTGATTGACGAAAACAAGAACTTCTTTAATTGTGTTTCTTACATCAACTATAGATACATTCGGAAAATTTTTAACCACTGCATTTTGAAATTTTGCAAAATCGACTTTAGTGTATAAGCTTGCTAAATAATTTTGAGGCGCTTCTTCAAGAACACCAGGTTGAAATAAAATAAAAAAATTAGGATTAAAACTTGTCCAACGAACAGACCTGAGTGAGGTCACTACTGCTTTTATTTCTAAACCTTGAACATCAAAAGTCATGCTGTCACCAATCTTCGCACCGATGCGTTCAGCATATTTTTTTTCTAATGAAATTTCTGGAAGTCCTGATCCAGTATATTTTTGCGAATTCCACTGACCGTCGATAATTGTCTCGGACTGTTTAAGCTGGCTTTGATATGTTAAATTTACACCACGATTTCTAAATCGCATTTCTTCATCTTGTTCGCGCGTGGTTAATTGAGCTTTGTTTTCTACTTTATCGTAAGCTTTATCATTTATTCGAGTAATTCGTGAACGCACTAAAGGAATAAAATCGATTTTAGTATTGAGTTCATTTTTAATCAGTTCGGCTAAACCCTGTAATTGAGATGTTTGAATATCAAATAAGAAAACTTGAGGCAACTGAGATGATGTATCAGGTTGTATTTCTTTTTGTATAGACTTTTGCAGATGCGGTAATAATGTTAAAATGACTGTGGACAAGCAAAAAGTAACTATAATTGTCGTATAGGTCGTCGTTTTTTGTAGAAGTGCTCGCATTCCATATATGGTAGGCCATGACAATTTATTTTGAAATTTTAACACTAACAAATTAATTGAATTTTTGGAGATAGTAATCACAAAAATTAGAAAAAGTGAAATACCAAGTAGGCTTGATGTAAAAAATGTTGAGATTATTAATGATTTTGACTGATACAATGAAATCAACCAAAAAGTCAGAATAACAAATGTGAACCAAATAATGTTATTTAAATTTCTATTTTTAGCTTTAAGCGCACTATTTAAATTAAGTAATAAATCGTTTGGTCGTACATTTTTTATCAATTGCGCAATAGGAACAAACATAAGTAAAGGCAAAAAAATTGAAATTAAAAATGTAAATAATAAAACACTGTTTTCTAGTTTTAATTCTAAGGGTATTTTCAAATTTTTTAAAAGTTGACTTAAATAAGGACTAGTTATAAAAACTACAACAGCAGAGTTGAGCCAACACAAAAATGAAGTTAACAATATAGGTATAAGTTCTATTAAAACTATTTTATTTTGACTAAGACCTAAGGTCTTAAATATTGCGATATTAATTTTGTTTTTAGCAAAAACCCATCTTATAAGATAATTGGCAGATAAAAATGACAAGGCCATTGAGACTATTGAAACTAGTCCTAAATAATCTGAAAAATATTTAAAAGCCGTGTTATTTTTTTCAGATGATTCAATAGCAGTTTCAAATCGAATTGATGGATCTTTAAATTGCAAATAAAACTGTGACATTGATTTTTCAATATCCACTTTGTTTTGAACCTTAAAGAGTAAATAATTTCTAAGCGTACTTCCAGACTGAATAAGCTGGCTTGACTGCAACAATTTTTGAGAAAAGTAGACCACTGGAGCAAATCCTGAACCTCGTAAAAAACGAGTAGTGTCTTTTGAAATCGGATGAAAATTAGAAAAACTAAGATCTCCAATTTTAATTTCTGATTCAGAACTGAGTCTTAAAAATTCAACTAATTCTGGATCCATCCATATATCTTTAGATTCAAATTGAATGTTTTTCTCTTGAGAACCGATTTCACCATAGAGCGGATAACTTTCGGAAAAGGATTTGACACTTACTAAGCGCGATCGATCACCAAACTGAATCATAGCGAAAAATTCAACCAAGGATGATTTTTCAGAATAAATAAGCTGCTTTTCAAAATCAAGTGTTTGATCTGTTGTCACTTTATAATTTGTTATAACTGCAAAATCTGCAGTCAAAGTAGACTGCGCTTTGTTTTTTAAATCTATTGCTAAACTAGACTGAAATACTTGAACTGCAAAAAAACCAATTAAACCAGTAAAAATATTGAAAAACAAAAAAGCATAAAACTTTTTTTGATTGAATAAGTTTTGCAGGCTTAATAAAAAAATTTGTTTTAAATTTCGCACAGCTGACCTTGTTTAATTGACAATATGCGGTCACATCTTTTTGCAAGTTGTTGATCATGAGTGACTAATAAGGTAGTTGTTTTATTTTTTCGAACTTGATCGAAAAACAGAGTCATCACTTTTTCACCAGTTGTTGAATCTAAACTTCCAGAAGGCTCATCGGCCAAAAGCAATGCGGGCTTCATTATCAATGCTCGAGCCATTGCAAGACGCTGACACTCTCCACCACTTAATTGTTGAGGGGTGTGATGTCTTCTTTCATAGAGGCCAACTTCAGATAATAAAGAATCAATTTCTGAGTCATTATATTTTCTTGAATTAATTTCCAATGGTAGAGTTACATTTTGAAAAGCGGTTAAATGTGAAACTAAATAATAATTTTGAAAAATAATACTGCATTGATCACCACGATATTTAGTCAGTTCTTTTTCTTTGAGGCCTACAATTTCAAGATCATTAATTTTAATTGATCCAGAATCAACAGAATCTAAACCACCCAATAAGCTGAGTAATGTTGATTTACCGCTGCCTGAAGAACCTAATAAAGCAACAATTTCAGATGTTCGAATATTAAATGTAACATCTTTTAAAATCTCGATTTTTGAAGTTCCTAATGAATAGCTTTTATATACTGAATTAACTTGTACGCCCATAATAAATCCTATTTTAAATAATTAATAATACTTTTATAAACATTGTCTGCCACTATAACGTGACCTTTTTCGTTAGGATGAATGCCATCAACTAGATTCAATTCCGTTTTTCCAGCTACCCCATTTAATAAAAAATCAGCAAGGGGAATTTTATTTTTTGCCGAAATATTTTTGTAAATTTTTTCGAATTTTTTTGTGTATTCTTTTCCGTAATTAGGTGGGGCATAAAGTTGACCAATAAGAATATTCATTTTTTGTTGAACAGCCCATTCCACTGTAGCGTTAAGATTTTTCTCTGTTTCAGCTGGCTTTAATCCTCGAAGCCCATCATTACTTCCTAACAGTAAAAGTATTAAATCAGGTTTAGATTTTGTAAGCCATTTAATGCGCTCTAACCCTGAAACTGAAGTTGATCCGCTCGATCCAGCTGGCTTGACTGTCCATTTTATTTTTTCTTTTTTGAAACGCTCATTAAGCAGTGCTGGAAATGCTTTTTCTTGATTCACTCCATAACCTTCGGTTAACGAATCACCCAAAATAAGAAGTGTTTTGTTTGTATCAGCCATGACTTGCAAATTAAAGTATAAAAAGAAAAATCCGATAATTATTTTCATCAAAAAATTATAATCTTTATAATAAAAAAAGACAAAAAAAATCCTTGATATCACTATCAAGGATTAATGAAATAAAAATAAAAGCTATAAATTAGTAGTTGCTACCGCCACTACTACCGCGGCCACTGTCGCGATTACCGCTGTAGCCTCTGCCGCCACCTTCACGCTACGGTCGTTCTTCCTGAGGTTTTGCTTCAGAAACACGAACTGGTCGGCCAGCAATCGTTTGACCATCCATTTTTGCTACAGCATCATCTGCAGCACTATCTTGTTCAATTTCAACAAAGCCAAAGCCTTTACTGCGTCCAGACATTTTATCCATCACTACTCGAGCTGATAGTACATTTCCAAATGTTGAAAAAGCTTGTTGTAATTCATCATCAGTGACTGAGAACGAAAGGTTCCCTACATATATTTTTTTTGCCATGATTTCCTCCGGCTAAGTTGTGTTAATAACCCCGGGACGAATTTCAGACTTATAACAAAAACACAAACCTGTACGGAAGCGAAACTGTATAACTCGAACCTTGCTGACTCGGGATCTACTCATAGTTTATTAGAACATAATATAAACTCAATAATATTTATGAAAACCTGGTCTTTGGACGGTATACCAAACTAAAACAGAACCTATTTAATTCTAATTAAAGTATATTATATTGCACTTATAAATAGGATAAAGGCTTTAAAGTCTAGCATATTAGACTTTAAAATTCTTAACTGTTTTTTGCCTTCTTGCACAAGTGTTTCAATTTTGAAATCAATTTTAGCTTCTTTTTTTCAGATTTGCCAAATTTATTTTCTTTATGGCGAGCTTTTAATGAATCTCTACAACCTGCTGTTACCGCATCTGATGAACATGATAAATTTATCTTTTCAAAAAGAGCATAAACATTACTTAAATTGAAGATGAAGTGAAACTAAATTAATTTCAATGATGATGAGCTGTTCCATGCAAGCCATGAGCATGCCCGTGACGTATTTCATCTAAAGTGGCTTGACGAACTAAAATAATTTCAAGATCAAATACCAAGTCGACTCCAGCTAAAGGATGATTTCCATCTAGCGTTACATGCGTATCAGTTATTTTTTCAACTTTAACAACTTTAACTCCATCACCTAGTTGTAATTGTAAATGGCTGCCTAATTCTACATTAAGATGAGCTAATTCTTCCTTAGGGACTTCCATAATCATGTCTTTTCTAAAATCACCATAGGCATCACTGGCTTTAATATCGACAATTTTTTTATCACCTTCAGACATCCGAGAAATAATAGTTTCTAAATACGGAATGATTTGCTGTTTACCTTCAAGAAAAGGAAAAGGCTGACTGGGTTCAGATGCATCAAGAATATCGCCTTGGGTATTTTTTAAAGTGTAGTTAAATGCTATAACACGTGGATTTTTATTTTCTTCAGATTTATTCATCCGAATGGTATACCGTTTACATGACATCACTACAAGATAATTTTAAGGTCAGCTTTATTTCTGCTGCTGACTGCAGACCACTAAGAATGAATATATTACGTCCGGGACAACCAGCTAAAAATAGTTTTTATCCTGGTGATGAATTAGACACTTCATTTCACTTCGGTATTCGTGAAAAACAGACAGATTTATTAGTTTGTGATGGTACGTTTTTTATCGATCAGTGTTCGCATTTTATTAAAAAAAATGGGTATTCATATGTTGGCGAATTATTTGAAATACCAATTATAGGACCACACAAAGTTATGTTTAAGTGGTTATAAGAAATGAGTCCTTTAACAAATCCTCGAAACTAATTACTTTTTGAAAATAGCTATTTATTTCATCAAGATGAGGAGCATATAATTCACCAGTATATATAAGGACAGGCCGCAAAGTTGAACGCTTTGGTAATTTTAAAGCATTCATTTTTTTCTCGACTTCTTTTATAATCGAGCGATCAATTAATTTCATGCACTTAATTTCACATAAAAAGAAAATATTTAAATTTGTATGAACAAGTAAATCAATTTGACAAGCTTTAGGTATTTTTGATGTTACCCTTTGCACATATGGTGATGCTGATTGTATTTCATTATTATTTAATCCAATCTTTTCAATAATCTTATGCCTATTGGCTAAAATGAGATTTTCAAACTGATAGCCCATGAGTGATTCAAATTGATCAAGTTGATTAAACGATTCTACTTTTTTCTCAGATTGCTTGATTTTATTTTTAAGCGGCTTGATGTATTTAATGTAAAATCTTAAGTAGTTATCATTGACACGTAAGTGACTTAACTTTGATTGAGTACCATCAGGTTTGTAATAATAATCACGAGTCAAAAAGCCAGATATTTGTAATATATAAATATGTTCAGACAGTTCGCTATTAAAATCGATCTTTAATTTTTTAGCTAGATCAGTTGGAGTTAATTTGGAAAATAAGCAAAGACGAATTATCTTTTCTAATGTTTTTGATTTTTTAGAAAAAATATCTGCAAATATATTTTCAAACTCATTAAATAAAAGTCCTCCTTCATTAAAACAAAGCCTTGCCAAATTAATAGATGCTAAATTTTTACTTGTTGTTTCCTCTAAATATTTGGGAACACCTCCAGTAACAGATAAAACCAGCATCTTTTCAAAGGCTGTTATTTGTACTTTGTTTTTTTCCCAAAACTGATTGATTTCGTTGATGTGTAATTCTTTTATTATCAAACTCAGAGAAACTCTTCCCAAAAAAGTTTTACTTCTAATAATATTGTCTTCAATCCAAGTTGAAACTGATCCGCACAAAATAAGCAAAAGTTTTTCATTTTTTTTTAAGCTTTGATCCCATGCATTTTTGAGCATTAAGGGAAACAAAGGCTCACCTTTTGCCATCCATGAAATTTCATCGAGTAAAACAATATGACGACCCACTTTTGTTTTTTCAGCTAAGTCTGCAAAGGCATCACTCCAATCTGCATATAAAACTTTCCTTGTTTGAAAATGATGACTTAGGCAATCAGAAAAATGACTCAATTGCTGTTGTTTATTAACTTCTGTATCCGGCCCAAGCCCTTGAATTGAAATAAACTTACCTTGATTGGAACCGAAAACTTCTATAAGTGTACTTTTGCCAATACGTCGCCGCCCCGTAACCGTTATTAACGAAGCAGAATTTTTACTTAACAACGATTTAAGCAATTCTAGCTCTGCTTTTCGACCTATAAAATGGTTCATTTACAACTCATCGCTAAATAGTTTTTTGGCTGTTTAGCGGGGATAATAAGTTAAAGATTACCAGACTTAAGACTCATCGATTCTAAACCTCATTCTGCCGATACAACTGTATGAATTTAAAAATAAAAAAAACAAGTGCAGAATTAGATCCAATTTCAACAATTACCGAAATCGAAAAGCTGCGCCCCTATTATTATTCAGATAATCTCAATGAAACTTTTGAAGCCATACAAGCCTTAAAAAAAATGAACACTGTTGATGCTAGCCGTGAATTAATTCAAATTTATAACGATAGCCTTTGGAGAAAGATAAAAATTGAAGTGATTTCTGCACTAGGTTCGCATAACAATCAAAGAACATTAGAATTTTTATGTAAAATTGCGAATTCTGACGAAGATCTCTCATTAGCTCAACTTTCTATTGAGGCCCTTGGACAAATCGATAATGTCGTTGTCAGTCGATTTTTAGAGCAGCTTTATTTATATGGTCACAAAAGTAAAAAACCGGATTTGATCTTATCATTGGTTAAACAATGTTATCTGCCCTTTTTAAAAAACGTAACAGCAGATTTAAGCGAAGCCTTGATTAATAAAGATTTTTCATTAGCGAAAAATTTAATTTATGCGATTGGAGAACTTCGTTCCCATGATGAACTCAATTCCTTGAAATTAATGATTGGAGCTGCTTTTCCAAAAGATATTCAGCTGAGTGCCATTTCAAGTGTTGCTAAAATAAGTCGTAATGCAAACGATCTTAGTGAGTATGCAAGTCTTTTTAAGCATGATGCTTTCGAATTTCAAATTTATCAACAAAGTCAACAGCAACTGATATTTAGATCACAATGGAAACTAGAAGATTATCTAAACAAACTTTTTAATTCAGAAAACTATCATAAAAGTTTACCTTTAGAACTTAACTCTTTTAATGAAACTGATGTCATCAGTGGTTTAGAATTATTTTTTGAAGAAAAACATTTTTCAAAAATTATTCATACATTAGGTTTACTGAAATTTGAAGCTGTATTTGAAGTGTACGACAAATTAATTGATGTTCTGAATTTAGAATCAGATTTAGTATACATTTTAGAAAATTCGATTCTAAAGCATCGATCAAATCATTTACAAAAAAGTTTAGATTTTTTCAAAAGAATTGACTTACAAACCCATATTAAATTATCTGCTTTCTGTTTACCAGAAAATAATTCTTATTTAAAAAACTTTTTATGCAGCGATGATTACAAACAATTTTCAGATAAAAATAAAATTTCGTTTCTAAATACTTATGTGGATTATTTATTTTGTTTTCAAAAAAGTCACAAAATGATCACTTCATCGCTTGCATTATTTGAAAATGAACTTCAAATTGAAAATTCAGTTTTAGTGAAAAATCGAATTATAAGACTACTCGGACAAATTTCTTTTCCTCAGGGAAAAGTTTTTAACTTGTTTAAAAGTAAATTTACGACTGAAGAGTATGAAAAAAGTGTTCTTTTTTACATAGAACATCAACCTAGTTTTCAAGCCATAAACTACTTAAAAGAAAATGTTAAAAAACTAAATCAAAAAAATTCTTGGGGCTTTTTTAAAGCTTACATTGCCCAAGATATTTCAGAAACAAGTATTCCTGAAATTGAAACACTTATCATAGAAAAAATTCAAACAGAAAAAAATGAAGCTGTCGTCGCAACTTATTTAAAAACGTTTTCAGTTTTATTTCAAAAAAAAGTACTTGTTGATTTTAAAAAATATATAGATTTACTGAGTCCGTTCTTGAAAAATCAATCTAATTTAGTAGTTCTCAACGCCATTTTAGCTTTTAAGTTTTTACAAACTGAAGGATCATCGGATTTATTAATTCCTTTATTAGATTCAAAAAATGAATCTATAAAAGGTCGAACTTTAGATGCTTTACTGTTTCATAACACTGTCAGATCTTTTCGTATTTGCATCGATTATTTAAAAAATAATGTTGATCAGCATGAATCGATCGAAAAAATACTTAGACATTTCAAGCAAATATCGAATAAAACAAATATAAAAACAGATTACTGTTTAAAGACTTTTCAGGATGTCATCAAAAATAATCCTGAACACAAACTTGCTATTTCATTAAAAGAAGTTATTACGATCATTCAACAAGAAAAACAGGAAGATCAATTAAAAAATCAAATTCCTACCGGAGCTGACTTAGTTGCGATTGATCAAGAAATACTTAAAAATCTAAAAAAATATCATGAATATGATGAATCGGTTAAAGCTAGCCTTAGGTCTGCTGAAGTGCCATTTAGCAAACCAGACTTGTTTGATAAATATGTGGATAAATCAGTGTGTATACTAGGATACACAAAAGCGATTGATATTTTTCTAGAAAAGCAATTCGGGCAAAAACTGGTTTTACCAAAACTAGAAGAACGACTTTTTGAGTTTCAAAATATTATTCACAACAATCGACTTGGCGAAGACTATCCTGATCAAACATTTGTGCTTAAAAATTTACAACTTGAAAAATATTTTAGTCCACAAAGTTTACCAGTTCATAAAATGACATTGATCGGAAAATCAATACTGAGTTCAAAAATATTGAATGATCAATTCAAAACACTTGATGGCTTAAGAGCCTGGGGAATAATTTTACTTTTATTTTGTCGTAAAAACTTAACTCAACAAAAAGCCATTTTGCAAATCAATCTTGAGGAAAATGACTGCATAGATTTAGCAAAAAAACTGATGGCTTTACAAGACTTAAGAAATCCTGTGGCTCATCGACACACGCTGACCCGATTTGAAGATATCAAAGGACTTAGAGAGGATTGTTTTAAACTTCTAGCCACTTTAGAAAAAGTCTTCCTCAAGTAAAAAACTGAATAATATCGTTCGACAAAATGTTATATTCTAGGATAGTCTTGTGACATGATTGTTTCATTAACACACAAGTTATTAGTTAAAGAGTTCATAGAAATTACTTCAGAAACCAATGGCATCACTTTATTAGATACTTTGGATTTACTTTTATCTTCATCTTTAAAATCAAAAAATAAAGACGGATATGAAACAGTTTTGAATTTTAAGCTTAAATTGAATGAATTCATGACTAATCAAATCGGAATATATGATTTATTAAAACATCCTTTTGCTTTAGTACTAGAAGAATTTTTTAAAAGATTTCCATTAAGATATTCAGAAGAACATATTCATTTAACGGGATCACTCACTGCTGAATTTATTTGGAGTAAGCTTGAACCATTGTTAAAAACGCCTCATTCAGAAATTTATAAAAAGAAAATAACTGAAGTCTACGGCGAAAAAGCTTGGCCAATTACTTCAGCTGATGATGTTGATCGATTAGTGCGTCTTCAAGAAACTGAAGGGTTTTCGACCTACTTAAAAATATTGTATCTAACAAAATTGATTTTTACTTCACGACAAGCTCATGCTGATGCAGCTTACAGTATGGCTTCCGATTTATACGAAAAATACAATGTTGGAAATATTCGTTTAAAATTTTCACTCAGCCGATCAACTTCTAATAGTGAAGAACAAATACCTGGAATTGATGATGTGACTTCTGAAGATGTTATTTTAGGTCTTTATACAGGATTTAATTTATTTAAAAATAAGCACCCTGATTTTAATTTTATTTTATCTCCTTCCTTTAGAAAAGAAACCCAATTTTTCGATGCTTCTAAATACAAAAACCGTAAAGAACACTTCATGCAACAAGTTGATGAGATTATTGATCTTGTTGAAAAATATCCTGAGTTAAAAGATCATTTATGTGAAGTTGATACAGTCGGTGACGAGCGTGAAATGTATCGAAAAGAACATTTCTTTGAACTTCAATCGGGATTTCGAAAATTACAATATAAAGGCTTTAAAATTCGATCTCATCACGGAGAAACTTGGCATACATTACGTCGTGGTATTCAGTCAGTCGATAATGCCATGAATATTTGGCATATTGATACTTTAGAACATGGTTTAAGCCTTGGAATTAATCCCAACAGGTATTTTCATGAACTTTATCAACGAGTGATCAAGCAAAACATAGAAAACATTCCTGTTAAAACAGGATCTACAGATTTTAAAGAATTAGCTGAACTTGATTGGGGCCATAACCAAGCTGTGCTTGAAAAACTTAAAACAGGTGAAACGCTGACTGAAAAAGAGCGAACATTATTTTTAAAGGCAAAATTTCATACAGCACGCGAAATCGAACAATATCAACACGATGTTTTAAATCGATTGATTCAAAAAGAAGTTTCATTGGTTTCTCTTCCATCTTCAAATAATAAATTAACCGGCAAATTTCAAGACTATAAAGATCATCCCTTTTCTTGGTGGGAAAAAAAGAATGTTCGTTTAGGCGTGGGAACAGATAACTATGTCACTTTGAATACAAACTTTATTCAAGAAATGATTATTTTACTTCTGACAGATGCTCAAAATTTAAAAATTACTAAATTACTAATGGTGACAACTGGAGAAAATCGCAGACCTTATTTAAGTCAATTACTTTGGAAAATGCGAAAAGATGTGAATTCGAATGCTCTCTAAAGTTTTTAATCTCAAGCAAATTATTATTTTTGTTTTAGGATTTGCCAGTGGATTACCTCTTTTACTCACAGGCTCAACTTTTAAACTTTGGCTATCGCAAGAAAAAATAGATATTAAAACTATTGGCTTAATGAGCTTAGTGGGTTTGTCTTATTCTTTAAAATTTTTATGGGCTCCATTACTTGATCGTTATTTTATTCCTCAACTTGGCCGAAGAAAAACATGGTTGATGATCACTCAATTTGGCTTAGCTTTAAGTTTATTTATGATGAGCCAAAGCTCACCCACAGATAATTTGTCAACGATTGCTGTTTGGGCCGTGCTTGTTGCTTTTATGAGTGCTACTCAAGATGTCGTTGTTGATGCCTATCGATCTGAATCATTAGCAACAAATGAAATTGGTCTTGGATCATCGATGGGAGTTTATGGTTACCGTGTTGCTATGTGGTTTGCTGGCGGAATACTTGTTTCGTTTGTTGCTGATTCAAGTATTGCAACAGATGGTCGAATAACTTGGTCGCAATTTTATTTAATAACTTCAGTTTTATTTTTGATTTTAACAATAGTTTCATTTTTTATTCCTGAACCCGAGAACAAATCAAACCCTAAAACTTTAATCAGCGCTGTAGTTGATCCGTTTAAAGAATTTTTTAAGCGCGAAAATGCAATTCTTATTTTGCTTTTTATTTTTACTTTTAAATTAGGTGATCAAATTGCGGGAAGCTTACTGACTCCATTTTATAAATCAATGGGTTATGTGAACACTGAAATTGGATTTATTACAAAAACCTGCGGCTTATTTTCAACGTTAGCAGGTCTGTTTTTAGGTGGAATCGCTTTATTAAAATTTGGTGTAAATCGTTGTTTATGGATTTTTGGAATTCTACAAGCTTTAGGAATGGGTCTATTTGCAATAATTACTTTTACAGGACCTGTCGTTTGGTCACTTGCTTTAGCAGTTATTGTTGAAGATTTAACAGCTGCTATGGCCACATCGGCTTTTATTGCTTTTATGACAACATCAACTAACTCTAAATACACGGCAACGCAATTTGCTTTATTATCAAGTTTAGCAGCTCTAGGAAGAACACTTTTTTCTGGCTACGCGGGATACATGCAAGAATTTTTAGGCTGGGCTAACTTTTTTTACGCTGGAACACTACTGGCGATTCCAGGTTTGATTTTGTTATACTTGATTCAGCGAAAAAATAGGATAGCTATTTAGTTAATCTTCAAATTTTTCAGTTCTTTTTTCACAAATTAAATCATTTAAACTTTGTTCTTCAATATTAAATTCTGAAGAAGGACTTCGAATTAAACGCTGGCTTTTATCATTACTTAGAAATGAAAGGCACTGATTAAGATCAAATAAATCCGTGAATTGTAATTGGTTAGCTTGAATAAAATATGTAGTAAATATATTAAGTTGAGCTTTTGATTTATTATCAAAAGCTAAATTATTTTTTTGACTATTTATATTAATGCCTGAGCTTAATTTTTGATTGTCTTCGAAAGAAAATAATTGAATCATTTGATCTTTTTGATTAAATTTATTAACTATTTGCATCCAAAAGCTGAGGTAATTTTCAGATTTATTCTTAAATGGTAAATTAGAAATATCTTGACTGTATTTGTTCATCAGTTGAACAAATACAAATTGATTCTGTCCACTTTTTGTAAAGGACGTTTCATGATTAAATTTAAAAATGAATCCACGTTCTGCTAAATACACTAAAAATTGATTGCTGAAATTAAACCTGTCTATACTTTTTTTATCTTCTGCTTGATTCAAAATATCAGATACAGAAGTAACTAATGGAAACTCAAATTGAGTTTGAATTAAATCTTTATTTAAATAGTCTGCAATTTTATTTTGACTGCAAGGAAGTAGCGTTTTAAAAGTCACTTGTCCCCTGTTTTCAGTTTTAACATACTGGATAGAAAGAACTGATGCTCCGTCCATATCTTTTTGTAAAACTGCTTCAGCCAGATCTCCTTTTTTAATTTCAAGAACATGAATTTTAGAAAAAAAATGAGGATTTTGTTTCATTAAATTTAAATAAACTGATAATTTTTCAGACCAAAATGGACTTTCAGATAATGAGCATTTTGAATCAATTTCTTTTTTTTCAGCCTCTTGAAGAGTTTCATTTGATAGATGAAATACAATATTATTTTCTGCTGCTAAAATTAAGCTTTTTTTAAGTTCAGAATAAGGATTAATTTCTTCTACTGAAGCTGGGAAGCGAACTTGCTGACTTGTGCACGCTGAAAAAATAAAAAACATCATAAGAATTATTAATTTCATTTTAAAATCCTGTGATCCAAGTGGTTAAGCACGTTGTTCCGTCAAATAGCATTGTATAAACTGATTTATTTGCAGTACCGACAACACGAGTTCCTAAAACAGGAACGGCTGCTGCGGCCGATCCATTACAAGTAATCGTTGGTATTCCTGTTCCAGTTCCACCAAGAACCAGAGTATAAGATCCACCAGCTTGCATGTTTGTAATTGTGATTGCAGGAGTAGCAGAGGATCCTGAAGCATAAACCATCACATTTGATTTATTTGCATCCCAAGCACAAGTTGCTCCACTAGAACATGTTGTTGTGTCCGCACTTGACCAACCTTGACCGTTTACTCTTAAACTACCGTTTGAAGTTGTTAATG
The DNA here is from genome assembly GCA_043765175.1 of Pseudobdellovibrionaceae bacterium. Classification (GTDB taxonomy): domain Bacteria; phylum Bdellovibrionota; class Bdellovibrionia; order Bdellovibrionales; family Bdellovibrionaceae; genus Pseudobdellovibrio. The sequence goes on along the minus strand of JAYUJM010000022.1, from coordinate 1,130 downwards.
CAGTTCCTGCAGTCACTTGAGCCGCACTTGAACTATCAATAACTAGTCGTGCTTGTGCATTTGTACGTAGAGTCATCGAATTAGCATCAGTTGTACCAATGACTGCTGCTGCACCGAAACTGTTTCCGCCATTAGCATAAACTGTCCATGTATTAAAATCAGCTGTAGCAGGCAAACGTTGAGTTGGTGCCAATGGACCACCTGTTGTAGGTCCCATTAACATTGTACTATTTGCAAACGTTGTTGATCCTGTACCACCATTAGCAATTGCTAGAGTTCCTGTGACTGCAGCAGATGTGGAAATGTCTATAGCACCAAACACTGGAGCACCACCACCACCTGGAATTCGTAATACTTGGTTAGCAGTACCAGCAACTGTTGCAGTAACTGCAGAAGTTCCATTACCAATTAAAACACCATTAGAAGTAAGCGTTGTTGCACCAGTACCACCAGCTGAAACTGCTAAAGTACCACCAGAATTTCCAACAGCTTGAGCTGCACTTCCATCCCAATACATTAATCTATTTGTCGTTGTATTAAACCAAGTTTTACCTTTGTCAGCTGCTGCTAACGGAGTTGCAACTAATGTTGTTTCCTGTGCTGCAGTTAAATTACTTACAGTTAAAGTTCGATTCGCTGACATTACAATATTTCCAGCTGCTGTAATATCTTGTGATCCCATGTTCAATACACCACTCATTGTATCACCGGCGCGATTCAATGGAGTATATGTTAAAGCTGTTGTGACATTGGCTGCTGATAACGCCGTAGCTGCTGTTAGTCGGCCTTTGGCATCCACTGTGATATTTGAATAAGTTCCTGCTGTTACTAATGTATTTGCTAGTGTTAATGCACCAGCGTTAGAAATCGTCGCATCTCCGGATAATGCAACTGCTGTTGCTACGTTTCCTGCGTTACCGACAAAGATATTTGCTGAATTTAGTGTATTTGTTAACTTATTATTGAAAGTTATCCAATCCGCTGAAGTAAGTACACCCGTTACTGCGTTTGTTGCTGTAGGAATACTTGTGATTTTCCCCCAGGCCACATCGTTAATTTTTGCATCAGTTACTGCTAACGCATTTATCTTTGCTGTCGTTACTGCATTATTTGCGATTGTCACTGCACCT
>JAYUJM010000021.1:0-10082 GCA_043765175.1 Pseudobdellovibrionaceae bacterium | reverse complement strand
AAGGAAAGTTTAATTTAAACTCTGTTCTTTTATTAATCTGACTAGTAACAACAATTTTTCCATCATTGGCAGAAACACACGCTTTAACTATACTAAGTCCTAGTCCAAGACCAGCTTGATTTCGACTTTTATCGACTCTATATAGTTTTTCCCATATTCTTGAAATGTCAGCATCAGTGATTCCTATGCGTTTATCTACAACTGCTATGCTTAATTAGTGTGAGCTTTTTTGTACAAAAAAAGAAATCTTAGAATTACTTTCAGAATACTTAATGGCATTATCCAGTATATTAGCGAGTGCCTGTTTAATTAAACTGTGATCTGCAAACATTTCAATATAATCAGGACAGTTCAATTCAGATTTTATATTTTTTTCATAAAGCACAAAATAATAAAGATCAAGTATTTCATTAATTAGTACTCTTAATTTAAAATTTTCCCTATGCAATACCATTGTTTGCGTTTCAATTCGTGCCACAGTTAAAATTGTTTGCACTATTTTTAACATACTATCTGTGTTTTCAATATTTTCTTCAGCTGCAGCTTTTAAATCTAATAGTTCATTTTTTGTAGTGCTAATTCTGGAGCTATTCGATTCCTAGTTAATGGTGTTTTTAAATCATGAGCAATATTATCTATTGTATCACGCATCGCTAAAACTAAATTATCAATTTGATCAATCATTTCATTAAATAGATTTGTTAAATCAAATAATTCATTTTTATTCACTGGTAATTCTGTTCGAAATGACAACTGACCTTTTTTAACTTCACTCATCGAATTTTTAAGCTTTACAATAGGATTTAAAACTTTTTGTGCAATAAATATTGATCCAAAAATTGAAATTACAATAATTGGAAATAATATATAAATAAATATTTTGTGAAAATTATCAATTAAATCATCTTGAAAATTAGTATTAGAGCCCACAATTAATTTAAAATGATCATTCAATTGAATAGTTTTAGCTTCAATCGCATCGTAGTCCTCTTCAGCAGAAGCTAAAAAAAACCAAGACATATTTTTCGCCAAATTATTAACAATGATATCTTGTTTAATTTTTTTTAAATCAAATGCTTGATTTGAATGTGGCAGGTGAAACAATACAATTTCGTTTTCATTATTCGATACAACGACTAAATATTGATAACTTGAATGTGTATTTGAGTTTTCAAGTAAATTCTGAATTCCTTCAAGCCCTTTTTGCTCAAATGCTTCTTGATAAATTTGAATCTGGCTTTCAATTTGGAAATGATCCTTTTTAATGATGTAACTTGTAGATAAATAATCGAATACAAAATAGATGACGAAATAACTCGGTATTATAAAAACTAAATAAGAAAATGCTAATTGATAGCTGATTTTTTTCGATAAAAGATTAATTTTTTTAAAAATGTAGCCCACACCACGAACAGTATGAATGACTTTAACTAAAAGTCCTTATCTATTTTATTGCGTAGACGACAAACTAAAACATCTACTACATTAGTCTGCGGATTAAAATCATAGCCCCAAATTTTTTCTAAAATTTGAGCTTTTGTTAGCACTTTATTCTTATTAACTATAAAATATTCTAAGAGTAAGAATTCTTTAACATGTAAATCAATTTTTACAACATCACGACGAACTTCTCGAGATATTAGATCTACTGTTATATCTGCAAAACTGAGTTTAGAAAGAGGTTGAGCATTTACACTTCGTTTCAATAAGACCTGCACACGAGCCAGTAAGTCATTAAACGAAAAAGGCTTTACAACATAGTCATCTGCCCCGGATTGTAATCCTTGAACTCGATCTTCTACAGTTTTTTTAGAACTAAGAATAAGTACGGTTTTTTCAAAACCATCTTTTCTGACTTGTTGTATTAAGCTTAGTCCATCTAATTTCGGAAGCATTATATCCAAAATCATTAAATCAGGAGACTGCTCTTCAATACACTTTAAAGCTTCTAATCCGTCATGTGAAATATGTACTTGGAAACCAGCTTCATTTAAACAGCTTTTTAAAAACCCAGAAATTTCAAGATCATCCTCAACAACAAGTATTTTCAATTTCTATCCTTAGGCAACAAGTTGCTTGTGTTTATTTAATGCTTTAGTCGTTAATACAATACCGACAATTAAACCAGCTTTCAAAATTAAAGAGGAGTTAATTGTTCCAAAATTTAACCCTCTTTTTTCATATGTTTTTGTTATAACATCGCCGAGTGTTATACATATTTTCATTATCCTAAATGGGATAGTAATTAATGGACGTTTAAATAACAGCTGTTTGTATTTCAAATTATCTTGATCCATTGCATCCCTATTAATGTTCAATTATGTTTGCAGTAGTCAGATTTAACCACAAATTACAAACATGTAATCATCAGAGTAAGGATTTATGCCGACAGAAAACAATAAAGCATTTAATTCAACAGTTATTAAACTTGGATTTGTTTCATTTTTTGCTAATACTTCAATTGAAATGCTTTACCCGATCACTCCTATTTTTTTAGCTACAGCTTTAGGAATATCTATGACTTCAGTTGGGTATCTAATGGCAGCTGTTTGCAAAGCCAATAATAAGTATTTCTACAAGCTGGAATCAGGTTCTACTAGCTCGATTTATAGATCGAACTAGAAAAGGAATCCGCTCAGCACCACGTGATGGTCTTTTAGCAGATTCTATTGATGTAAAATTTCACGGAGCTGCCTTTGGTTGGCATCGAGGAATGGATATACTAGGCACTGCAATAGGACCTCTCATTGTGCACTTTTTTTAAATCATTTTTCCAATAATCTGAGATCTTTATATTATTGGGCTGTTTTGCCTGCAGCAGTTGGACCTTTATTTATGGTGCAATTGAAGCATTTATTTCAATGCTAATATTATTAAACTTTCCTCATATTCCGAAATTCAATTCTCAAGTCGATATATAATATTTTTTTTATCCGTGAATACTTAAAATAAATATTCCTGTGAATTTATTTTTGCAGAATCCATTTTAAATCTAATGAAAGGATTTAAATGCAAAACTTAAAAAAAAATAATGTGCTAATTTTTTTGATAACCAATCTCATATTTAGTTGTCACTCAAAGAAAATCGATATTAACAAAAATAAAGACAATTTGCAGAATGAGTCACAAGATGACAACTCATCCGAAGATTTAATTATTGGTGGAAGACTCGTTACTAAAAAAAATGAACTGGCTGCAACTACTATCAGTTTAATTGATACAAGACTAGGTTCACTATGCACAGCTTCAATATTATCTGAAAATATTGCCATTACTGCTGCTCATTGTGTTGAAGGAAATGTAGAAGATATGCAAATTTCGTTTGGAGTAAATACAGCAAGCCAAGAAACTAGATCTATTGACGATATTGCTTTAAACTCAATTTGGAAAACCAGACAAAATGAACGTACTAACAACGGAGATATTGCTCTTGTAAAGTTCTCAGGTGGTTTACCAAAAAAAACCCATGCAGCTACACTCATTAAAAAATCGTACAAATTATCTAATGGTGAAATTGTAACCCTTGCGGGATTTGGTATTTCAAAACTAAATGGCTTAAGTGATGGATCTGGAAGATTAAGAACAGTTGACGTAAAGATTGCTAACGCCAACTTTAGTCAAACGGAAGTGTCTATTGATCAAAGATCTCGAAAAGGGGCCTGCCATGGAGACTCAGGTGGGCCTGCATTCATTCAAGATACAAACGGAGGATTATTACTTTGGGGAATAACCAGCAGAGGAATAAAAGATCCGACAGATCAGTGCGCTGGAGAATCAGTTTACACACGAATAATGCCATATAGTCGTTGGATAAACAGTGTCGTCAAGATTTGGAATAAAAATTAATTCTTAAGGGCTTATCTGCTTTTGTAAATAAGCCTATTTTAAGCTTTTTTTTATTTGTTGCAATAAGTCTGAAAATACTTTTTTAAAAGAATCAAATTGCCAACGACGTATCTGCCCTGTCATTTTTTTCTTAGAAGCAGTCAACTCAGAATTAAAAATTTTATCATCGACTTGTGCAACCACAGTTATATCATAATTTTGCCCGTGATCAGTCAAAGTAGCTTTTATAGTACCTGGCAAAGGAATTTCTAAAATTTCTTTTTTGATATGATCTTCAATTTCAGTTTTAATATTATCTCGGAGTTTGTAATTACGTACATTTACTTCATCTAGCTTCATTATATACCTCATTGCTAAAAGTCAGGGCCAACATGGCTTTTTTTAAATCTTAATATGATTTATGCAAAATTTATGCTAATTCTAGATTATGCCAGAACTTCCAGAAGTTGAAACTATACGAAGTCAACTCGTCAAACAGTTGCCTTTTAAAATAAATTTAGTCACCGTCACTACAGGATTTAAAAAAAATATCCTTAAAACTGTAATACCAAAAAATTTATGCAATCTGGAAATTTCAGATATTCAACGTCATGGAAAAATGATGTTTTTTATTTTCACCAATGGACAGCAAATGCTCACTCATTTAGGAATGACAGGTACTTGGCTGTTTGGATTTGAAAAAGATATTCAAAAAAAAATAAGTTCTCATACGCATTTTATAATTCATGGATCTCATAAGTCTAAAAAAATGATATTAGCTTATGATGACCCAAGACGTTTTGGAAAAATATATTTTTATAATCAAGAACAAGCCCTAAATAAAATTTCACAATTTAGCATCGATCTTTTAGATCCCAATTTTACAGTTCCTTATCTAAAAAATCAGCTCGGCAAGTTTCCGAATCGTATGCTTAAAGTGACATTACTTGATCAAAAACTATTTGCAGGCTCCGGTAATTATATTGCAAGCGAAATTTGTGCTCGTGCTGGAATACGACCTACAAGACTTTGCAAGGATATTAAAGAAATAGAAGTTTCAAAAATTCATCAAGCCATAAAAAAAGTTATTCTTCCTGCTGTAAAACTTGGTGGCACTACATTTCAAGGCGGCTATCGTGACAGCAGTGGAAATAAAGGACTTGGCATCAGTCATTTAATAGTTTTTTATCAAAAAAAATGTCAAAATTGTAAAACAACAGAAGTGAAAAAAATAATATTAGCTACTCGCGGTACATATTATTGTGAAAAATGTCAGAAATAATTCAAATAAATTTGCATTATTATACTGGCAAGTAAACCGGCAGCAATATCATCAACCATTACGCCCATCCCGCCCTGAACTTTACGATCTAAGTAACCTATCGGGCCCGGTTTAAATATATCAAGCAGCCGAAATAATACAAAACCGATTGCTATATTTAGTGAATTTACAGGAACAAGAGTCATTGTAATTAAAAATCCTGCAACTTCGTCTATGACAATCTCTTGACTGTCGTGTTTATTAGAATATTTTTCATAAACTTGTGACGCATAAATTCCAACTAAACAAATACAAAAAACAACCATCATATACGTCACGGGACTTAGTTTTGCCATTACTAGGAATAAGGGTATTGTCGCTATTGTGGCCCAGGTTCCAGGCGCTTTTGGTAAACGACCAATACCAAAATAAGTTGCTAAAAAAATAAAAAATGAGTCAATTTTTTTCACTTAATTTCCAGTTGCTAAATCAACAATTTTATTAAAAACAAGATTTTCAGAACTAGAATCAACTTCGTCTAAACAAAAATACCCTACCCGTTCAAACTGATAGCGTAACTTCTTATCCGCGTTGATCATATTTTTTTCTAATCGTGCATTTTTTAAAACTTGAAGTGAATTTTGATTGAGATTTTTTTTAAAATCTTCACCTTCAGCTACATTTTCAGGATCTGCAACAGAAAATAATCTTCCATACATTCGAATTTCTGCACTCATTGATTCAGTTGCTGAAACCCAATGAACTATTCCTTTTATTTTTCGACCATCGGCAGTTGGTTTACCACCAAAAGTTTCTGGCAAGTAGGTGCATTTTAATAAAATGATTTTACCAGTTAAATCCTTATTGATTTCATCACATTTAATTACATAGGCATTACGCAATCGAACTTCTTTACCTGGTGATAAACGAAAAAAATCTGCTTCTGGATTTTCTTTAAAATCATTTTCTTCAATATAAATTTCTTTGGTAAAATAAATTTTGCGTTTTCCAAGATCTGCTTTTTTGGGATGAATTGATGTTTCAATTTCTTGTTTGTCTGCTTCTGGCCAATTTTGAATAATAATTTTAATTGGATTTAAAACAGCCATAGTTCGATGAGAACAATCATCTAAATCATCTCGTACACAGTTTTCTAGAATATCAAATTCAATTAAACTTTCTGCTTTGGCCACGCCAATACGATGAGCAAAATTTTGCAATGACTTTGGAGTATAGCCCCGACGACGCATACCCGAAATTGTTGGCATGCGTGGATCATCCCATCCAAGAACTAATTTTTCTTTAACTAATTGTAAAAGTTTTCTTTTGCTCATAACTAAATAAGTCATATTAAGTCTGGCAAATTCATACTGATGCGGTTTTGCTGGAACAGGAACATTTTCAATACACCAGTCATAGAAGGGTCGATGATCTTGAAACTCTAAAGTACAAATAGAGTGAGTAATTTTTTCGATGGCATCAGAAAGTGGGTGAGCATAATCATACATTGGATAAATACACCAATCAGTTCCCGTGCGATGATGCTTTACTTTTCTAATTCGATACAATAATGGATCACGCATATTCATGTTAGGTGATTGCATATCTATTTTTGCTCGAAGTACATGGGCTCCTTCGTTGAATTCGCCATTCTTCATTTTTTCAAATAATTGTAAATTTTCTTCTATTGATCGATTTCGAAAAGGACTTTCTTTACCTGGTGTTTTAAAATCACCACGATATTTTCGAGTCTCTTCTTCATTTAAACTGCATACATAGGCTTTATTATTTTTAATTAAATAAATAGCCCAGTCATAAAGTTGTTGAAAGTAATCAGATGCATAAAATTTATTTTTTTTCCAATCAAAACCAAGCCATTGAACATCATTTTGAATGGATTCAACATATTCTGTTTCTTCAGTTTCCGGATTTGTATCATCAAAACGCAAATGGCATTGTCCTTTGTATTCTTCTGCTAATCCAAAGTTTAGACAAATTGATTTGGCATGACCTAAGTGTAAATACCCATTAGGTTCTGGCGGAAATCGCGTGATTACTTGACCTTTATGTTTATTTTCTTTGAGATTTTTTTCAATAATCTGCTTTAGAAAATTTGGTCCTGCATTTACTATTAGAGTTGAAGTGCTCATATTATCCTTTAAAAGAAATATTTAAAACTAAATCTTAAAAACTGAAATCTTTAGCCATAACTGTTTTTCTTCCTTGTGAACGAGCTTTATCGATCGCTCGATCACAGGCAATGCGTATCATATTCGACAAAATTTGATTCACATCTTCGGAAGTATTAAAATCACCTTTATCTTTGATATATTGTTTCATTTTTGAAACAACTACTAGAACTTCATTAGACGTAGATACAGCTTGAGTAACAATTGCAGTTACAGCACTTGCAGCAATAAATTTTTTTGATTCAAAGGTCTTTGGTGCCCATTTCTCGACAGCTCCTGCACTTCGATGCTTCGCTGCAGGCAAATGAACTTCCCAACAAGCGATCGAGCAAAAAACATAACCCGTTCTTTCAGAAGTACATGTAGAAACACTGCACTCAAAGTATTTGGATCCTAAAAGCAGATTTTTTTTACATACATTGCATTTTTTCCAAAAATTTTTATCAGCTAGATTTTCTTCCATCTTTTAAAGACTACTTTTTAGTTTGTTGTTTAAAATGATCAGCTTGATTTAATGCTAACATATTTTTCATTGTTTTATCTAAGCCTTCACTTGATCCATCTAGAAAAATAACATTACCTTTGCCAGTCTCTGCAAAATGTTTAATTGCATCAGTCCACATGGAAAATAAAATAAATGAACTGTCAAGCCCTGCTGATTTCATTTCATCTGAGGCTTTAGCAATACCACGAGCAACTTCTTCTCGAAATAGTGCCACTCCTTCACCACGCATTTTAGCTGCTATTTTCTCTGCTTCAGCAGAAATTTTAATTGTTAAACCATCTGCTTCAGCGGCTTTAGTTTGTCTGATTAACAGCGCTTGAGCTTCATTTTCAGCAGCAGCTTTAAGATTGCTTGAAGCCACAACTTGTGCCATGGATTGCATTATAGTCTCATCAAAAGTTATATCGTTGAGTTGCATATCGATAAGGTGATACCCCCAAGATTTCAAATCCTCATCCAGTTGATCTTTAACAGCATTTACGATGTCACGACGAAGTCCTAAAATCTCATTTTGTCTTTTAGTAGCAACAAAACCACGTACGCTGCCCTCGACTGTGCGATTTAAAGTCTGCATTAAAGAACCAAAATCTATAAACTTAAATGCTACGTTTTTTATGGTTTCTTCTGTTTGATCAATAACAGAATATAAAAGCATGGCTTTAAAATTAACGTTGGCTTGATCGAATGTAATGGCTTGAAACTGAAGCTCAATGGATTGATTTTGTATTGACACTCGACGAGCCACAATTTCAAAAAAAGGAATTTTAAAATTAAGTCCTGGGTACATTATTCGTCGATATTTACCAAACATAGTAATTACGCCAATTGTACCTTGGTTAATCGTATTAAAAACTCCGCCCACAAGAGCAAGCCCAAAAATAACTGCTACAATACCAAATAGACCAAATTCCATAGTAACTCCTTGTTTAAGATGAAACTATATTGCGAAAACTTTTAAACATGAATATATTAAATTTATGTCTCCACCGCGTCGTACTAAATTAGATATTCTTAAAAGCTTACCTCCTCGAACTTTAATCCAAGCTAAACGAAAAATTATGGACTTATTGTCTAAACGGGATCATTCGGAGTTTGAAATTCGTGAAAAATTGAAACGTCGCACCGAAACTGATGTGATGAATCAGGCTTTAGCCTGGGCTCACGAAAATAACTGGATACCTGCTGAAGAAAAAATGCAAAATCAAGTTGTACAATCAATGGGATTACGCAAAAAAGGGCAGAATGCCATAAATCTTAAACTAAAAAAAATGGGACTTAAACCAGTCAAAAGTGATCCTGAAATTGAATTTGAAAATTGCCTGAGAGCTCTTGAAACGAAATATAAACGTGATATATTAGAAAATCTGAAATTTTTAGAATTTCAAAAACAAAAAGCTAAAATAACGCGTTTTTTATTGGGAAAAGGATTCAATCACTCAACAATTCAAAATGCTACAAAAAATTTTTTTAGTCTTAAGTAAAAAAGATAGGAACATTAATGACGTCAAAAAATACTAGTTCAGCCGTTCGTCAAACATATATTGATTATTTTAAAAAAAATGGTCACACACATGTTGCAAGTTCAAGTTTAATTCCTGAAAATGATCCAACATTGTTATTTGCAAATTCAGGCATGAATCAATTCAAAAACTGTTTTTTAGGTCTTGAAAAACGAGATTATGTCAAAGCTGTTACATCTCAAAAATGTGTTCGAGCTGGTGGAAAACATAACGACTTGGATAACGTTGGCTTTACGGCCAGACACCATACTTTTTTTGAAATGCTCGGTAATTTTTCTTTTGGAGACTATTTTAAAAAGGATGCCATTCATTTTGCTTGGGAAGTTTTAACCAAAGAGTATGGCTTACCTAAAGAAAAACTTTATGTCACTTGTCACATTTCTGACGATGAAGCTGCTGACATTTGGCATAAACAGGAAGGTGTTCCAAAAGACAGAATTTTTCGTTTTGATAAAGATAATTTTTGGCGCATGGGTGATGCAGGGCCTTGTGGGCCCTGCACAGAAATTTTTTATGATCACGGAGAAAAAGCAGGAATAGAAAAAGATCCCTTTAAAGGAATTGCTGCCGGTGAAGACCGATTTGTAGAAATTTGGAATCAAGTTTTTATGCAATTTGATGAAATCAGCCCCGGCGACTTAAGACCGCTTCCAAAGCCAAGTGTCGATACTGGAATGGGTTTTGAACGATTAGTTGCAGCACTTCAAGGAAAATATTCAAATTATGATTCAGAATTATTTTCTACAATTATTAACCGAGCTGCTTCTATAGCAAATATTGAT